>NZ_DASXHW010000278.1:0-23128 GCF_036488105.1 Mycobacterium sp. | reverse complement strand
CCTGAGTCTGGTGGTCGGCGCCGCATCGCAAAACCGCGACGCGCTGGCCGCCGAGCGTCAGCAACGGTCTACGGCGATGGTTGCGGTCCGCGACGAGGTGAACACGCTGGGCACCCGGATCGGAGTGCTCACCGAGGCGCTGCACCGCGACGAGGTCGCCAAAGCCCAAGCGGCACTGCGTATCGAGCAACTCGAGCAGATGGTGCTCGAGCAGTTCGGCATGGCGCCCGACGTGCTGGTCGCCGAATACGGCCCACAGGTGACGCTGCCCCCGAGCGAGCTGGAGATGGCCGAATACGAGCAGGCGCGCGAGCGCGGCGAGCAGGTCACGGCACCGGCCCCGCTGCCGTTCGACCGGCCCACGCAGGAGCGTCGCGCCAAACGCGCCGAACGCGAGCTGGCCGAGCTGGGCCGGGTGAACCCGTTGGCGCTCGAGGAGTTCGCGGCCCTGGAGGAGCGCTTCAATTTCCTGTCCACCCAGCTCGAGGATGTCAAGGCCGCGCGTAAGGATCTGCTCGACGTGGTCGCCGATGTCGACGCCCGCATCCTGCAGGTGTTCACCGAGGCCTATGTCGACGTAGAGCGGGAATTCCAAGGGGTTTTCGCCTCGCTGTTCCCCGGTGGCGAGGGCCGGCTGCTGCTGACGAATCCCGACGACATGCTCACCACCGGAATCGAGGTGGAGGCTCGTCCGCCCGGCAAGAAGGTCAAGCGGCTGTCGCTGCTGTCCGGTGGCGAGAAATCACTGACCGCGGTGGCGATGCTGGTCGCCATCTTCCGCGCCCGCCCGTCGCCCTTCTACATCATGGACGAGGTCGAGGCGGCGCTCGACGACACCAACCTGCGGCGGCTGATCGGTCTGTTCGACCTGCTGCGGGCCAAGTCGCAGCTGATCATCATCACCCACCAGAAGCCGACCATGGAGGTCGCCGACTCGCTGTACGGCGTGACGATGCGCGACGACGGCATCACCACGGTGATCTCGCAGCGGATGCGCGGTCAGCAGGTCAACGAGCTGGTCACGACTGGTTCCGGCGTCGACTAACTAGCCGGCGCCGGCTTCGCTGGCGCGCGAGCAACGGTCGGACTAGGTGACCTCGGGCATCAATGTGGTGATGCAGAACGGGTGGCCTGCCGGGTCGATCAGCACCCGCCAGTTATCCGGGTTGGGCTGAACGTCGGCCTTGGTGGCGCCAAGCGCGAGCATCCGGGCTTCCTGGCCGTCAAGGTCAGACACCGCCAATTCGAGGTGAAGTTGCTTGGGGACCGCGCCATCTGGCCAGTTCGGTGGCTTGTGATCCACGACGCGCTGAAACGTCAGAAAGACGCCAGCGCCCCGCAGGGCAACGAAATCATCGCCAGCGAACAGCACCTGCAAATCCAGGACGTTCTGGTAGAACTCTGCCAAGCCAGCCGGGTCGGCGCAATCGACTGACACCGCACCTAATCGGACATCTCCTGCCATGACACCCCTTGTTTGATTGTGGACATCGTGAACGACAGCAGCGAGTCTGGCACGAGCCACCGACACACGTGCCCACTGCTGTCCAGACCGGGCCTGGGAGAATGTCGGAATGCCGGAAACCCTGTGGATTGCAATCGCGGTCGTCGCCGCGCTCGTCGTCGTCACCGCGCTGGTCCTGGGGTTGGTCCGTTCCCGACGGCGGCAGATCCGCTTGTCGGCCCCCGAGCAGACCCCCACTCTGGACCGTTCCGGCGGGTACACCGCGTCATCGGGAATCACGTTCAGCCGCACCGAAACTCCCGAGCGCATCGACACCACCGAGCTGCCCGCTGTCGGTGACGACGCGACCATTCCGCGCGACGCGCCGAAGCGCCCGATCTCCGATGTTCAACTGCCCGAACCGGATAGCGCCGCGCCAACGGCCGAGCCGATGCCGCCGATCGAGCCGGCGCCCGCAGCCACGGCGCCCGCAACCGAGGCGATCGCACCGCCCGAAGGGCGCTTGGAACGCCTGCGCGGCCGACTCGCCAGATCGCAGAATGCGTTGGGCCGCAGCCTCTTAGGGCTGATCGGCGGCGGCTACCTCGACGAGGATTCCTGGGAACAAGTCGAAGACACCCTGCTGATCGCCGATCTGGGTCCAACAGTGACCAGCTCAATAGTGGCCGAGCTGCGCAGTCGGCTCGCCAGCAAAGACGTACAGACCGAGGCCGATGCCCGTGCGGTGCTGCGGGAGGTGTTGATCGCCGAGCTGCAGCCCGGTCTGGACCGATCGGTGCGGGCTCTACCGCACGACGACCACCCATCGGTGCTGCTGGTGGTCGGCGTCAACGGCACCGGCAAAACCACCACGGTCGGCAAACTCGCGCGGGTCCTGGTCGCCGACGGCCGACGGGTCGTGCTGGGCGCCGCCGACACGTTTCGCGCCGCCGCCGCCGACCAATTGCAAGCCTGGGCCGCCCGGGTGGGTGCCGAGGTGGTCCGTGGGCCCGAGGGCGCCGATCCGGCTTCGGTGGCGTTCGACGCCGTTGACAAGGGCATCGAGTCGGGCGCTGATGTCGTCGTGATCGACACCGCGGGGCGGCTGCACACCAAGACCGGGTTGATGGACGAGCTCGGCAAGGTCAAACGCGTGGTGATGCGGCGCGCCGCGGTCGACGAGGTGCTGCTGGTGCTCGATGCCACCGTCGGGCAGAACGGGCTGGCGCAGGCACGGGTGTTCGCCGATGTGGTCGACATCACCGGAGCGGTGCTGACCAAGCTGGACGGTACGGCCAAGGGCGGCATCGTTTTCCGGGTCCAGCAAGAACTCGGCGTGCCGGTCAAGCTGGTCGGGCTGGGGGAGGGACCCGACGACCTCGCGCCGTTCGAACCCGCGGCTTTCGTCGACGCCCTTCTTGGCTGAATTGGCCCTCCGGCGTTCTGTAACACCGGCGAAACCTGTCAGCGCCGCTTTTTGTAACAACTAATGCGCAAGGTTCTGGATCAGGCCACAGGCATATGTCTGTCGGCTGTTCGCGGCCGACCGGAGGTGATAGCGAGTGAGTTTCCCGACACTGGGCCAGCCCAATACCGGCGATACCGCCTGGATGCTGGCAAGTTCTGCACTGGTGCTGTTGATGACGCCAGGACTGGCGTTCTTCTACGGCGGGATGGTGCGCGCCAGAAGCGTGCTCAACATGATCATGATGAGCATCAGCGCCATGGGCGTGGTCACGGTGCTCTGGGTGCTCTACGGCTACTCGATGTCATTCGGGAACGACAAAGGCAACGTCGTCGGTGATCCGACCGAGTACTGGGGTCTGAAGGGCCTCATCGGTGGCAACTCCGTGGCCGCCGATCCCACCAAAGGCGTTGCGGCTACTGACATCCCACTGGCCGGTACGTTGCCGGCCACCGTGTTCGTAGCCTTCCAGCTGATGTTCGCGATCATCACCGTCGCATTGATCTCGGGGGCTGTCTCCGACCGGCTGAAGTTCAGCGCCTGGCTGGTGTTCGCGGGATTGTGGGCCACGATCGTCTACTTCCCGGTCGCGCACTGGGTCTTCGCATTCGACGGTTTCGCGTCCGAGCACGGCGGCTGGATCGCCAATAAGCTGCACGCAATCGACTTCGCCGGCGGTACTGCGGTCCATATCAACTCCGGTACGGCCGGCCTGGTTCTGGCGATCGTCCTGGGCAAACGCAAGGGCTGGCCCACTACGCTCTTCCGTCCGCACAATGTGCCGTTTGTGATGCTCGGCGCGGGCCTGCTGTGGTTCGGCTGGTATGGGTTCAACGCCGGTTCGGCCACCAGCTCCAACGGCGTCGCCGGGTCGACGTTCATGACCACCACGATCGCCACGGCCACGGCCATGCTCTTCTGGCTGCTCACCGAGCGGATCCGCGATGGTCATGCGACGACGCTGGGCGGGGCCTCGGGCATCGTCGCCGGATTGGTCGCCATCACACCATCCTGCTCGTCGGTCAACGCGTTAGGTGCCTTGGCGATCGGCGCGGCAGCTGGGGTGCTGTGTGCGCTGGCAGTCGGGCTCAAATTCAAGTTCGGCTTTGATGACTCGCTGGATGTGGTCGGTGTGCACCTGATCGGCGGCCTGGCAGGGACACTGCTGGTCGGTCTGCTTGCCGCGCCGGAAAGCCCCGCCATCAACGGCGTGGCTGGTGTATCCAAGGGCCTGTTCTACGGCGGGGGTTGGAGTCAGCTGGAACGACAGGCGGTCGGCGCGTTCAGCGTTCTCCTCTACTCCGCCGTCGGCACCCTTATCCTTGCCCTGATACTCAAATACACGATCGGGCTACGTCTGACTCCCGAGGCAGAAGCGGCCGGTATCGACGAAGCTCAGCACGCAGAGAGTGCTTACGAATTCGCACAAGCTACCGGCTCTGTCCTTCCTCATGCGAGTTTGCCGGAAAGCACTTTTGATCGAGTGGGCGACAAAGTAGAGGCGGAATAGGATGAAGCTGATTACCGCGATCGTGAAGCCGTTCACGCTCGAGGACATCAAAGCCGGCCTTGAACAGGTGGGCATCCTGGGCATGACGGTCAGCGAGGTTCAGGGGTACGGGCGTCAGAAGGGCCACACCGAGGTCTACCGCGGTGCTGAGTACTCAGTCGACTTCGTGCCGAAGGTCCGCGTCGAGGTCCTGGTCGAGGACTTCGACACCGACAAGGCCCTGGACAGCATCGTGCGGGCCGCACGTACCGGCAAGATCGGTGACGGCAAGGTCTGGGTCAGCCCCGTGGAAACCGTGGTCCGGGTACGCACCGGCGAGCGCGGAGCCGACGCGATCTGATACTCGCGTTATGAGTACTGTTTGGGGGTGGCCGAGCCGATTCGGACGGGAATGAGTCAGCGCGAGCAAGAATTACCCGATTCGTCGTCGGCGGCCGTTGCGGGCAAAACTCCCGGCGCGGCCAGCGATTTGGCGGGCGCCCGGGAGAAGTTGCTCGCCCGCGGACCCAACGAACTCGACTCGGCCGCCTTGCGTGAAGCGTGGGGCGAACTGCACGAATTCTGGTTGACGACAAAGGCTTCCGAGATCGGCATCATGCCCGGCAGCGGCTTCGCGATCGTCGCGACAGGTTCGCTGGGCCGTCGCGAGCTGGTGCCTTACTCGGACTTGGACTTGCTGTTGCTGCACGACGGCATGAACACCGACGCCGTCCGGGACGTCGCCGACTCGCTGTGGTATCCGTTGTGGGACGCCAACATTCGCCTCGATCACAGTGTTCGGACCGTGGGCCAGACACTGAAGGTCGCCAGCGCGGACGTGTCCGCCTGTCTGGCGATGCTCGATACCCGGCACATCGCCGGCGACGAAGAGCTGTCCGGTCGCCTCATCGAGGGAATTCGCCGGCAGTGGCGGGCCGGAATCCAATCCATCTTCGGTGAAGTCGTCGACGAGACCCACTCCCGGTGGCGTCGCTGCGGCGAGATCGCCCACCGCGCCGAGCCCGATATCAAATCGGGCCGCGGCGGCCTGCGCGATATTCAACTGCTCGATGCGCTGGCCATCGCTCACCTCACCGACCGCCTTGCCGTAGGAGAAGCGGACGACCCGCTGGGTTCGCTGACCGGTGCCCACCTGACCCTGCTCAACGTCCGCACCGAACTCCACCGGGTTTCGGGCCGCGGCCACGACCAGGTGCTGGCCCAGTTTGCCGACGAGATCAGCGCGGCGCTGCACATCGGCGACCGCTTCGACCTGTCGCGGGTGCTGTCCGACGTGGGACGCACGATCAGCTACCGCGTCGATGCCGGGCTGCGGACCGCCTCCAACGCTCTGCCGCGGCGCGGGATGTCGGCGATCCGGCGGCGTCCGCGTCGGCCGCTGGACGAGGGCGTCATCGAGTACGCCGGAGAGATCGTCCTCGCTCGCGATGCCCGACCGCAGAGCGACCCGGCGCTGTTGCTGCGAGTCGCGGCGGCATCGGCGGCCACCGGACTGCCTATTGCGGTGTCGACACTGAGCCGGTTGGCCGATACCGCGCCGGAACTGCCCACGCCGTGGCCGCGCGACGCGCTGGACAACCTCTTGGTTATGTTGACCGCAGGGCCGGACACCATCGCGGTCATCGAGACGCTGGACCGCACCGGGCTATGGGGCCGGCTGTTCCCGGAGTGGGGCGCGGTACGGGATCTTCCGCCGCGTGACGTCGTGCATATCTGGACGGTCGACCGTCACCTGGCCGAAACAGTGTCGCGGGCAAGGATTTTCACCACCCGAGTGGCCCGTTCTGACCTGCTGATCCTTGCCGCGCTGCTGCACGATATCGGTAAGGGGCGCGATGCCGATCACTGCATGCTGGGGGCTCAGCTGGCCACCCAGATCGGTACCCGGCTGGGCATGTGGCCGTCAGATGTGGAGATGCTGTCCAAGCTGGTGTACCACCACTTGTTGTTGGCCAAGGTCGCGATTCGGCAGGACCTCAACGATCCGCAGACCATCGCCACCGTCTGCGAGGCGTTGGAGGGCGACCCGGTGCTGCTGGACGTGTTGCACGCTCTGACGGAGGCGGACTCGTTGGCCACCGGGCCCGGGGTGTGGAGCGACTGGAAGGCCTCGCTGGTCGGCGACCTGGTGCGGCGCAGCCGGATGGCGATGAACGGTCAGGCATTGCCGCAAGCCGACCCGCTCGACCCCGAGTACATCGCGCTGGCGGCCGACCGCAAGGTGCACGTCGAGCTGCGGCCCGCTAAAGATCAGCGCCTGCACCATGCGGTGGTGATCGCCCCGGACCAGCGCGGGCTGCTGTCCAAAGCTGCCGGGGTGCTGACCCTGAACTCGTTGCGCGTGCATTCGGCGTCGATCAATATCGAGGACGGCGTCGCGATCAGCGAATTCGTGGTGTCGCCGCACTTCGGCAGTCCACCGGCCGCGGGTCTGCTGCGTCAGCAGCTCATCCGGGCCCTCGGCGGCCAGACCGACGTGCTGGACATGCTGAAGCAGCGGTCGGCCGATGCGAAGCCCAGGCCGCTCGGCGACGCCCCGACCGCGGTTCCAGTCCATAACTCGTCCGCGCCGCCCCGGATCTTGTGGTTCGACGGCGCGCCGGGGCGACTGATCGTCGAGATCCGGGCGAACGACCGGCCCGGTCTGTTGGCGCTGCTCACCGGCGCGCTGGAGCGTTCCGGGGTGGATATCGACTGGGCGAAGGTCAGCACGCGCGGGTCGATGGTCGACGACGTGTTCTGTATCGCGTTGCCCGCGCACAGCGCCGCCGCCAAGGCGAGTGGCGAGCCGGGTTCGGGCACCCGATCGGCGATCGAGCATCACCTGTTGTCGGTGCTGGAGACACAGCCGGACGCGGCCGCGGTCTAACCAAGTTCGCGCGTGTGCAGCCACGCTGATCGGTTCCCATTAGGCTGGGCGGCGTGTTTGAATCGCTGTCCGATCGGCTCACCGGTGCCCTGCAAGGACTTCGCGGCAAAGGCCGGCTGACCGACGCCGACATTGACGCCACCACCCGCGAAATCCGGCTGGCACTGCTCGAGGCCGACGTTTCGCTGCCGGTGGTCCGTGCGTTCGTCGGTCGAATCAAAAACCGCGCCAAGGGCGCGGAGGTATCCGGCGCCCTCAACCCGGCGCAGCAAGTCGTCAAGATCGTCAACGAGGAACTGGTCGCCATCCTGGGCGGGCAGACCCGGCAGCTGGCATTCGCCAAGACGCCGCCGACCGTGGTGATGCTGGCCGGTCTGCAGGGCTCCGGTAAGACCACGCTGGCGGGAAAGCTGGCGCTGTGGCTGCGCGGCCAGGGCCACACTCCGCTGTTGGTGGCTTGCGACTTGCAGCGGCCGGGCGCGGTCGACCAGCTGCGCATCACCGGCGAGCGGGCCGGCGTCGCGGTGTTCGCGCCGCACCCCGGCACTTCGGCGGATGCCGAGGCCGATCAGCAGGCCGGCCCGGCCGATCCGGTCGCCGTGGCCGCGGCCGGGCTCGCGGAGGCACGGGCCAAGCACTTCGACGTGGTGATCGTCGACACGGCCGGGCGGTTGGGTATCGACGAGGAGATGATGGCCCAGGCGTCGGCCATCCGCGCTGCCGTCGACCCCGACGAGGTGCTGTTCGTTCTGGACGCGATGGTCGGTCAGGACGCGGTGGCCACTGCCCAGGCGTTCGGCGAAGGCGTCGGCTTCACGGGCGTGGTGCTGACCAAACTGGACGGCGACGCCCGCGGTGGCGCTGCGCTGTCGGTACGTGAAATAGCCGGTGTGCCAATACTTTTCGCATCAGCCGGCGAGAAGTTAGAAGACTTCGACATCTTCCATCCAGACCGGATGGCCAGCCGCATCCTGGGCATGGGCGATGTGCTGAGCCTGATCGAGCAGGCCGAGCAGGTCTTCGATGCGGAGCAGGCCGAGGCCGCGGCCGCCAAGATCGGATCCGGCGAGCTGACACTGGAGGACTTCCTCGAGCAGATGCTGGCGATCCGTAAAATGGGTCCGATCGGCAACCTGCTGGGCATGCTTCCGGGCGCGGGTCAGATGAAGGATGCCCTGGCCGCCGTCGACGACAGCCAACTCGACCGGCTGCAAGCCATCATCCGCGGCATGACGCCGCAGGAGCGGGCCGACCCGAAGATCATCAACGCATCACGCCGCCTGCGCATCGCCAACGGCTCCGGTGTGGCGGTGTCCGAGGTCAACCAACTGGTCGACCGTTTCTTCGAGGCGCGCAAGATGATGTCCTCGATGGTCAGCAGCATGGGCATACCCGGGTTGGGACGAAAGTCGGCGACCCGAAAAAACGCAAAAGGCAAGGGCAAGAAGGGCAAGAAGCGTGGGCCGACGCCGCCCAAGGTTCGCGGCCCGCTCGGCGCAGGCATGCCGGCCGGATTCCCCGACCTGTCCAACATGCCGCAGGGTCTGGACGAATTGCCGCCCGGGCTGGCCGATTTCGATTTGTCCAAGCTGAAATTCCCGGGTAAGTAGTGCCGCAACACGTTCGAGGGATCGGGCTGCCCGACGAAGAACCCCTCGAACTGTGGATCGTTGACGGCCGAATCAGCCGCGAGCCGGTCGGCGGCGCTGACACGATTTTCGACGGCGGCTGGATCCTGCCCGGGCTGGTCGATGCGCATTGCCATGTCGGGCTGGGGCCGCAGGGAGGCGTCGAACTCGACGAGGCGATCGCCCAGGCCGAGGCTGAACGCGAGGTCGGCGCGTTGCTGCTGCGCGACTGCGGATCGCCAATCGACACCCGCAGCCTCGACGATCGCGACGACCTGCCCCGCATCATTCGGGCCGGGCGGCATCTGGCCCGTCCCAAGCGGTACATCCCCGGCCTGCCGATCGACATCGAAGACGAATCACAGCTCCCGGAGGCGGTGGCGCTGCAGGCCCGACGTGGCGACGGATGGGTCAAGCTGGTCGGCGACTGGATCGACCGTGGCATAGGCGATTTGGCGCCACTGTGGTCCGACGACGTGCTGACGGCAGCGATCGACGCCGCCCACGCCCACGGTGCGCGAGTCACCGCGCACGTCTTCGGCGAGGATGCGCTGCCCGGTTTGATCCGGTCGGGGATCGACTGCATCGAGCACGGCACCGGGCTGACCGACGACATCATCGAGTTGATGGTGGAGTACGGAACCGCCTTGGTGCCGACCCTGATCAACGTCGAGAACTTTCCCGGCATCGCCGATGCCGCCGGAAAGTATCCCGTCTACGCCGCGCACATACGCGACCTGTACGCCAACTGCTATCCCCGGTTGACCGCTGCCCGAGAGGCCGGCATACCGATCTACGCCGGCACCGACGCGGGCGGCATGATCGCCCACGGGCGGATCGGCGACGAAGTCGAGGCACTGACCCGCATCGGGATGACCCCCACCGAAGCGCTCGGCGCGGCGTGCTGGGACGCCCGTGAGTGGCTCGACCGTCCAGGCTTGGACGATGGCGCGTCGGCAGACATGTTGTGCTACTACGACGATCCCCGTTACGGCCCCGAGGTGCTGCACCGCGCGGACGTGGTCGTCCTGCGCGGGCAGTTCTACTGAGCCGCGCCTGGGCCAGTCGGTCAGCCCTCGATGGAATTTGGGTCGAGACGATTGGTCGGTACCCCGTTGATGTAAGTGGCCTTGCCGTTGCCCATGGAAAAGTCTGGTGGGTCGACCGTCATCAGGTTGAAGAAGACGTCCTCCGGCCGTACCTGCAGCTTCTCGTGCAACTGGTCCACGACCGCCTTATAGAACGCGGCTTTTTGCTCAGGGCTCGCGACGTCGAGGAAGATTAGCTGAATGAAGATGCAGTTTTCGGACCGGTAGAGACTGAGGTAGTCGGGGTCGAAAAAGAAGTTCTCCGCCTTGTGTTCCGTGATGGTCTGAAATCGATCCTCGGGCACTCCCAGACATTCGATCATCTTGTCGTACACGACGTCTGCGATGGTGCGGCGGTATTCCACCGACTTGCCCTCGATGAGGTCGATCCGTGCGAGTGGCATGACGGCCGTCCTTTCCAGCGCTGACGAGAGAACGAGAAGAGCTTAGAGGCGAACACCCTGTGTGTAACAGACACAAGTTTCACGGGTCCGGTCATGGGCAACGGACGTGTCTTCGTGACGGTCTCTGTTAGAAACGGGATATGCCGATCCCTGAGTTCATCGTCGCGCTTCGCCAGCACATCGGGCATGCGCCGTTGTGGCTGGCCGGGATAACGGCGGTGGTTATTCGCGATCAGCAGGTGCTCCTGATCCAACGGTCCGACAACCAGGCCTGGACGCCAGTCACCGGAATTGTCGAGCCGGGGGAGAACCCGGCCGACTGTGCAGTCCGAGAAGTGTTCGAAGAGAGCGGTATCCACGCGGTCGCCCGACGACTGGCCTGGGTGCACGTGACGCGTCCGATCGTCCACGCCAACGGCGATCACGCGCAGTACCTCGACCACGTATTCCGGATGGACTGGGTCGGCGGTGAGCCCTTCCCCGCGGACGACGAAAGCCTGCAGGCTCGCTGGTTCGATCTCGCCGATACGCCGGATATGTCTGACGACATGTGCCGGCGCATCGAGCTTGCCGGAGATGGCAGTTTGGCCTCGCCAACAGTTTTCGAGACAGGCCCGTCATGACCGACGACAGCCCCGGGTACACCGTCGACCGGCTCGCAGAGTTCGTGGTCAACGCCGATCAGTCCGATATCAGCGGGGACACCCGGGCGATGCTGAAACGCAATGTCCTGGACAGCATCGCCTGTGCGATCGCCGCACTCGACGGCGAACTCATTCCCGCGATCCGCGCGCACGCCGAACAGTTCAGCGGCCGCCCGACCGCGACTTTCGTCGGAGGCGGACGCGCGTCGGTGGATCAGGCCGCCTTCTTCAACGCGGTGCTGGTGCGCTATCCCGATCTACTCGATACCTATCTGACTCCTGGCGGTTTATGCCATCCGGCCGACAACTTCGGCGCGGTGTTCGCCGTCGCCGAGCATGCCGAGGCCAGCGGATCGGACTTCCTGCTGGCTCTCGCGATCGCCTACGAAGTCCAATGTCGTTTCAGCGCACAGGTTCCCGTGATGGGTCGCGGGCTCAACCACGCGCTGCAACTGGGAATCTCGGCCGCGGCAGGCTCAGCGAAGCTGCTCGGTCTTGGCGTGGCCCAGACCGGCGACGCCATCGCCGCCTCAGCGGTGGACAACCTGTCGCTAGCAGCCGTGCACACCGAACCGGTGTCGACATGGAAGGGCATCTCGCCGGCCATCACCGGGATGCGCGCAGTTTATGCCACCATGCTTGCCGGCCGCGGAATCACCGGTCCGCGTGCGCTTTTCGAAGGCCCCAATGGCCTCGAGCAGTTGTTCGATCAGCGAATCGACCTGCGCACATCCGACCGCGCACTGATCGCGGTCGAGCAGACCTACCTCAAGCAGTACTGCGCGCTGATCCACGGCCAGGTGGTGATCGACGCAACGCTGGCGCTTCGTGACGAGCGCGGCATCACCGGCGCCGACGTCGCGGCCGTGACACTCGAGGTCTTCCAAGGTGCATTCGACATCGCCGGCGGTGGTCGTTACGGCAACAAGGACCACCCGTCGACCAAAGAGCAGGCGGACTACAACCTCAAGTATCTGGTGGCCGCTGCGCTGCTGGACGGTCAGGTCGGTCCCGAACAGCTTGAGACACAACGAGTCCGCCACGGTGACGTCCAAGACCTACTGGCGCGGGTACATGTCCGTGCCGCAGCCGATCTGACCGAGGCCTATCCCGAACGCACTGCGGCTCGCGTGCAGATCACACTCACCGACGGTCGTGAGTTGCGCCGCGAACAGTCCGACTTCGAGGGATCGCCCACCCGACCCCTGTCATGGGATCGGGTGGTGGAGAAATTCCATTGGCTCGCCGAACCGTTCGCCGACGATGCGCTGCGCGCCCGGATCATCGACGCCGTGCACAGTCTGGACGAGATCTCGGTCGCCGAGCTCACGGCGCGGCTCGGTGCGGTGAGTCCATCGGCGCAGCGGCCGCGCAGCAGGGGACGGCTCTAGCAGGGCGGGCCAAGAAAAGATTGCGAGTACTCGCTATCTATGCTAGCTTGGCCACACCCCAACGATGCGGAGGACGATAGTGAGCTACGACGTGATCATTCGCGACGGATTGTGGTTCGACGGAACCGGCAGTACGCCGCAAACCCGCACGTTGGGCATCCGCGACGGTGTCGTGTGCACGGTGTCGTCAACTCCATTGGACGAGACCGGTTGCCCCGAGATCGTCGACGCGAAGGGCAAGTGGGTCGTCCCCGGATTCGTCGACGTGCACACCCACTACGACGCCGAGGTGCTGCTGGACCCCGGATTGCGCGAGTCGGTCCGCCACGGTGTGACCACGGTCTTGCTCGGCATGTGCTCGCTGTCGACCGTCTATGCCAACGCCGACGATGCCGCCGACCTTTTCAGCCGGGTCGAGGCCGTTCCGCGCAAATTCGTCCTGGCTGCATTGCAGGACCACAAGACCTGGTCGACTCCCGCGGAATACGTCGAGGCAATCGACGGCCTGCCGTTGGGCCCGAATGTCAGCTCGCTGCTTGGTCATTCGGATCTCCGGACCTCGGTGCTCGGCCTCGATCGCGCCACCACCCGCGACGTGGAGCCCACCGACGCCGAGCTCGACAAGATGGCCGCGTTGCTGGACGACGCGCTCGCGGCCGGCATGCTCGGCATGTCCGGGATGGACGCGGCGATCGACAAACTCGACGGCGACCGGTTCCGCTCCCGCGCGCTGCCGTCCACCTTCGCGACGTGGCGGGAACGCCGCAAGCTGATCAAGGTGCTGCGCAAGCGCGGCCGGATTCTGCAAAGCGCGCCCAACGTGGCCAAAGCCGAATCCGGACTGCTGTTCTTCCTGGCCAGCAGCCCACTGTTCGGGCTGCGCAAAGCCGTTCGCATGAGCCTGCTGGTATCGGCCGACGCCAAGTCGATGCCATTGGCGGTACACGTCTTTGGCCCGGGCACGCGGCTGATGAACTTCCTACTGCGCTCGAAGGTTCGGTTCCAGCACCTGCCGGTGCCGTTCGAGCTTTACTCGGACGGCATCGATCTGCCGGTCTTCGAAGAGTTCGGTGCAGGCACCGCCGCGCTACACCTGCGAGACCAGCTGGAGCGCAATGAGTTACTGGCCGACACGGAGTACCGCCGCAGGTTCCGCCGGCAGTTCGACCGCGTCAAGCTCGGGCCGTCGCTGTGGCACAAGGACTTTCACGACGCAGTGATCGTCGAATGCCCCGACAAGACGCTGATCGGCAAAAGCTTCGGTGCGATCGCCACGGAGCGAGGCCTGCACCCGCTGGACGCGTTCCTCGATGTCCTGGTCGAAAACGGTGAGCGCAACGTGCGCTGGACCACCATCGTCGCCAACCACCGGCCCAAGCAGCTGAATAAGCTGGCCGCCGAGCCGAGCATCCACATGGGCTTTTCCGACGCCGGTGCGCACCTGCGCAACATGGCCTTCTACAACTACTCACTGCGGTTGCTCAAGCGCACGCTGGACGCCTACCACGATGGACAGCCCTTCCTCACCATCGAACGTGCGGTGCATCGCCTGACCGGTGAAGTGGCCGAATGGTTCGGCCTGGACGCCGGCACCCTGCGGGAAGGCGATCGCGCCGACTTCGTCGTGATCGATCCCGCCGGCCTGGATGACTCGGTGGATGCCTACCACGAGGAAAAGGTTCCGTTCTACGGCGACCTGAGCCGCATGGTGAACCGCAACGATGCGGCGGTGGTGGCAACGGGTGTGAACGGCGCAATTGTGTTCCGCAACGGCGAATTCCGCGACGGCTACGGGAAGACGGTGAAGTCGGGTCGCTACCTGCGGGCCGGCGCTGCTCGTCGACAACTCGCCGGCTCGAGCGCGTAGGTCACCCGATGGCAAGGACGCAGCAACAACGCCGGGAAGAGACGGTGGCGCGACTGCTCGAGGCCAGCATCGCGACGATCATCGAGGTCGGATACGCCCGGGCGTCGGCGGCCGTGATCACCAAGCGCGCCGGGGTATCCGTCGGCGCCTTGTTCCGGCACTTCGACACGATGGGCGACTTCATGGCCGCCACGGCCTACGAAGTGCTTCGGCGGCAATTGGATTCGTTCACCAAGCAGGTCGCCGCGATACCAACTGAGCGGCCGGCGATGGAGGCGGGGCTGACCATCCTGCGAGACATCACCAGCAGCTCCACCAACGCCGTGCTCTACGAACTGATGGTCGCCGCGCGCACCGACGAAAAGCTCAATGCCACTTTGCAAAACGTTCTCGAGCAATACACCAGCAAGATCTGCGACGCCGCGCGCGCGTTGCCCGGCGCCGACAGTTTGTCGCCGGAAACGTTCCCGGTTCTGGTGGCATTGTTGACCAATACCTTTGACGGAGCCGCGATGCTGCGGGCTGTGCTGCCGCAACCCGAGATCGAAGATCGGCGGATCGCCCTGCTGTCGTCGTTGTTGAGCGGTATCGGCCTGCCGGGCTGAGCCCTTAGCCGTCAGTGAGTTTGCCGACGGCGTCGTCCAGCCTTCGGCAAACGCTCATCAGCTCGTTGATGCCCAGCAAGGTGAGCGGTCGGTGCGTGGCAGGCCCGTCGGCGACCACGCAGAACGGGATGGACTCGCCGAGGTTGTCGCGGGTCTTCATCAAGACGCTGATGCCGGCCGAGCCGAGGAACTCGACCTTCAACAAGTCGACGATCAGGCCTTTGGGTTTTTTGGCGAGCGCGGAATCGATGGCCTCGGCCAGCCCGGGAGCGGTGAGCATGTCCACGCTTCCGCTCACGCCCACTACGGCTAGCCCCTCGACCTCCGACTCATGGGTGCTGAAGTCGTCGGATTGAGGTGGCGAACCAGATGCAGCGTGTTGGTTTTCGGCCATCATCGATCTCTCATTCCTTACGGACATCTGCGTCGACTACTGACGACGCAGACATCGTTGACAATGGCTGGCGACTCAACCCACGGACACCGTCGACGCGTGTCGACCGGACGCCGTGGCTGCTCATATTGGACTCCTGCGCAATTGAGTGCCACGGCACTGGAAGACTAGCCGAAACCGTAGCGGGTGTCGTCTGAGACCTACAGCGTGCCGATCGCGGACTGCGGGTTGAGGGCGAAGCCCCAGTCGAGCAGGCCGCCTGCCTGGTCCCAGTAGGTTGGTCCGCCCTCGCGCACCAGCCCGTACATCATGGCTACCACCAAGCGGCGGCCTCCGCGAGCCGCGGCGCCGACGAATGTCTTGCGTGCGGCGTCGGTGAACCCGGTCTTGCCGCCGATGGCGCCCGGGTATCGCGTCAGGAGCTCGTCGTGGTTGGCGATCGGGTGGTCGCCGTTGTCGCCGGGGAACATCGCCGACGGCTCGGCGGTGATCTGAGCGAACACCGGGTTGGCCATCGCCGCGCGGAAGATGACGGCCAGGTCGTGGGCTGTCGACCAACCCGACCCGCCCGGCCCGTCCAAACCCGACGGGGTCGACGCATGGGTGTTCACCGCGCCCAGCGATGCCGCCTTGGCGTCCATCTTGGCCACGGTGGCGCCCGGGCCGCCCAGCATGTGCGCCAGCGTGTTGGCCGCGTCGTTACCCGACACCAGCAGCAGGCCGTCCAGCAGTTGGCGCGTCGTGTAAACACGGCCGGCTTTCACGCCCACACAGTTGCATTCGACCTGGCTGTCGGCCGGGTCGGCGACCACGGTCGAGTCCAGGTTCAGCTCGTCCAGGGCCACCAGCGCCAGCAACACCTTGATGGTGCTGGCCGGTGGATGACGAACATTCTCGTCGCGTGCGGCCAGCACTTGACCCGAATCGAGATCCGCGACCAGCCAGGTCTGGGCCGGCCCGTCGGGGATGGGCACCGAACCGACCGGCTGCACGCCGGCGTCCGCCCAAGCAGTTACGTTGGTGCCGACAAGGGAGAGGACAGCCGCGACTGCGGCGAGAAGCTTCCGCATGGCCACGCACCTTACCGGCCCGCGCCGCCGGTCGTTGACTTCGTAGGTGTTCAATCGACCCATGTTGAGCCACGCCGAAATCTCGGACCGGTTGGAAATCCAGCAGCTGATCGTTGATTACTCGACCGCAATCGACACGCGTCGCTTCGACGATCTGGACGCGGTATTCACCAAGGACGCCTACATCGATTACACGGCTCTCGGTGGCATCGAAGGCCGTTATCCCGAGGTGAAGGCCTGGTTGGCCGAAGTCCTGCCGAACTTTCCGATGTATGCCCACATGCTGGGCAACTTCTCAGTCCGCATCGACGGGGACAGCGCGTCGTCACGGACGATTTGTTTCAACCCGATGGTCCTCGGCGGCGAGAAGGACCAGGTGATGTTCTGCGGCTTGTGGTACGACGACGGCTTCGTTCGCACCGCCGACGGGTGGCGGATGACCCGCCGGGTGGAGACCAAGTGCTTCCAGAAAATCCTGTAGGAGCCGCACTCGAACTGAATTTCGACTTCAGGCCCGGCTCTGGCACAATAGGCGGCTGTCCGCCGCGCGACCCATCGTTTTCGCGGTGCTTGTTCGGCGGTCACACACGCGAGGCAAAACCGGATCCGGGCATCCCGCCCGAATCGCTGAATTGCAGCGTGACATCCGTAGGAGAAGTTGCTCAACCATGGCGGTAAAGATCAAACTCACCCGGCTCGGAAAGATCCGCAACCCGCAGTACCGCATCGCGGTCGCCGATTCGCGGACGCGACGCGAAGGCCGCGCAATCGAGGTCATCGGCCGGTATCACCCCAAGGAGGAGCCGAGCCTGATCGAGGTCGACTCCGAGCGCGCCCAGTACTGGCTGTCGGTGGGGGCTCAACCCACCGAACCCGTCCTGAAACTGCTGAAGATCACCGGTGACTGGCAGAAGTTCAAAGGCCTGCCCGGAGCTGAGGGCAGGCTGAAGCTCGCCGCGCCCAAGCCGACCAAGCTCGAGTTGTTCAACGCGGCCCTGGCTGCCGCCGATGGTGCCCCCGACACCGAGGCCTCGACGCCGAAGAAGAAGAAGGCTCCGGCGAAGAAGGCCGCCGCTTCGGACAAGGCCGAGAAAGCGGACACCGCCGAGAAGGCCGACGACGCCGGGAAGCCGGCCGATGAGGCCGCGCCGGCCGCCGCCGGCGAGCAGGCCGAGCCGACGACCGAGAGCTGACCACCCCCATGAGTACTGTCGTCGTCGACGCCGTCGAACATCTGGTCCGCGGGATCGTCGACAACCCTGACGATGTACGGGTCGATCTGGTGACCAGCCGGCGGGGCCGGACCGTCGAGGTGCACGTTCACCCCGACGACCTCGGCAAGGTGATCGGCCGCGGTGGGCGCACCGCGACCGCGCTGCGCACCCTCGTTGCCGGCATCGGTGGTCGCGGCATTCGTGTCGACGTGGTGGACACCGACCAGTAGCGGAGTGCTCCCTTGGAGTTGACAGTCGGGCGCGTGGTCAAAGCGCACGGCGTCACCGGCGAACTCGTCGTCGAGGTTCGCACCGATGACCCAGAGCTTCGGTTCGCGCCCGGTGCGGTATTGCGCGCCAAGGGTTCTGATCGCCGTGAGCGCAACTACACCGTGGAAACGGTCCGCGTCCACGGCAGCCGCCTGCTGGTGCGGCTATCCGGTGTCGCCGACCGCGACGCCGCCGATGCACTGCGGCGCAGCGTGTTCGTCGTCGACTCCGCGGATCTGCCGCCCATCGACGAGTCCGACACCTACTACGACCACCAGCTCGAAAGTCTTCGAGTGCGCACGATCGACGGCCGCGAAATCGGGGTCGTCGCCGAGGTTTTGCACACCGCGGGCGGTGAGCTGCTGGCCGTCGACCGCGAAGAAGGTGGCGAGTTGCTGGTGCCGTTCGTCGGCGCGATCGTCACGTCGGTCTCGCTGGAGGACGGTGTCGTCGAGATCGATCCGCCCGAGGGGCTCCTGGAACTGGAGAACTGAGGGCGCAGTGTGATGAGAATCGACGTCGTAACGATCTTCCCGACCTACCTGGATCCGCTACGAGAGTCGTTGCCGGGCAAGGCAATAGAATCAGGCCTTGTCCAGCTCGGGGTGCACGACCTCCGTAGGTGGACGCACGACGTGCACCGCTCGGTCGACGACTCGCCCTACGGCGGCGGACCCGGGATGGTGATGAAAGCGCCGGTATGGGGCGAGGCGCTCGACGAAATCTGCTCGCCGGAAACGCTTCTCGTTGTCCCGACGCCGACGGGCGTACTGTTCACGCAGTCGACCGCCCAGCGGTGGGGCAGCGAATCGCATCTGGTGTTCGCGTGCGGCCGCTATGAGGGGATCGACCAGCGGGTCGTCGACGATGCGGCGACGCGGATGCGGGTCGAAGAGGTGTCGATCGGCGACTACGTCTTGCCGGGCGGGGAGTCGGCGGCGCTGGTGATGATCGAGGCGGTGCTGCGCCTCATGCCGAACGTGTTGGGTAATCCTCTTTCACACCAGGACGATTCGCATTCCGACGGTGTGCTGGAAGGCCCCTCGTACACCCGGCCGCCGAGCTGGCGTGGGCTCGATGTCCCCGAGGTGCTGTTGTCCGGCGACCATGCTCGCGTCGAGGCCTGGCGGCGGCAGACCGCCGAGCAGCGCACCCGAGAACGGCGGCCCGACCTGTGGGATCGGGATCGGGGCTAGGCGCCGATCCGGCCGGACGGAAACATCGTCTTGACGGCCGCAGTGATCGTTTCCCGCGCGGTGGCGTCGTCCGACGGTTGCTGCGACTCGATCACCATGACGTATCGCCGGTCCGCGCCGATGACGCCGGTCGACAGGTGCATCCAACTACTGCCGTCCATGCAGCACATCCATCCCTGCTTGACGGCGACTGGTTCGGCGAAGAGGCCGTCGGGAATACCGAACCGCTGCGGGTAACCGTCGGCTCCGGTAGCCGTCGAGCCGGCAAGGTCGTGGAGGATGATCTCCGCGCGCTCGCCGGATAATCCACCGGCCCCGCTGAGCAGCCCGTCGTAGTAGTGCACCAGATCCGAGGCCGAGCTCATCGTGTCCCACCACTGCCCGTCGCTGGGCGGCGTGGTGGACGTCAACCCGTAGCGGCTCGCGACGCCGTTGATGATCGTCTCGCCGCCGCGCGCGGCCCAGAACGTCTCCGCGGCGTCGTCGTCGGAGGACCGCAGCATGCTGTCCAGCGCCTGGCGATCTTCCGACGACAGCGGCGTGCCTGCTTGCTGTGACAACAGATCGTCGGCGATGAAGAGCTTCGCGACGGATGCGATCCCGACCAGCTGGTTGTTGCCGCCTGCCAACATCTGGCTGGTCACCCGGTCGAGGACGGCAATCGAGATGGTGGCGCCGTCTGCCGCGGCGGCGTCGGTGGCCTGCGCGATACGGGCCGACAATCCGTCGAACGCGGCGGTAGGCGGTGACTCAGGGGCATGGACAGCGGGTTCCGGGCCGTCGGGTGACCCGTACACCTTTGCGCAGCCGCTCGTCGACACCGTCAGCACTGCCGCGGTGGCGATCAGCAGCATCGGCAGCCGCGCTCGCGTGGTCATCTCAGCGTCATGTGTACCATTTGCCCACGTCACGGGGGAGTCAGATGCAGCGGCGATTCGCCGTGATTTCGCTGCGTGGGCCCGATCTGGCACAATTGACCAGTTGTCTCCAGCGGTTGTCGGCCGGCCGGCCCGCTCCCGCCTACCGCGAGACGCACCCAGATGCCCGAAACATCGGCTAGGTTGCCTGCCCACCCGTTCGCAGCGGTGAGCAGCGGCACGCAGCCGCGACCGCAAGGAAGTGTCTTCCGACATGAACACGCTGGATTTCGTCGACAAGCCGTCGCTGCGCGACGACCTCCCGGCCTTCCACCCCGGTGACACGATCAATGTGCACGTGAAGGTCATCGAGGGCGCCAAGGAGCGCATCCAGGTGTTCAAGGGCGTCGTGCTGCGCCGCCAGGGCGGTGGGGTCCGCGAGACCTTCACCGTGCGTAAGGAGAGCTACGGCGTCGGCGTCGAGCGGACCTTCCCGGTGCACTCGCCCAACATCGACCACATCGACGTCGTGACCCGCGGTGACGTTCGTCGCGCCAAGCTCTACTACCTACGCGAGCTGCGCGGCAAGAAAGCCAAGATCAAGGAAAAGCGCTGATTTTCTGCGCGGTCGGCGTTTCGGTGGCGGCCCTACCGAATCGCATCGAGATGCTGACTACGCTGAACCCGTGACAGAACCGACCGGCCCGACTGAGGGTCAACCCGATTCCGGTCCGGCCGATCCAGAAGTCGCGACGAGCCGCCCCTCCGTAGCGGAGCCGGATTCGGCTGACGCGGACGATCACCCCGACAAAAAGCGGGCGGCGCTGCGGGAGACCGTGATCCTGGCCGTCATCGCGCTGGTGCTCTACTACGTCATGTTGACGTTCGTGGCCCGTCCCTACCTGATCCCGTCGGAATCGATGGAACCCACGCTGCATGGGTGCTCGGGCTGTGTCGGCGACCGGATCATGGTCGACAAGGTCACCTTCCGGTTCGGCTCTCCGCACCCCGGAGACGTCATCGTGTTCAAGGGACCACCGCCGTGGAACATCGGTTACAAATCCATCCGTTCGCACAACGCCGTGATCCGTTGGGTGCAAAATGCGTTGTCGTTCATCGGGTTTGTGCCTCCTGACGAAAACGACTTAGTCAAGCGTGTTATCGCGGTGGGCGGCCAGACCGTGGAGTGCCGCAACAACACCGGACTGACGGTCGACGGCAAGAAGTTGACGGAGCCGTATCTGGACCCGGCGACGCTGAACGCCGACCCGGGTGTCTATCCCTGCCTGGGGCCCGAATTCGGGCCCGTCAGCGTCCCGCAGGGCCGGCTATGGGTGATGGGGGACAACCGCACCCACTCGGCGGACTCGCGGGCTCACTGCACCAGCACCCCGGGCGACGCCATCAACGGATTGCTGTGCACCGGTGATCCCATGGCCGGAACGGTGCCGGTCGGCAATGTCATCGGCAAGGCGAGGTTCATTGTGTGGCCGCCCTCGCGGTGGGGTGCCGTGCGTGCGGCGAATCCTCAGCAGAACCACTAGGCCATGGCCACGACCTGGCCGCCGCGGACGGTGATCCGCAAATCGTCGGGCCTGCGCACCCTGGAGGCCGCGTTGTATCGCGGCGGCCTCGGGCCGGTGGCCGGCGTGGACGAGGTCGGGCGCGGGGCGTGCGCGGGGCCACTGGTGGTCGCCGCCTGCGCGCTGGGGCCGAGCCGCTTGGAAAGCCTTGCTGCTCTTGACGATTCGAAGAAGCTCACCGAAAAGGCCCGAGAGAAGCTCTACCCCGTGATTTGCCGATACGCGCTGTCGTACCACGTGGTGTTCATCCCGTCGACCGAGGTTGACCGCCGCGGCGTGCATGTGGCCAATATCGAAGGCATGCGCCGGGCGGTGGCGGGACTGTCGGTTCGCCCGGGTTACGTGCTCAGCGACGGTTTCCGGGTGCCAGGGCTGCCCGTGCCGTCGCTGCCGGTGATCGGAGGCGACGCCGCCGCGGCATGCATCGCCGCGGCCAGCGTGCTGGCCAAGGTCAGCCGGGACCGGCTGATGGTGGCGATGGAGTCCGACCATCCCGGCTACGGCTTCGCCGTGCACAAGGGCTACAGCACCGTGGCGCACTCGGCGGCGCTCAACGAGCTGGGACCCTGCTCGGAGCATCGGCGTTCATTCATCAACGTGCGGCGGGTGGCGTCCGGGACGGGTACCCAGATAGTGGCGGAGTGCGCACCGGGTCAGCAGAATGAAAATGGGTGGGGAAAGATGGAGCACGGTAGTCAACCGCGGGACGGAGAAGGACGGCTGAGCTGATGAGTGCCGAAGATCTCGAAAAGTATGAAACCGAGATGGAGCTCTCGCTGTACCGCGAATACAAGGACATCGTGGGGCAGTTCAGCTACGTCGTGGAAACCGAGCGACGCTTCTATCTGGCAAACAGTGTCGAGATGGTTCCACGCAACGCCGACGGCGAGGTTTACTTCGAACTACGACTGTCCGACGCGTGGGTATGGGACATGTACCGGCCGGCCCGGTTCGTCAAGCAGGTGCGGGTTGTCACCTTCAAAGACGTCAACATCGAAGAGGTTGAGAAACCCGAGCTGCGGTTGCCCGAATAGGCGCAGAGGCCGACGCTAGCGCTGCTCACTGGTGCCGAACATCGGCTTGCCTCGGCTTTCGATGACGGTCCGCGCCACGTCGGCGAGCTTGATGTTCAGATCTTGGGAGTACCGGCGCAGGACGTTGAACGCGTCTTGCTCGTCCACGCCATGCAGCACCATCAGCATCCCGACGGCCTTGCCGATCTCACGGTTGGACAGCAGCCCGCGCCGCAAGGTGGAGACGTCCTCGCCCGACGCGACCGCGTTGATGGCCACACTGGCGAACGATGCCAGCACGATGGCTTGGCCGGCGGATTCGGTGTCGAAGACGTTCGGCTTGTCGCTGAACAGGTTGAGCGCCCCGGTTTTCCGCTTGTCGACCAGGATGCGAAAACCCATCGCCCCGCGCACGGGCGTCTCGGCAACCATCCGGGCCGCCAGCTGGGGCCACTGGTTCGGTGCGGTCAGGTCGGTTTCGATCTGCGGCGTCTCTTCTTCGATCGCGTCGACGCACGGTCCGTCACCGTCCGCACGTTCCATGTCGTCGATTTGCTGGGCGATGCTGTCGCTGGCGCCGACCGTCACGTAGCGACCGTCGCGGCGCACCAGCAAG
>NZ_DASXHW010000266.1:0-12104 GCF_036488105.1 Mycobacterium sp. | reverse complement strand
TGGTCGCCTCATAGAGGTCCGACGACCCGGTCAGCCGGGACGCGAACTCACCCAGTGTCGCGGGCTCGCCCCGCCAGTAGTCTCGCACCGTATCGCGGTATTTCCCGTTCCACTCGGTCCACAAACCCGGGAAGTTGCCGACCTGGTAGCCGCCCTCGCCGATATCCCACGGTTCGGCGATCAGCTTGACCTGGCTGACGATCGGATCCTGTTGCACCAGATCGAAAAAGGCGCTCAGTCGGTCGACATCGTAGAACTCGCGGGCCAGCGTTGAGGCCAAGTCGAAGCGGAAGCCGTCGACGTGCATCTCGGTCACCCAATAGCGCAGCGAGTCCATGATCAGCTGCAGTGTGTGCGGGTTGCGGGCGTTGAGGCTGTTGCCGGTGCCGGTGAAATCCTTGTAGAACCGCAGATCCTCGTCGACCAGCCGGTAGTAGGCGGCGTTGTCGATGCCGCGGAAGTTGATCGTGGGGCCGAGGTGGTTGCCTTCGGCGGTGTGGTTGTAGACCACGTCCAGGATGACCTCGATGCCCTGCTCGTGAAACGCCCGGACCATCGACTTGAATTCGGTTACCGCGCCCCGGGCGCGTCTGTTGGCGGCGTATTGAATGTGCGGGGCAAAGAATCCGAATGTGTTGTAGCCCCAGTAGTTCCGCAGGCCCAAGTCCAGCAGACGGTGGTCGTGCATGAACTGATGCACCGGCATCAGTTCGATCGCGGTGACATTCAACGATTTGAGGTAATCGATGATCGCCGGGTGACCGAGGCCGGCATAGGTTCCGCGCAATGCTTCGGGGATAGCGGGGTGGCTCTGGGTCATCCCTTTGACGTGCGCCTCGTAGATCACCGTCTCGTGATACGGCGTGCGCGGCGCTCGGTCGTTCGCCCAGTCGAAGTACGGGTTGATCACCACGCTGGTCATGGTGTGCGCAAGCGAGTCGACCTGGGGCGGCGTGCCGGTTTCGGCGGGGTCCTCGGCGGCGACGGCCAGATCGTAGGAGAACAGTGCCTGGTCGAATTTGAACTCCCCGTCAAAGCATTTGCCGTACGGGTCGAGCAGCAGCTTGCTGGGGTCGCAGCGGTGGCCTGCCGCGGGGTCGAACGGCCCGTGCACCCGAAAGCCGTAGCGCTGCCCGGGAGTGACGTCCGGCAGGTATGCGTGCCACACGTAGCCGTCGACCTCGTCGAGGTTGAACCGAGATTCCTGGCCGTCGTCTCCGATCAGGCACAGTTCGACCTTCTCGGCGATCTCGGAGAACAGTGCGAAGTTGGTGCCGCTGCCGTCGTAGTTCGCGCCCAATGGGTAGCTGGTTCCCGGCCATACCGTGGCCAGCGCCGGCGGGGCCGCAGCGGCGCCGTTGGTCGGGTCTGACGGAGGCATCTCACGACCTTAACGGCGGTGGGATCCGCCCGCTCTGCTGGCTCTCGCCGCCCCGGGCGGTGTCACCACCAGCCGGTGGCCGGGCCGACCTGCCGACCCAGCTCGTTGGTCATGGTGCGCATGTAGGTAGCCGACAGGTGGTGAGCGTCGTGGTATACCAACACGTTTCCCTCGACGGCGGGACAGATGTCGGCGCGGCACACCGCGTCGCTCATGTCCAGCGGCTTGAGCATCGGGAACTGCTCGACCCAGTCGAGGGTGGGGTTGCGGTCAGCGAGCACGTCGGAGCGTTTGATGCCACACGACACCGCGTCGCCACCTTTGGCCAGGCAGTCCGGCGGGTTGAACGGCTGACCGTCTTTGACCAACCACGGGGTGTCTCGCATGGCCAGGATCGGAATGTTGTTGTCCGAGAACGTCTGCCAGATGCCGACGTATGTCCCGGGCATCACGTCGCCGGGTTTGACGTTCCACGGCCGCGTCGAGGTGGTGAACACGAAGTCGGGATGGTCGGCCACCACCTGGTCCATCGCCTTGGGCACCCAGTCGCGGCACTCCGGGTACGGGTCATTGTTGCCCATCACCAACGGCATCTTGTCGGTGGACAGCGGGCAGCCCATCTTGAGGTAGGTGGTGACCTTGAAGTGGTGTCTACGCGCGAGCACGTCGAGCGCGGTCAGCCAGTGCTCGGCGTGCGAGCCACCGGCAAGCGCGATGGTCCGGGTGGCGTTCTTGTCGCCGTAGCTGCACTTGATCACGTCGGTGTTTTTGAAATCACTGATACAGCCGTCGCGGGTGGACGGCGGGTAGTCGGTCTGGGCTTCCGGCACCGTGGGCCGCATCCGCAGGGAAGGCACCCGCACGTGTTTGACCAGGGCCCGTGCGCCCGGATAGTCGGTGGAGCTCAGACCACTGAGTTCCTTGCCGCTGGCCCGCTCGATGTTGACGTGCTCGCGCCAGGTGAACGCCGTCGCGGTGAGCGTCACGCCGAGCAGCCCGACGACCGAGCCCAGCACGATCGTGGGGCGACGCAACCGGATCCGCCAGGGCACCGCCGGCGTAGCCGGTGGCGCGGCGCGGGTAGCTCTGCGCAGACGAAGCGGATCTTCGATGTACCGGTTCGTCCAATAGGCCAGCAGGCCGGAGATCACCAGTACCGCGGTGCCCTCGAGGAAGTTGGCGTGCGCGTGACCGGTGTAGGCGAGCCAGAAGATCAGCAGCGGCCAGTGCCACAGATACAGCGAGTAGGCCATCGCGCCAAGCCGTACCAGCGGCGCCGTCGCCATCAGCCGGTTGGGCAGCGGCAACGTGGCACCCTCAGCCCGGTTGGAGCCGGCCAGGATGAACAGCAGGGCGGCCCCGACGGGGACCAGCGCCCAGGGACCGGGGAATTGCTTGACGCCGTCGATGAGCGCGCCGCAGGACAGCACCGCGGCCAGCGCGATGGTGGCGGCCGTCGTGCGCAGCCACATCGGCCAGCGGACGTAGGGGACCACCGCACCTACGAGCGCCCCCAGCAGCAGCTCCCACGCCCGCGCGAAGCTGTTGTAGTAGGCCGTTGCCTGGCTGGCCTGGTGCGCAAAAATCGCATAGCCGAATGACGCCACGGTCAGTGCGGTGAGCAGCACCACGAATGCCGTCCGCAGTCGATCGCCGAGCCGGCGTCGGAGCAGGAACGCGAAACCGAAGACCAGCGCCAAGAACGAGATATAGAACTGGCCCTGCACCGACATCGACCAGATGTGCTGAAGTGGGCTGACCGATTCGCCGGCCCGCAGGTAGTCGGCGACCGTGCTGGCCAGCTCCCAGTTCTGGTAGTAGCCGAGGCTGGCCAGACTCTGGTCGGCGAAGGTCTCCCACCGCGTCTCCGGTTGAATCAGGATGGTCAGCGCCGCGCCTGCGGCCAGCACCACCACTAGAGCCGGCAGCAACCGCCGGACCAACCGAACCACCTCGGGTAACGGCGACAGCGATGACGCCGGATTGAGCGCGGTGCGAAGCAATTTTCCGCCGAAGAAGAAACCGGAAAGAGCCAGAAAGACGTCCACGCCACCGGAGACCCGACCGAACCAGACGTGGAACATCGCCACCAGGGCGATGGCGATGCCCCGCAGCCCGTCGAGATCGTGGCGGTAGAACCCGGCGGTCCGTTTATCCGTCGCGGGCCGCGCGGGACCCGCGATGCTTGCATCGGTCGGGCGGGTCAGGGAGACAGTCATGATTGACAGACAATCTACCTAACCCGCCGGCCGACGGGTGTGCTCGAAACGGGCTTGTGAGCCGTCCGGTCAGGACTCCAGGATGCGAGTCAGGTACGGAACCATCCCGCTGGTGCGTGCCGGAGTGACGGTGACCGCGGGCTCGGTGGCCTCGACCATCTGGTTGTTGCCGAGGTACATCGCGACGCTCTGCGTGCCGCCCGGGCCGTAGCAGAGCAGGTCGCCCGGCCGTGCCTGCGCGGGCGCGACTTTGCGGCCCACGTTGCACTGCTCGGCCGAGGTGCGCGGCATCTTCACCCCGGCGCCGGCGTAGGCGTATTGGATCAGACCGGAGGCGTCGAAGCCGACGATGTTGGCTTTCAGCCCGGTGCCACGGGTGGGTCCCGCGGCGTTGCCGCCGCCGTACAGGAACGGCACGTTGCGCTGAGTAAGCGCGCGCTGGATCACGTAGCTGGTCGACTGCTGGTAGCCCACGAGAGTCGGGCCACCCGGGTCAGCGGTTGCGATGTTGGGGTTGACCATGGGCAGCGTCAGTAACAGGGCCAGGCTGGCGGGGACAGCGAAGCTGCGTCTCATGTTGATCACCTCTCTGTGGCTTCAGCGCGGTGACTTCACGCCTCTGCCGCCATTCCCGGTTCACCCCGGAGACCCGTGCCACTGGCCCGCCCCGTTGGAGGCCGCACGCCGCCACCGAAAACCGGCGCGGGGTGGACCCGTCGGTGAACCGCTGAATTCACAACAGTCACTACGGACACTGTGGCAACAAAAGCCCGCTGGGGCCAGTGTGCAGGCCGCCTGAGCGGGATTTTTTGTCGTAACGTGACCGAAAGGTGATCGCCTGCGGACCGAACCCTCAAACCTGTGCGGGCCGTTGTGATTTCGCTCTCACTCAGGGGCGTCGACGACGCCGGAGTCGTCATGCCAGTACTTGCTACTGAAGTCGGTCAGCGCCGAGCCGCCCACGGAGGCGAACAGCACGATGGCAATCGCCAAAGCCGGCCAGAAGGACAGATACCAACCCTTCAACAACGACACCAGCGGCCCGAGCAGTGCCGCTGCGACCGCGGCGCCGATGCCCCCCCACACCACCGGGTAGATGTAGAAGTCCACGCCGAAGGGCGCGGGCGGACATTCTCCGGTGCAGACGTCCTTCAGGAAGCCGAAAAGCCTGGAATACCAATCGGTCCCGAAGGCGATGGCCGCCAGGAGCACGAGCAACGCCAGCAAGGAGGTCACGTCCCACGGGACCAGGCGCAGCCGCAGCACCCGCGGCGGGGAGTCTTCGTGGTGGCTGGGGGACGGGTCATCAAACTGCTGCGGCGAGGCCATGATGGCTCAATGCTGCCGGATGCCCGGCATTTCTGCGAGCGAACGCTGAGTGCGTCAGGCACGGGTGCGACTGCTTTACCCTCGTTCTCTATGACTTCTGCGGCCGCAGGTAGGTCTGGGCTCACGCCAGCGCAGATCAGCGCAATCGATGCGGCTCACCTGTGGCATCCGTACAGCACGATCGGGTCCGAGGCGGTGCCCCCGGTGGTGGCGGTGGGCGCCCGCGGCGCCTGGCTCACACTCGTCCGCGACGGCAAGCAGGTTCAGGCGCTCGACGCGATGAGCTCCTGGTGGACAGCCGTCCACGGGCACGGCCACCCCGTGCTGGACGCCGCCATGACCCGCCAGCTGGCCACCATGAACCACGTCATGTTCGGCGGTCTCACCCACGAGCCCGCCGCCCGGTTAGCGCAGCTCCTCGTCGAGATCACCCCCGCCGGTCTGGAAACCGTGTTCTTCAGCGACTCCGGATCGGTATCGGTCGAAGTCGCGGTCAAGATGGCGCTGCAGTACTGGCGCAGTCGCGGCCTACCCGGCAAGCGCCGGCTGATGACCTGGCGCGGGGGATATCACGGCGACACCTTCACCCCGATGAGCATCTGCGACCCCGAGGGCGGCATGCACTCCCTGTGGACCGATGTCTTGGCTCAGCAGGTGTTCGCCGCACAGGTACCCCGCGACTACGAGCCCGCTTACAGCGCGGCATTCGAGGCGCAGCTGGCCGGGCACGCCGCCGAACTGGCTGCCGTGGTCGTCGAGCCGGTGGTCCAGGGCGCCGGCGGGATGCGGTTCCACGACCCGCGCTATCTGACCGACCTGCGCGACATCTGCCGACGGCACGACGTGCTGCTGATCTTCGACGAGATCGCCACCGGATTCGGCCGTACCGGCGAATTGTTCGCCGCCGACCACGTTGGCGTCAGCCCCGACATCATGTGCGTCGGCAAGGCGCTGACCGGCGGGTACCTGAGCCTGGCCGCGACGTTGTGTACCACCGATGTCGCGCACACGATCAGCTCCGGTGAAGCCGGAGCGCTGATGCACGGGCCGACGTTCATGGCCAACCCGCTTGCGTGCGCGGTCTCGGTGGCCGCCGTGGAGCTGCTGCTCGGCCAGGATTGGCGTTCGGTGGTCGCCGAGATCGCTGCCGGGCTGACCGCTGGGCTCGAGCCGGCGCGGACATTGCCGGGGGTGGCCGACGTCCGGGTGTGCGGCGCGATCGGCGTCATCGAATGCGACCGCCCGGTCGATCTGGCTATTGCGACACCGGCGGCCCTGGACCGCGGCGTCTGGCTGCGGCCGTTCCGCAACCTGGTGTACGCCATGCCGCCGTTCATCTGCACACCCGGCGAGATCGCGCAGGTCACCTCCACGATGGTCGAGGTGGCTCGTCTGACCGGTTCTCGTAGGATTTAGCGCGATGACACAGATCGACACATCGCCGTTGGCGTGGCTGGAGGCGTATGCGGATGCGCGCCGGGAGGCTGGGCTGCGACGCGCGTTGCGGCCCCGACCGGCGGTGGCCACCGAGCTCGACCTGGCGTCCAACGACTACCTCGGCCTGTCGCAGCACCCGCAAGTGATCGAAGGCGGCGTGGACGCGCTGCGTACCTGGGGTGCGGGCGCGACCGGCTCGCGGCTGGTCACCGGCAACACATCGCTGCACGAGGAGCTTGAATCCGGCCTCGCCGAATTCGTCGGCGCCGCATCGGGTTTGGTGTTCTCCTCCGGGTACACCGCCAACCTGGGCGCAGTGGTCGGGCTCTCCGGTCCGGGCTCGCTGCTGGTGTCGGATGCCCTGTCGCACGCCTCGCTGGTCGATGCGTGCCGGCTGTCGCGAGCCCGGGTCGTGGTCACGCCGCACCGCGACATCGACGCTGTCGACGCGGCGCTGGCCGCGCGGCACGAGGAGCGCGCGATCGTCATCACCGAGTCGGTGTTCTCCACCGACGGCGCTCTGTCTCCGGTGCGGCAACTGCACGAGGTGTGCCGGCGGCACCGGGCGCTGCTCGTCGTCGACGAGGCTCACGGGCTGGGCGTGCGCGGCGTCGGCGGACGCGGGTTGCTGCATGAGCTGGGATTGGCGGGTGCGCCCGACGTGGTGATGACCACGACGCTGTCGAAGGCGTTGGGCAGCCAGGGCGGCGCGGTGCTGGGGTCGGTGGCCGTGCGCGATCACCTGATCGACGCGGCCCGGCCGTTCATCTTCGACACCGGCCTGGCGCCGGCTGCAGTGGGCGCCGCGCTGACGGCGTTGCGCGTCCTGAGCGCGGAGCCGTGGCGGCCCCAGGTGGTGCTGCGACACGCGGGCACACTGGCGCAGATCTGCGATGTATCCGATGCGCCGCAGTCGGCGGTGGTGTCGGTGATCCTCGGCGCGCCGGAGGTGGCGCTGGCCGCCGCCACGGCCTGCCTGGACGCCGGTGTGCGGGTGGGCTGCTTCCGTCCACCGACCGTGCCGGCCGGCACGTCGCGGCTGCGGCTGACCGCACGTGCGTCGCTGGATGACGACGATCTCGGGCTGGCCCGCGCGGTGCTGACCGACGTGCTCGCCGCGGCACGCCGTTGACGGTTCTCGTCATCACCGGGACCGGGACCGGGGTCGGTAAGACCATCACCACCGCGGCTCTGACGGCGGCCGCCCGCCAGGCCGGCATCGACGTCGCGGTCTGCAAGCCGGTGCAGACCGGCACCGATACCGGCGACGACGACCTCGCCGAGGTCACCCGACTGACCGGCCTGGCCAAGGTGGTCGGGCTGGCGCGTTACCCACAGCCGCTGGCGCCGCTGGCCGCCGCCGAGCAGGCCGGAAAGCCCTTGCCGACCCGGCGCAACATGCTCAAACTCATTCGCGCAGTGGACCGTTCGGCGCAGCTGACCCTGGTCGAAGGAGCCGGCGGGCTGCTGGTCGAAATCGCCGAGGCGGGCATCACATTGCGGGACCTCGCGGCCGACCTGGGTGCCGCCGCCCTGGTGGTGGCCACCGCTGAGCTCGGCACCCTCAACCACACCGGGTTGACAGTGGAATCACTTGCCGCACATGAAATTTCCTGTGCTGGATTGGTGATCGGCAACTGGCCGCTGCAGCCGGGGGTGGTGGAGACCTCCAACCGGTCCGCGCTGGTGCGCCTGGCGCCGCTGCGCGCCGCGCTACCCGCCGGTGCCGGATCGATGAAATCCGCCGAGTTCATGGCGATGAGCGCGCACGCGTTCGACCGGGCCTGGGTAACCAGTCTGGTCAGCTGATGGTTCATTCGATCGAGCTGCTCTTCGATGCCGACACCGAAGCGACTCTGCACCGCATCTGGGACGACCTCTCGGCTGCCGACTTGCCGAGCAGGATTCCGGCCGGTCGCCCGCACGTGACGTTGGCGGTGGCCGAGCGGATCGAGCCCGACGTCGACGCCCTGCTGCGGCCGGTCGCGCAGCGCCTACCGCTGCGATGCACGGTCGGGGCGCCGCTGCTGTTCGGCCAATCGAACGCCATCCTGGCCCGGCTCGTCGTGCCGTCGGCCGATCTGCTCGCCGTGCACGCCGAGGTGCACCGAGTCTGCGGGCCGCATCTCGTGCCGGAACCGTTGCCGCACAGCCTGCCCGGTCAATGGACGGCGCACGTCACGCTGGCCCGTCGAGTCGAGAGTGCCCAACTCGGACCGGTCCTGCGGCTGGCGGGTCAACCGCCGGAGATCTACGGCAATCTCGCCGGCTTGCGCCGCTGGGACGGCAGCGAACGCGTCGAGTACCCGATCAGCTGAGCTACGTGCCGCTGCTGCCGGGGCTCGCGCCAGCGCCCGCGGTGTAGGACGCCTTACCGGTGCCTGCCAACGCACCGCCGGCCACGATCAGGTATTCGTCGCGAATCGGCTTGTCGGCGAAGAAGTCCTCGAGAATTTCGCGGGTGCCCGCGGCGTAGCGGGCCTGGGCCGACAGCGTGGTGCCGGAGACGTGCGGCGTCATGGCGTTGTTTGGCATGGTGCGCCACGGGTGGTCGGCCGGCGGCGGCTGCGGGTACCACACGTCGCCGGCGTAGCCGGCCAGCTGACCGCTCTTCAGCGCCGCCACCACCGCGTCGCGCACGCAGATCTCGGCGCGGGCCGTGTTGACGATGTAGGAGCCGCGCCGCATCGAGGCGATCAGCTTCTCGTCGAACAGGTGATAGGTCTGCGGGTGCAGCGGAGCATGGATCGACACCACGTCGACCGAGCGCGCCAGTGACGCGGCGTCGGGGTGGTAGGTGACGCCGAGTTCCTGCTCCAGCTTCTTCGGAAGCCGCCGAGTGTCGGTGTAATGCAGGTTGACATCGAACGGCGCCATCCGGCGCAACACGGCAGCGCCGATGCGGCCCGCGGCGATCACGCCGACGTCCATGCCCTCGACGTCGTAGGCGCGTTCGACGCAGTCGGCGATGTTCCAGCCACCGTCGGTCACCCACTGGTGGGACGGAACGAAGTTGCGCACCAGCGCCAAGATCTGCATGACGGCGTGCTCGGCCACACTGATGCTGTTACAGAAGGTGACCTCGGCGACCGTGAGCCCGCGGGCAATCGCCGCGTCGAGATCGACGTGGTCCGAACCGATCCCGGCGGTGAGGGCCAGCTTGAGGTTCTTGGCTTTTGCGATTCGCTCAGCAGTCAAATATGCCGGCCAAAATGGCTGAGAGATAACGACATCGGCGTCGGGCAGTTCTCGCTCGAACTCCGAGTCCGGGCCTTCCTTATCCGACGTCACCACCAGTTGATGGCCGGCGTCTTCGAGAAACTTACGCAGGCCGAGCTCACCGGACACGCAGCCCAGCAGCTCACCGGGAGTGAAATCGATCGCTGACGGGGTCGGCAAGGTCTGGCCGCCGGGGTAACCGTCCAGCGCCGGGACGCTGTCTCGCGCGTAGACCGGGGGATAGCCGGTTACCGGGTCGGGATAGAGAACAAGCAGTATCTTGGCCATGACATCTCCTTTTCTTGAGGCTCTCGTTGGACTCAATCTCATCGGGTAGAAGCCCAAAACCGTTGCAGCTCAGTAGATCATCACTTTTACGGATTTGGCTAGCGCTCAGCCTGTAACAACGTCACGGCGCTGAGTGAACTTAATGTCGAGACTGCGCAGGTAGGTCTGCAGTCCGGCGTCCTGCACGGGAATCAAATGCGCCGGGGTGTCAGTCTCGTTGTAGTGGGCGTGCCACATACCCGGCGGGGTGGTAAACGCGCCACCTACCCGCCAGTCCACCCGAATCGGGTCGGCGATCTCTCCGCGTGCGTCGAGTCGCGTGCCCAGCAGGGTGTAGCAGCCGCTGGGGGGCGCATCGAGGATCAGGTCCAGAGCGACCGATTGGTGCCGGTGCGGACGTTGTTCCTGGCCTGGCGGCAGCACACCGAACATCGCCCACAGCACGTGGGTGATGGTCAGGGTCTGCTCCTGATCTGCGTTCGCCAACAGGACGCTGACCCGGCTCTTGTCGTTGGCACCGGGACGGGACGCGATGTCGTCGAGCTTGGCGACGGCGTCGGCGCGGCGGAACTTGGTGGGCCGGAATCGTGGCCGGGTCGCGTCGGCACCCAAATAACGCAGCAGCGGTTCATCGTGCACCCAGTACATGGCGGTCTCGGCGTCCGCGTAGAACACCGCCCGGGAGCCCGCGGGCAGCGTCAGAAAGTCGCCCTTCTCCCACGCGACCAGGCGGCCGTCGATGGCCGCGAAACCGCGCCCGTATAGCGCGTAGTACAGCTGGCTGGTGGCGTTCGGGCTGGTGTCGATCTGCTCGCCGGCGCGGATGCGCAAGAAGTTGGCCAACAGCGCAGGGCTCGTCGCTTGACCGTGTTCGATCCCCAAGTCTTTGGATAGATCCAACGGCACTACGCCGGTTGGCTGATCAAGGTAGAGCTCGGGGCCGAACTGAACGATCGGCACCTGTGGCGCATGTCCCGAACCAATCGGGTTGGCGGCCGCGGAGTACTCGAAATAGCGGGCGTCGTCGGCCCACTCATCAAATCGGCCTTCGAACCCGTACTCGGCGACGTTGGTGATTGGCGCGGGGATCGTCGGATCCATGTTGATCGCTTCAACAATCGATTCCTGTCTGCTCATGCTGCTCACTGTCGGCCTCCGATCGGTTTAGAACTTGTACCTAAATAGTATCTAACTTGTATCTAAGCTGCAATATCATGACGTGTCGGATACCTCGCCATGCTTGCTGAGCAGCGGTAACATCGCAGATGCAGAGAAAGATACAAGTGGGATACGTCATAGCAGCGGGGAGGGTGAGGTGGATACTAAGTCGACTGCGAGTGGGCGGCGCACGGCCAAAGACCGCGCACTCGAGTACGTCAAAGCCCAGGTGCTCACCGGGGCGTTTTCCGGCGGTGAGCTGATCAGCGAGGGTGAGGTTGCCACCGCGTTGGGGATGTCCCGCACTCCGGTCCGCGAAGCCTTCCTGCGGTTGGAGGCCGACGGGCTACTCAGGTTGTACCCGAAGCGGGGTGCGCTCGTGGTGCCGGTGTCCTCGGGTGAGGCGCGGGCTGTTATTGAGGCGAGGTTGGTGCTCGAGCGGTTCGCGGCGACCAAAGTCATTGCCCGGGGGGCGGCAGCATGCACCGTGGCGTTCGAGCGTTTGTCCGCGGCGTTGCAACGACAGCACGACGCGGCCGCAGTGCCAGACTGGGAGGCCTTCGTGCAGGCCGACCGCGCCTATCACGACGTCACCCTGGAGGAGTCGGGCAACGCCATACTGTGCGACTTCTACTCATCGCTGCGAGATCGCCAGATGCGGATGACCGGGGAGTCATTGATCCAGGACGAGCAGCGGATGGCGACGATCCTTGACGAGCATCGCGTCATCGCCGAAGCACTGCGCGACGGCGATTTGGAACGGACCCTGGAAGCCGTGCAGAATCACCTTGGCGGCACCTTGCGCTCGCTCGGCCTAGCGGTCGAGCCTGGTTAGTTGCGAATGAGCGAAACAATCCTTAGCGCGTCGCGACGATGGAGATTCACAGATGGTGTCTGATCCGGCCGAGTCCGCTACGACCCGTCTGCGCGGGTGGCTGCACGCGATGGTCGCGCATCGCCACGGCAGCGAGGTCTACCAGACCTCGACGATGGGTGCCCTGCTCGACGGCGTGTACGACGGCGACGTGACGATCCGGGAGCTGTTGCAGCACGGCAATTTTGGCCTGGGTACC
>NZ_DASXHW010000229.1:0-1798 GCF_036488105.1 Mycobacterium sp. | reverse complement strand
ACCGAATGGCACGCCGGGCCGCCGCGGACGGCGACCAAGATCGGACGGCCGAAACTCTGAGGAGCAGCTCGTGACCGATGTGAGCATGTCCGTCACCGACACCGAACCGGTCCTCGTCCCCGTCTCCACTCTGACCAACGGCGTGCCCACCGATCCGACCGGCAACGCGGTGCAGATGGGATTCGCACCAGCAGCGGGCACCGTGACGTACTTCGCCGCGACCTGGGAGACGTGGCCCGGGCCCGCCTACTACGCCAAGTGCTCAGTCGGGCCTACCGGCACCGCGACCCTGACGCCGGGCACCTATGAGATCTGGGTCAGCCTCGGCAACGGCGTGAAACGCGCCGCCGGCACTCTCACCATCCGACCGTAAGGAGGTTGTCGTGCGGCAACGAGTTCTGCAGGGCACCCCAGCGGTCTTGAACATGACGCTCGCCGATCAGGACGGCACTCCAGTGGCAGCGTCCGGCGCGTTGACCGTGGCCGTCACACAGGCCGACGGGACAGTGGTGCTGGCCGCTGGCACCGCCACGACCTCGCCGAACACCGGTGTCTACACGGTGACTCTGACAGCGGCGCAGACCGCGGCCCTGAACCTGCTCACCGCGGTCTGGACCGACGCCGGCAACGGCCGCGTCACCACGACGAAGCACGAGATCGTCGGCGGCTACTACTTCAGCATCAGCGACGCGCGCACGTCCAACAACTCCCTGATCGCCGACACCGCTAAATACCCCGACGCGCTGCTACTCAGCACCCGCCAGGAGGTCGAGGAGGAAGCCGAACGGATCTGCGACGTCGCGTTCGTGCCGCGGTATCGCCGCGAGATCCTCGACGGCCTCGCAACCCCGGAGATCATCCTGGGCGCGAACATGATCCGCACCGTCCGCTCGGTGAAGATCTACCCCATCCCCGGCGGCACGCAATTCACCGCGCTCACCGCCGCGCAACTGTCAGGCCTGCGCTGGGATCCCGACGGCATGCTGCACCGCACCGACTTCGGGTTCTTCGACGAGGGCCGCGGCAACATCGTCATCGAGTACGAGCACGGCTGGGATCAGCCACCGGCCGACGTGCGCCGGGCATCGCTCACCCGGCTGCGTTCCCGACTGAACTTCGAGGTCTCCGGCGTCAACGAGCGGGCCACGACGTTCACTGCCGACAACGGCCAGTCCTACAAGCTGGCGACCGCTGACGCCTTCTCCACCGGCATCCCCGACGTCGACGCAGCCTATGACCGGTACTCATTCCGGGAGCGCGGCAGCGCCGGCATGAAGGCCGCGACGCGGCCGCTGAACCTGGACCCGCAGCGGTACTCGGTGTTCCACGGCGGAGTCCGATGACGGATGCACCAGCGGTCTCCACCGTGCCGGCCGCGAAGGTCAACCTGCTCGAGATCTTCAGGAACTTCCCCGACCTCGACGGCGTGACGATCGGCTACGGCGACCCGGGCATTGCCAAGCTCGAGCACGAGCACATCTGGATCGGCGACTCGGGCCCGGAGAACACCGCGTACGCCCCCTACGGGCAGCTGAAGATGCAAGAGGAGTACGTCCTCAAGTTCGCCATCCACATCTCCAAGCCCGGCTTTACGCAGCAGGAAGCGACCGAGCGGGCCTTCGCGCTGTACTCGGCGATCGCGGTCGGGCTGCGCCCGCTGCTCCGTACCCCGACTGTCATCGCCAAGGGCGTCTGGTCCTTCACGGTCTCGTGGAATCAGTTCCTCGAGTTCGTCAGCGACCAGGGCTACACGGCATACATCGACGCGCAGATCGACATCAAGGCACGCATCTGATGC
>NZ_DASXHW010000227.1:0-1801 GCF_036488105.1 Mycobacterium sp. | reverse complement strand
ACCGAATGGCACGCCGGGCCGCCGCGGACGGCGACCAAGATCGGACGGCCGAAACTCTGAGGAGCAGCTCGTGACCGATGTGAGCATGTCCGTCACCGACACCGAACCGGTCCTCGTCCCCGTCTCCACTCTGACCAACGGTGTGCCCACCGATCCGACCGGCAACGCGGTGCAGATGGGATTCGCACCGGCAGCGGGCACCGTGACGTACTTCGCGGCGACGTGGGAGACGTGGCCCGGGCCCGCGTACTACGCCAAGTGTTCAGTCGGCCCGACCGGCACCGCGACCCTGACCCCTGGCACCTATGAGATCTGGATCAGCCTCGGCAACGGTGTGAAGCGCGCCGCCGGCACTCTCACCATCCAACCGTAAGGAGGCTGTCGTGCAGCAACGAGTCTTGCAGGGCACCCCTGCGGTGCTGACGATGACGCTCGAGGACCAGGACGGCACTCCGGTGGCGGCGTCCGGAGCGCTGACTGTGGCCGTCACACAGGCCGATGGGACGTCGGTGATAGCAGCGGGCACCGCGACGAGCTCACCGAGCACGGGTGTCTACACCGTGCCGCTGACCGCGGCGAATACTGCAGCCCTCAACCTGCTCACCGCGGTATGGACCGACGCCGGCCCCAACGCGCGCACCGTCACCACGAAGCACGAGATCGTCGGCGGCTACTACTTCAACCTCGCCGACGCGCGGGCGTCCAACGACACACTCATCGCCAACTCGTCGAAGTACCCCGATGCGCTGCTGCTCGCCACCCGCCAGGAGGTCGAGGAGGAAGCGGAGCGGATCTGTGACGTGGCGTTCGTGCCGCGGTATCGGCGCGAGATCCTCGACGGTCTCGCCACACCGGAGATCATCCTGGGCGCGAACATGATCCGCACCGTCCGCTCGGTGAAGATCTACCCAGTACCGGGCGGCACGCAGTTCCTCACGCTCACCGCCGCACAACTGGCGGGGCTGCGGTGGGACCCCGACGGCATGCTGCACCGCACCGACTTCGGATTCTTCGACGAGGGCCGCGGCAACATCGTCATCGAATACGAGCACGGCTGGGACCAGCCGCCGGCCGACGTGCGCCGCGCCGCGCTGACCCGCCTGCGATCGCGGCTGAACTTCGAGAAGTCCGGCGTCAACGAGCGGGCCACGACGTTCACCGCCGACAACGGACAGTCGTACAAGCTCGCAACGGCTGATGCCTTCTCCACCGGCATCCCGGACGTGGACGCAGCGTATGACCGCTACTCGTTCCGCGAGCGCGGCAGCGCCGGCATGAGGGCCGCCTCGCGGCCGCTGAACCTGGACCCGCAGCGGTACTCGGTGTTCCACGGCGGAGTCCGATGACAGATTCGCCGTCTGTATCCACCGTGCCTGCGGCGAAGGTCAAGCTGGTCGAGATCTTCAAGAACTTCCCGGACCTCACCGGCGTGACTGTCGACTACGGCGACCCCGGCATCGCGAAGCTGGAGAACGAGCACATCTGGATCGGCGACTCCGGACCGGAGAACACCGCGTACGCCCCCTACGGCCAGCTGAAGATGCAAGAGGAGTACGTCCTCAAGTTCGCCATCCACATTTCCAAGCCCGGCTATACGCAGCAGGAAGCGACCGAACGGGCCTTCGCTCTGTACTCGGCGATCGCGGTCGGGCTGCGCCCACTGCTCCGTACCCCGACTGTCATCGCCAAGGGCGTCTGGTCCTTCACGGTCTCGTGGAATCAGTTCCTCGAGTTCGTCAGCGACCAGGGCTACACGGCATACATCGACGCGCAGATCGACATCAAGGCACGCATCTGATGC
>NZ_DASXHW010000212.1:0-6919 GCF_036488105.1 Mycobacterium sp. | reverse complement strand
GGTGAGCGATCGTCCGACCCAATGCGGCCAACAGCATTTCGTCGATCGGCACCCGCAGCCGTCGGCGGGCATCATCGATCTCGGTTGTCTCCGCGACGGTCAGCGACGACGCGCTCCGGGCCAAATCGGGCAGGCCCGGCGTCCCGGCGGCCTGCTCGCTTGCCACCTTCAGCGTCGACGCCGTTGCCGTCTTCAGCCAGTAGTCGCGGCTCTCCACGACCGCCGGGTGGACGGCCAATGCCGCGCAGCGCTGCGACCACTCGGTCCACGGCGTCGTGACCGGTTGCAACGCAATCTCTTCGCCGGCCAGCTGTTGCCCGAACGCGGTGAAGATATCGGTCAACAGGATGTCGCGCGAGACGTTGTCGGCCACGATCGCCCGCACACTGATCGCGAGGTAGCACCAGCCACCCGGCACCCCACTGACATACGTCGCGATCAGCGGGTTAGTCGGATCCTGTTGGCGGACTACGTCTATCAGTGTCGACAGCAGCGCATCGCGTTCTTGCGGCGTGCCTGGTTTGATGTCTTCTGGCAGCGAGCGGGTGGCCAAGTCGGCGAAGTCGCCGGGCTCACTGATCACCTGCTCCCACGTGCCCGCGCGTTCGACGAGTCGCAGACGCAACGCCTCGTGGTGGTTGCGCAGCGCGGTCAGCACCGCGCACACGTCGTCGACCTGTACGTCGGGACGCAGTTGCAGGATCAGCGGAACGCGCCACTGCTCCTGCTCACGCACGCCGTGCTCGAGGAAGTACGAGATGTTCGGCGGCACCGGCGGATGCGTCACGTCACTCGCCGACTGCCGGGCCAGGCCGCCGGCCGCATAGCGGGCTGTCAGCGCCCTGGCCAACGCGGCAACCGTCTGGCTCTCGTAAAGGTCCTGCGGGGTGAGGTCCAGGCCTTCGTTGGAGGCGGTCATCGCGACGCTGATCGCGACCAGCGAATCGCCGCCCAGCTCAAAGAAGTTCGCGTTGCGTTCGACATTGGGCAGACCCAGGCATTGGCTCCAGATGCGCTGCAGCGTCGCTTCCATCGGCGACTTGCCGGACGTGCTGGCCTGCGCAGCCTCAGCACCGCCGGTCGACGCGGCTGCCCCGTTGGTCGCCGCGGGCTCGCCCGTCCACGTCGTCCGACGGTGCTCGATCCAATGCCGTTGCCGCTCAAAGGGATAGCCGGGCAGTGTGATCAGCTGCGCCGACTGTCCGCCGCGCAGCGGTGACCAGTCCACCTCGACACCGGCCGACCAGAGCTGGCCCAACGCGAGCAGGAATGCATCGCGATCGTCGCGGTTCTGCGCATGATGGCGCATCAGCCGCACCGCGCGGTGCCCGTTGGACCACCGCGGGTGCCGGCTCGCCGACGAGGTCAGCGTGCCGCCGGGGCCGACCTCGACCAGGATGCGGTTCGGGTCACCGAGCAACACGTCGACTTCGTCGGAAAAGCGGACGGTCGAGCGTACCTGGCGGGCCCAGGTTGCCGGATTGGTGGCCTCATTGGCGGCCAGCCAGGTTCCAGTCACGTTGGACAGCAACGGAATCTGCGGCTCGCGCAGCGTCTGGCGGGACAGGAAGCCGGTGAACTCGGGGATCATTGAGTCCATCAGGCGCGAGTGGAACGCGTGCGACGTACGGACCCGGCGCGCAACGACGGCCTTTTCGGTGAGGCGTTCGCTGAATTGACGGATGCCCTCCTCGGATCCCGCGACGACGCAGCCGCCCGGCTCGTTGATCGCGGCGACGTCGACCTCACCGTTCAGGTACTCGCCCACCGCCTCGGGGCTCAGCGCCACCGCGACCATCACGCCACGCGGCGCGGCGTGCATCAGGCGGGCTCGCATCGAGACCACCTTGATGGCCGTCTCGATGTCGAAGACCCCGGCGATGGTGCCGGCAACGTACTCGCCGATGCTGTGTCCGGCCAGCGCCGCAGGCTGGACGCCGTAACTCTCGATCAGCTTCGCCAGCGCGTACTCGACGGTGAACAACGCGGGCTGGGTGCGGTCGGTGCGCTCCAGGTTGCGGGCTGTGCCCTCGAAGATCTCGGCGCGTAGGTCCACCCCGAGCTCCTCGCCGAACCCGGCCGCGCACTGGTCGAAGTGCTCGGCGAACACCGGCTCGGCGTCATACAGGCCGCGTGCCATCCCGATGTGCTGCGCGCCCTGACCGGGGAACAGGAAGACCACCTGGCCTGAACTGTCCGTGTTCCCAGCGAATTCGCCGACGAAGACGTTGTCGTTCTCGGCGGTCTCTAGCACGGTTCTAGCGTGCTGCTCGTCGTTGACGACCGCGGCCATCCGGACCTTCTCCTTGCGGCGACGGCCGAGGGTGTAGGCGACGTCAGCCAAGCTCAGCGCGTCGTCGCCGGAGATTTCAGCGGCCAGCGACTTGCGTGACTGATCGAGCGCTTCGGTGCTTCGCGCCGACAGGAGCAGCACCTGGGGCCCGGGCTTGGGTGTCGAGGCCGGCACGGTTGGCGCTTCTTCCAGCACCACGTGCGCGTTGGTGCCACCGACACCGAACGAACTGACACCGGCGCGCAGCACACCGTCCCATTCCCACGGGCCGTATTCGCTGCGAACCTTGAAAGGTCCACGGTCGAGGTGCAATTCGGGGTTAGGGCTGGTGTAATGCAGCGTCGCCGGAATCGCCCGATGCTTCAGGCACAGAATCGCTTTGATCAGGCTCGCAATTCCGGCGGCCGACTCCAGATGGCCGATATTGGACTTGACCGAACCGACGTAGCACGGGCCGGAGCGGGTCTCCTCGGAAACGTCGAAAGCAAGACGTAGACCTTCGATTTCGATCGGGTCGCCCAGCGGCGTGCCGGTTCCGTGCGTCTCGACGTAGCTGATCTCGCTAGCGTCGATCTCGGCGATCGCGTGCGCCTCGGCGATGACGTCGGCCTGGCCGGCCGCGGTGGGGGCGGCGTAGGTCATCTTCGTGGAGCCGTCGTTGTTCAGCGCCGACCCGCGGATCACGGCGTGGATTCGGTCGGCGTCGTCGACGGCATCCTGCAGCGCCTTGAGCACCACCACTCCGACACCGCTGCCGAAAATCGTGCCGTCGGAGCGCGCATCGAAAGGCCGGCAATGGCCGGTCGGCGACACCATCGAGCCTGGGGCATACCAATACCCGACATGATGCGGGATGCGCAGCGATGCGCCGCCGGCCAGCGCCATCTCGCACTCGCCGTTCAGGATGCTCTGGCAGGCCAGGTGCACCGCGACCAACGCCGACGAGCAGGCCGTCTGCACCGACAGTGCGGGCCCGCGCAGATTCAATGCATACGCCAGCTTGGTGGCCAGGTAGTCCTTGTCGTTCTGCAACGACAGGTTGACCATGTCGAAGGTAATTCCTTGTCCCATAACCACATTGGGGTCATAGTTGGACATGATGTTGTGCAGCAGATACCCGCTGGTGGTGCTGGTCGCGTACACGCCGACCGAGCCTTCGATCTCGGCGGGGTCGTAGCCGGCGTCCTCGATCGCATGGAACGCCGTCTGCAGAAACAGCCGGTGCTGCGGATCGGTCGAGCGCGCTACCTGCGGAGTGAAACCGAAGAAGTCAGCGTCGAATTCGTCGATGCCGTCCACCAACGCGGCGCGCCGCACGTAGGCGTGATTCGCCAGCGACTTCTCCGGGATGCCCTCGGCCAGCAGGTCATCTTCGGCCAGCGTGACGATCGACTCCTCGCCGCGGCGCAGGTTGTCCCAGAATGCCGACAGCGTATTGGCGCCGGGCAACCTGGCCGCCATGCCGACCACCGCGATCGCGTTGGGCGGCAGTTCGCTGTTGCTGGTCACACTCGATCTCCTACCTTTCGCCTGGCGGCGGCACGCTGCCGGGCCGCGGCGCGCTGCTTGGCTCGGTCCCGAACCCCGCTGCCGCTGTCAGCCTTGTCCTCGGTCTCCAGGCCCAGCTGGCGGATCAGGTCAGTCGTCAGCGCGGCCAGCGAGGCGCCCTGCAACAGCAGGGCCACCGGCGGTTCCACACCGAAGTCGCCGCGAACAGTGTTGCGGATTCGGACCGCCATAAGCGAATCCATGCCCAATTCGGTCAACGGCTGATCGGCGTCGAGCGTGCTGCCCTTCGGGTAGCCCATGATGGCCAGGATGCGGCCGCTCAGTCGCGCGATGACGACCCGGTTGACTTCGGCGGGGTCCATCTCCCGCAACGCGTCGGGGCCCGCCCAATCATCGTCGTCGCTGTCGATGTCCAGTTCCTCGGCCAACTTCGCGAAATAGCCGAGTTGCTGGATCTCCGGGAACGCGGCCGCGGCCCGGTCGAGCCGCAACCGGGCCACCCCGATGTTGGTGGGCTGGCTGGCCAGGATCGCCTCCAGCGCCTCGATGCCTTCGGCCGGCGAGATGGGATCCAGCGCGCTGAAGGTCAGGGCGCGGGCGACACCGATGTCGGACCACTGTCCCCAGTTGATCGTGGTGGCCGGCAAACCCGAAGCCCGTCGCCAGTCGACCAGACCGTCGAGCCAGGCACTCGCGGCGGCGTAGGCGCCCTGTCCGGGCGCACCCAGCAGTGACGACGTCGACGAGAAGCCGACCCACCAGTCGAGGTCGCGACCGGCGGTGGCGACGTGCAGTCGCAGCGCGCCAATGGCTTTCGGCGCCCACACCCGCTCCAGGCTCTCCTTGCTGAGGCCGGCGACAATCTGGTCGTCGAGTACCACGGCGCTGTGCATCAGACCGCGCAACGCCAGCCCGGTCTCTTCGGCCGCGCTTACCAGCCGCTCGGCGACTCCGGGTGCGGCGATATCGCCGAGCACCACGGCGATCTGGGCACGCTGCCCCAGTTCGTCGAGCAGAGCTTCTGCCTCCTCGGACGGCTGGGACCGTCCGTTCAGGATCACCCGGCCGGCGCCGCGGTCGACCAGCCAACTGGCCATCGCCAGCCCGATCCCGCCGAGGCCACCGGTGAGGATGTAGGCGCCGTCCGGCCGAACGACTGTGTCGGACTTGGCCGTACCCAGCGTCGCGCGGGAAAGCCGCTTCACATAACGGTTTTCGCCACGCCAGGCGACCACGTCGTCTCTAGCATCGCCAGGGGCGAAGCCCAGCTCGGTGCTCAGAGGTGTCACGCCGTCACCGGACAGATCGACCAACGTGGTGCGCAGGTCCGGGTGCTCGTAGGCCAGAACCCGGATCAACCCGGTCAGGGCGCTGATCGACGGATCACCCGGCTCGCCGTCGTCGACGGCCAGACCGTCGCGGGACACCAGCCACAGTCGCGGCGACTTACCGTGCCACCCGGTGAGGATCGTGCGCACCGTCGACGCGACGCCCCACGCCAGGTCGCGGCCGCGCGCCGGGGCATCACCGGAATCGGTCCCGTCGAATGTCTGCTTGCCCGCGAAGATGACGACGCCGACCGGCGGGAGCTCGGCGTCCCCCGCGGCCTGCGAGAAGGCTTCCAGGACCGCCGACTCCTGCGAAAGGTCGGCAGCGACGACCCGTCGGGTCGGCGAGCCGAATGCGGCGACGAACTCCTTGGCCACCGCCTCGGCTTCGGCGCCATCGTTCAGCACCAGCCAGCTGCCGTCCGGGGCGGAAGCGGCGTCGACGGGAGTCTGGACCCATTCGGTGTCGAAGATCTTCTGCTCCAACGGCATTGGCACCGTACGGCGTTGCACCCGCTGCAGGTAGATACCGCTGATCTCGGCGGTCGGAGTGCCCGTGTCGTCCGTGATGAGGACGCGGCCCATGATGCCGGCACCATCTGCGTCAGGGTTGACCAACTCGGCGCTGCACCGGGCGCGGCGCCCGACCTCGCCGAACACCCGGATCTTCTCGAACGCCACCGGCAGATAGGTTGCCTCGCTGGAGTCGGTCAGCGCTTCACTCGACAGCGCGGCGGCCAGACCCTGCAGAGCAGCGTCGAGCAACACCGGGTGAATCCGGTAACCACGGTGCCCGGTCGCCTCGTCCGGCAGGACGATCTCGGTCTCCGATGTGCCGTTGGATCGGCGGACGATGCGGGTCAGTGCGGCGAACGCCTGCCCGTGGTGCAAACCGGTGTTGCGCAACGCCGAATACAGATCCGCGGGCGAGACCACCGTGCCGGCATCCGACGCAGCGGTCGGCACGGACGGTGCCTCCGATTGGCCCACTTCGACTTTCGCCACTGCGTGGCGGATCCAGGCACCGGTGGCCGAGCGCGAATGGATTTCGACGCGAATCTCGTCGCCGTCCTTCTCGCCCCGGGTGAGCTGCGTGGTCAGCTGGGTCGAGTCGCCCAGCGGCAGCATCTGTTCGACCTCGACGCCGACGGTCACCGACTGCGCCGGCAAGCCGAGAGCTTCGCAGGCGGCGGCGAGCGCGATCTCACCGAAGCCGGTGCCGGGCATGACCGGCTGGCCGTGCACCTTGTGGTCGAGCAGGTACGGAAGGAGATCGGTGCCCACGTCGGCCGTAAAGACGTGCTCGCGACCGGAGGGCAACTCGACGTGGGTGCCGAGCAGCGGATGTGCGCTGGCCGGTTGCCGATTCGCCGAGAACGGCGCCGCCCAGTAGCGGACGTGCTGCCACGGCGTCGGCGGCAGATCGATGAGTCTCTTTGTGCCACCGGCATTGTGCGCCGCGGCGACCGACGGCGGACGTACCGTCGCCAGCTGGGTGTGGAAAGTCAGCGTCTCCGGGTTGTCCCGGGTCAGCGTTCCCGACACCTGCGCGCCGCCGCGCGGCTTGGCCGACTCCAACGTGCCGTTGATGGCGTGGCTCAGCAGGGGGTGGGGGCTGACTTCGACGAAGGTGGTGTGATTCTCGGCGGCCTTCGCGACGGCTTGGCTGAATCGCACCGGGTTGCGCAGGTTGACCACCCAGTAGTCGGCGTCGAACGTCGCTGCCGCACCGCCGGATTGGCCGACCGTGCTGATCAACGGGATCCGCGGCGTCATCGGCTTCACATCG
>NZ_DASXHW010000204.1:0-22291 GCF_036488105.1 Mycobacterium sp. | reverse complement strand
CGATGCCGATCACCTACTGGGCGCGGGTCGAGGTCCCACAGCACGGGGACGTGATCACCGAAGCGCGCCAGTTCCCCCGGGTGCGGCTGAACGGCACCGTGAGTTTCGAGCCGATCGACTCGGGCACCCGGTTGACCGAACGGCTGAACATCGCAGCGCCCCGACTGCTTGCCGCGACGACCGAACGTGAAGCGGTGAGCGCGCACATCGCGATGCTGGCCGGCATCCGCGGTTACTTCGAAAGCCGTTAGCGGTCAGGCTAATTGCTGACGTAAGTCTTTCTTCAGCACCTTGCCGTAACTGTTCTTTGGCAGCTGTTCGATCTTGACGTATCGTTTCGGCCGCTTGAACCGGGCGATACGCGCCAGCAGATGCGTGTCGAGGTCAGCGGGATCGGCCGCGCCGACGATGAAGGCCACTACCACCTCGCCCCATTCCGGGTCCGGTGCCCCGACGACGCACGCCTCCAACACGTCCGGATGCTCGAGCAGCGCCTCTTCGACTTCGCGCGGATAGATGTTGGAGCCGCCGCTGATCACGACGTCTTTCGATCGGTCGTGCAGCGTCAGGTAGCCGCGCGCATCGAAGGAGCCCATGTCGCCGGTCCGCAGCCAGCCGTTGCGCAACGTCTCCGCGGTTGCCGCGGGATTGCGCCAATAGCCGCCCATGACAACGTCACCGCGACAGACGATCTCGCCAATCTCGCCCACCGCCGCGGGCGAGTCGTCGTCGCGGAGCACCGCGACTTCCATCCCCGAGCGCGGGTAGCCGACCGACCCGAGGACCGCGTCGTCAGCCGCCGGGTAGTCCGCTGGGCGCAACCCGGTGATCGTCATCGGCGACTCGCCCTGCCCGTAGATCTGAGCGAACACCGGCCCGAAGGCGGCCAGCGCCTTTTTGATGCTGTCCACATACATCGGGCCGCCGCCGTAGACGATGGTTCGTAGCCGACTCGGACACGCCCGGCCCGTCTCGACCACCCGCTGCACCATCGTCGGCGCAAGAAACGCGCTGCAGTCAGGATGTTGCTCGCACAGATCGAGGAAGTCGTCCGGATCGAATCCGCCGTGCTCCGGTATCACCTGACGGGCGCCGCGCGAAACATAGGCGGGAATGTAGAGGCCCGAGCCGTGTGACATCGGCGCGGCGTGTATCAGGCTGCACTCCTGATCGGGTGAATCCATATCCGCCAGGTGCGCCACCGTCATCGCCATCAGGTTGCGATGGCTGAGCATGGCGCCTTTGGACCGGCCAGTCGTGCCGCTGGTGTAGAACAGCCAGGCCAAGGTCGACGGATCGGTCCGCGGCGCCGCGGCGGGCTCGCCGGCGAACCCGTGTGAGTACTGTTCTGAGTCAACAGCTTCCACGGGATACTCGCACTCGAGCTGGGCGGCGATCGTCGGGGACGCGAAGACGTGCGAGACCTCCGCGTCGTCGAGGATCTGGATCATCTCGCGGGGATGCAGCTTATAGTTGATCGGGACGGCCACGCACTCCGCGGCCCATATGCCGAACATCAGCTCGACGATCTCGGGCCGGTTCTCGCTGGCGATCGCGATCCGCGCACCGGTCGGATAGTGCTGCCGAATCGAACCGGCCAGCCGCAGCGCACGGTCGCGCAACTGCGCCCAGGTGCAGCAGCGTTGCCGGCCGTGGTACACCGCGCCGAGATCGGGAAACCGCTGCGCGACCTGATCCAGCAGCGCAAACAGGTTCACTGCGCCGTCCACTCCGACGTCAAAGCGAACTTCGACAGATACTTCGTCGAGCTCCATCCACCGTCGACCACGATGGTCTGCCCGTTGATGAAACTGCCCCCGGGTGAACACAAGAACGCCACCGTGCTCGCCACATCCTCAACGGTGCCGAGTCGCTGATGCGGGGTCATCTCGATCTGCATTCGGCGAAACCGCGGGTCCTGCAGTCGTTCCGCAGTCATCTGTGTCTGGATCACCCCGGGAGCGACCGCGTTGCAACGGATGCCGTGCGCCCCGTACTGGCAGGCGATGTGTGTGGTCAGCGCGGTCAACCCGCCTTTGGCCGCGGAGTACGGACCGCCGCGAAGGCCGCCCACGACTGCGAAGGTCGAGGTGATGTTGATGATGGCCGATCCGGCTTCCATGTGTGGCAGCACATCTCGTGCGAGCCGAAACGGCGCCCGCAACATCACGTTGAGGAAGTAATCCAGCGTCTCGTCGTCGGTGCCGTGCAGCGGCGTCGGGTTCCCGACGCCGGCGTTGTTGATCAGGAAGTCGATCCGACCCCACTTCTCGACAGCGGCCCGAACAACGCGCGCTGGTCCGTCGTCGTCGGTCAGATCGACTGCCACCGTCTCGACGCGGTCGGGATCGCCTATTGCTGCCGCCAATTCGTCGAGGCGTTGCTCATTCCGCCCGGTGGCGAGCACGGCCATGCCGGTTTCGGCCAACTTGGTCGCACATCCGAATCCGATACCACCGGTCGCGCCGGTCACGATCGCTACTTGCATTTGACGTGCTCGCCGTCGTGAGTGACGGGGATTCCCGTGCGGCTATGCCACTTTTGGGTCGCTTCCTGCTTCATCGTCCTGAGCCTCCTCGGTTGGAGGACTTACCGGGGCTCCACCCAGACCGCTGCCGCGGCCCGGCCCATTGGTATGGGAAGCGTTTAATCTCTCCGCCCGCCCGGCGGCGAGAATGACTTCGGCGGCGTTGCGGTCCCGATCGTGTTCGGTGCCGCACGTAGGACACGTCCACTCGCGGACGTGCAGCGCAAGTTTCGCGAGCTGATGGCCGCAAACCGAACAAGTCTTGCTGGATGCCAACCAGCGAGAGACCGGATGCATGGTCCGCCCATACTTCGCGGCTTTCTCCCCAATGACCCGCCTGAACTGCCCCCAACCTGCGTCGTAGATGACCCGCGCTAGCCGGCGATTGCGAACCAGGCCCACGATATTGAGGTCCTCGACATGGATCACTTGGTTTTCGCGAACCAGCGCCAAGGCCTGCTTGTGGTGATAGTCCCGCCGGGCACGGGCAACTGCGCCATGCTGAATGGCAATCTTGCGCCGCGTTTTGTCCCTGTTCTTCGATCCCTTCTGTCGTCGAGATTTCTGCCGCTCCAATCGGCGGAGCTTGCGCAACTTGCGCTCCAAATGTCGCGGATTGGGCACATCCCAACATTTGCCGTCTGTGGTCGCGATCGTTGCCAGGCGCATAATCCCCAAATCGATCCCTGCTTCTCGAGTCGCGACCGGCAACGGGCAAGGTGGCACGTCGACGACGAAGCTCGCGTAGTAGTGACCATCGGGCTCGCGGATGATCGTGACCGAAGATGGTTGGCTGGGTAGACTGCGCGACCACCGCACACGTACCTCGCCGATCTTTGCCAAAAGCAATCGTCCGTCCGATCGCACACGGAACCCATTGCGAGTGAGCCGAAACGACTGCCGACGATCCTTGCGCGACTTGAACCGCGGCCGCCCCACTTGCCGACCCCTGCGCTTGCCCGAACAGGAGTCGAAGAAATTGCGAAACGCCCGCCGCGCATCGTTGGCTGACTGCACCAAAGCCACACTGGGAACCTCGGCAAGCCACCGCCGTTCTGAGGTTGTTTTGGCCTGGGTGATAACCCGCCGCTGCACCTCTGTGTCCGAAAGCTTTATGCCGGCCTGATAGGCCGCATCGCGGACTCGCAACGCGTCGTTGAACACCACCCGGCAGCACCCGAATACCCGAGCCAGAACCGCGGCCTGGGCGGGTTTCGGTTCGATGCGATAGCGATAACGGACCAACACAAACATAAGATAACGCGGTGCTCTGACAGCGTGGCCGATCTGCTGCCGCAGCGGTCACAATATGCCAAGACTGCAGGCTTACCAGGTATTTGTGACCGCGTATCGATGTCCAATGCCGAGTGGCGAAATGCTGACTTGGTGTCAACAGGCCACTACCGAAGTCCACGCTGAACTCGACGTGTGTCTCGACAAGCTCAGCCGCGAACCCGGCATTTTGCAGCTGCTGGTCTCCCATGCATTTACATCCGCAATCTTGACCGAGGTGCGACAACTCGACGACATATTCCGTTGGGCGAGCTGGCTGTGCTCGGTCGTCTGTTGCAGCGGCGCGGCGCGTTCGATGATCCGCCGAGCCCTCGAAGGACGAACCTGGCCGCTTGGGCCAGCATCCGATTATGCCTTGGAGCAACTGGGTATTGCTAAAGCCAGATTGAATATCAGAATTTGCGTCAATGACGACCTCAGTCATCCATCCACCTCCCTTAGGGTCGCTTGAATCTGATGCTTGAGCACCTTGCCGGCCTCGTTTCTCGGCAGCGCCTCCCAAATAGCTACCTGTTCTGGCGCTTTGAAGATGGCGACACCCCGGGACTGCAAGTAGTCGCGGAGACTCGCCACGTCGGGGCGCGCCTCGTCGGTGGGGACGATGACGGCGCAGGCCCGCTCACCGGTGCGGGCATCGGGCAAGCCGACGATGGCGATGTCCGCGACGCCTGGATGGCCGATCAGAATGTCCTCGATCTCTTTGGGTGCGATGTTCTCACCGTTGCGGATGATGAGGTCTTTGGCCCGCCCTGTGACGACGAGGTAGTCGCCGTCGACCCAGCGGCCCAGATCACCGGTACGGAAATACCCTTCACTGTCGAAGGATTCGGCTTCGTCCTCGCGGTGGAGGTAACCGACCAGCATCTGCGGGCCGCGGGCATGAATCTCTCCACCCGCACCGCGCAGGGCGATCGTCGCGAACCCGGGCCGCCCATCGGTGTCGGCGGCATGGTTCGGGTCGAGCGGAGCGCCGACCGTTGTCACCGGAACTTCGGTCGAGCCGTATACCCGGGTGACCGCCGCACGCTGGAAATAGTAGGCTGCCCGGCGGATCAACGACGGCGCCACCGATGCGCCACCGCAGACAAACAGCTTCAGCTCCGGCAGTCGGGTTCCCGCACGCTCGGCTGCCACGAGTAGCTGCTCGAGGAATGGTGTGGCTCCGGCGATATGAGTGCAGCCGCGGTCGTCAATCAGCTCGACCGCCGTGTCCGCGTTCCAGCGGTCCATCAGTACAGCCGACGTTCCCAGCAGCAGCGGACATTCGAACGCGTAGATGGAGCCGCCGATATGGGCGACCGGTGATGGGACCAGGAACCTGTCGCCGGGCTGCACCCGCCAGTGGTCATGGAGTTGGGCGATCAGCGCATGCATCGAATTATGGCTGTGCAGAACACCTTTCGGCCGACCAGTGGTCCCCGATGTGTACAACACCATCCGCACGGCATCGGGGTCCAGCGTGGGTAGCTCGGCTGCCGGCGACTTTGCCTCAGGTAGTGACGCGCCGTCGCGCACGACGACGACCTCGGGCGGGTTCTCCAGCTGCGCGACGAGCCGGATCAGCATCGCTGCGTAGTCGTGCCGCCCGAAAACCGACGGCACGAAGATCATCCGCGTGTCCGCGTCGCGCAGAATGAAGAGCAACTCGCTCTCTCGCAGCGCGGGCAGGATGGGGTTGACCACCATCCCGGCGATCGTTGCCCCCAGATAAATGACCGCGGCCTCAAGCCAATTAGGCAGCATGAACGATACGACGCTGCCGATGGTCATTCGCTCCAGCAGTGCCTGCGCCAACGCCGTCGCCTGCTCGTGCAGAGTGTGACAGTCGAGTCGATAGTCGCCGTCGATCAGCACCACGCGCTCCGGTGTGCGTTGTGCGGCATCGGCCAGCGAATCGGCCAGAGTGTCGCGCACCCACCACCCGCGCGCGTAGGCTTCCGCGGTCCGCTCGTCGTCCCAGCGGACCGTTCGTCCACCGATCAGTTTGGTGTTCGACATCGCCGCATGTGAGGTTAGCCGCGAACGCGTCGCATCGTCATCGAGTGGCGGAAACGGGATGCCGGATGCGTGTTGATCGTCAACTGGGCCACTTCGCCATCCGAGGTCGCGTAGGTGCGGTGCAATTCGAGTGCGGGGCTGCCGACCTCGACACTGAGTTGCGCGGCCAGCGTCGACGAGATCAGCACCGCCGCGATTTCCTGGCGGACCTCGACGATGCTCAACCCGAAGATGTCTTCGATCAGCGGAAAGATCGGACCGGTGTGCCGCGGCAGCAGCCGGCCCACTCCTGCGAACGCCCGATTGATGTAATACTCGGTACGGCAGACCGGAAAATCGGCGCCGTCGATCCGGCGAAAACCCTTGACGACCAACCACTCCTCGCCGCTACTCAGGCCGGTGCGGGTCGCCAGCTCGTCGTCGACGAGGACCATCCCGGTGGACTCGATCGCGAATTGTGCTCCGGTCGCGAAGGCCAGCAGGTCGTTGATCGAGACGACGTCCTGGACGTAGGAGTCCGAAGACGGACGCGGCACGACGAGCGTGCCGGCCCGTGGCCGGGATGCGACGAGGTTGTCGTCGCGCAGCCGCCTCAGTGCCTCCCGCACGGTGTACCGGCTGACCGAAAAACGTTCACACAGTTGATGTTCGGTGGGTAGCTGAGATCCCACCGGGTACACGCCGTCGACGATCTCCTTTCGCAACGCGCGCGCCACCTGCAGGTAGCGGTGGTCGGTGGGCTGGGTGTCAGTCATGGTCACGGTCCCGCCGGAATGCCAGCACGCTGCCGTCCGCGTCGGCCGACACGTACAAGGTGCCGTTCGGCCCGGTGGCGATGCCCGCGAACGGCCCTTGTGGTCCGGAAAACGGCGGCATTCCCTTCAACGGCTTGGGAACCACACCGGGCGCTGCGCCGACGGGCAACCCGGACGCGATGGTGTGCGTTGCCGAGTCCTTCAGATCCACGGCAACCAGTGTCTTGGCACCGGCGTCGACCACATACAACTGCCGCCCGTCGACCAGAATGCCCTGTGGACAGCCTAATTCGGCCGCCACCGTGTGCACGCCTGATCCGGTCAGCTTGACCACCCGGCCGGCCCCCGCCTCCGAGACCAGCCAACCGCCGTCGGGTGCGACCGCCACCCCGAGCGGGTCATTGAGCCCGGACGCGATCACCTCCACCCGACCGCCGCGGATCGAGATCACCCGGCCGGTCCCGAGTTCGGCGGCTGCGACCGTACCGTCCGGTGCGATCGCCACACCGTAGAGTTGATCGAATCCATCTGCCAGGACTTCGCTTTCGCCGCTGGCCGGCCGATACCGCGATACCTGACCACCGGACGTGGTGACGACGAACTCTCCGGGTCCCGACGGAGTCAACCCCCGCAGGAACCCCGGATATCCCGGGGTGAACAGCATGCCCACGGTATGCAGCGTGTGATCGGGTAGCAGCAGGTAAAAGTACGTGCCGTCGGCGATGTAGAGGTTGCCGTCGGAGCCGACGGCCAGATCCAGCGGCCAATTCAATCCGCCCGGCAGCACGGTCTGAGTCATTCCGCCGGCAAGAATCTCGGTGATCTCGCCGGTGAAGTTCGAGACGAACAGCCGACCGTCGACGAAGGTCAGGTTGTCCAGGCCGGGATTGAGATCGGCCAGCACCGTCTGCCGGCCGGTGCGCGGATCGATACGCAGCACCTGGCCGCTGTGCACCTGGGTCGAGACGATCTGGCCCGCCGCATCGAACTTCACCGAGTCGGGCACGCCCAAACCTGAGGCGACAGTTTCGGGCGCACCGCCGTCCAGCCCGATCCGCCAGATTTCGTTGGCACCCATCACCGGGAAGTACAGCAACCCGTCCGGGCCGACTTCCATGGCGTTGGGTGACGGGACGTTCTCCAGCAGCACCCGCGGCTCGCCGCCGGCAAGGTCGAGCTCGAGAAGCCGTCCGCCCTCGCGGCATTCGCCGATGAACAACCGGCCCCGATGAACGGTGATTCCGTTGGCCGATGGGACATCCCCACGCAGCACCCGGGTGGTTCCGTCGGCGCTGCGCACGCTGACCCGACCGTCCATCACCTCGGTTGCGTACAGATCGCCTTGCGGGCCGAAGGCCACATCGTCGGGCGCGATGATGTCCCCGCCCTTGGGGCTGATGGTCCCCAGCTGACCGGTGCCGACGTCCAGCGCGCTGATCTGGCTGCCGGTCACCTGCGCGATGTAGATCCGGCCGTCGGGGCCGGTCCGCAGGCCGTTGGCGCCGAACAGCCGGCTGGGCGGGGTGAGTCGCTCCACGTGCCAGCCCTCGGCGAGGGTGGGTGACACCCCGGCGCCGGAGCGCCCTTCGTGCAGCAACATCGGTGTTGACCTCCGGGGCCGTGGCGTCGAGGCGGTTTCAGCCGGTGACGTTAGCAACCGAGCCTGGTCCAGACAATAGGTAAGGAAACCTCGGCGCAGACCACTTGACGCTTAGCCATTTGCAGAGAATCATATTCTCGATTATGCGCATCTTGCTACCTTGTCCGGACAATAGGTGGACGAATCGTCAACGTGGTCGATAACCTGCTCAGTCTCGAGGGACGCGTGGTGGTGGTGGCCGGGGCCGCCGGTGGCGGCATCGGCACCACCGTGACGCGGATGGTCGCCGAAGCCGGTGCGACGGTCGTCGCGGTGAGCCGGTCCAAAGAAAATCTGGATGACCACGTCGTCCCACTGATCCAGCGCGGACTGTCGATCGTTCCGGTCGCCGCCGATGTCGCGACCGAGGAAGGTGTCGCCGCCGCGATCGAGCACGCCCAGCGGGCCGATGGCGAACTACACGGCCTGGTCAACGTGGCCGGCGGGGCAGCGCCGGAAACCTGGATGCCGTCAACCCGGGTGAGCCGCGGCGACTGGCGCGACCTGTTCACCCAGAACCTGGAGACCGCGTTCTTCATGAGCCAGGCGGTGGCCGCGGAATTGAAGGCCGGCAAACGCCACGGGTCGATCGTGTCGATCTCGTCGATCAGCGGAATGAACACTGCGCCGTTCCACATCGCCTACGGCACGGCCAAGGCGGCGGTCGCGGCGATGACCCGCACCATGGCCGTCGAGCTGGCTGGCGACGAGATCCGGGTGAACGCCGTGGCCCCGGGGGTGACCGCCACCCCGGCGTCGCTCACCTACGTCGACGACGATGCCGAGCGTGATCGCCGCGCCATCGCGATGGGCCGGCGCGGCAGGCCGGAGGAAATCGCAGGCGCCATCCTGTTCCTGCTGTCCGACCTGTCCAGCTACATCACCGGCCAGACCCTGCTGGTGGACGGCGGCCTGGACCTCAAGTGGACGCACCTGGGCGCTGACAACACGTCACTTTTTCTCAAGGACGACTCCTTCCGAGCTGCGATAAGGAGCATGGAATGACCGACATCGAAGTCGAAGCGGCCGAACAACTTTCCGCGCCGGCGACAATCGGCGTCGAGGCATATCTTTCCGAAGACTACGCCCGCGCCGAGCGGGATAGGCTGTGGCGCAAGGTGTGGCAACAAGTCGGCCGGGTCGAGGATTTGCCGAAGGTCGGCAGCTTCCTGACCTACGATATCCTCGACGACTCCGTCATCGTCGTGCGTACCGGACCGGAGACGCTCAAGGCCCACCACAACGTCTGCATGCACCGAGGCCGGCGGCTGGTCGATACGCCTGAGCGCGCGAAAAGCGCTTGTGGGCACAAGAAGTCGTTCGTGTGTGGGTTCCACGGCTGGACCTACGACCTGGACGGCGGCTGTACACATATCCCCGAGCGACAGGACTGGCAGGACTCGCTGACGCCGCAGAACACCCACCTGGCCCCGGTGCGCGTCGACACCTGGGGTGGCTGGGTGTGGATCAACCTGGATCCACACTGCGAGCCGCTTCGTGATTATCTCGAGCCGGCCGCCACCATGCTGGATCCGTTCGGCTTGCAGAACATGCGGGTCAAATGGCGTAAATGGCTGACCTTCCAATGTAATTGGAAGGTCGCGATCGAGGCGTTCAACGAGACGTACCATGTCGCGACCACGCACCCGCAGTTCAACAAGTTCGGTACATTCCGCGGCTGGGCGAAAGCGCAAGGCAAACACAGCAATATCGGCTACGACGCGCCCAAGGATCTCACCGAGACCAAGTCAAAGATCCGGCTCGGATCCGGAGATCCGCGGATCTCGACGGCCGAGATGCAGGTGTACACACTGGAGGAAACCAACGCCACCACGACCAAGACTCTGGTGGAAGCTGCGAAGCGACTGGCCGACGAACTTCCCGAAGACACCCCGCCCGACCAAGTGCTGAGCCATTGGCTCACCTCGGCGCGCAGCGACGACGCTGCCCGCGGTGTGGTGTGGCCGGTCATCGATCCCGAGCATCTGGCCAAAAGCGGCACCGCGTGGCAGATTTTCCCGAACTTCCAGATCGGCCAGGGTTTGACAACGGCGCTGTGCTACGGCGCGCGGCCCAACGGCTACGACCCCAACAGCTGCATCTTCGAAGCGGCTTGCTACGAGCTCTACCCCGAAGGCGAAGAGCCGCAGACCGAATGGGTGTACCTGGAAGCCGACGATCCCGACTGGCGCACCGTCTTCCCGCAGGATTTCTCCAACATGGCCGCCGTACAGCAAGGCATGAAATCGCTTGGTTTCACCGGAACTAAGCCCAACCCCTACATGGAACGCAGCACGGTTAACCTCCATTGCCAGCTGTCGAAATACATGGGTACCGGCGAACCGCAGGAGCTTTGAGATAGATGACAATGTTCGAGACATGCGGCCCGACGCAGACGCCGGATGGCATCGATATCGATGCGCTGCGCGAGAAGTACTTATCCGAGCGTGATAAGCGGCTGCGTCCAGAGGGCTCGAAACAGTACTTGGAACTCAAGGACGACTTCGCGGAGTTCGCCGAGGTTGATCCTCACACGCCCGTGACGCCGCGCACCCCGATCGACGCAGACATCGACGTGGCGGTGCTCGGCGGTGGTATCACCGGGCTGCTAGCGGGTGCTTACCTTAAGAAGTCCGGCGTCGAAGACGTGCACATCATCGAGATGGGCGGCGACTTTGGCGGCGTCTGGTATTGGAATCGTTTCCCGGGAATCCAGTGTGACAACGACGCCTACTGTTACATCCCGCTGCTGGAGGAACTCAATTACGTTCCCTCCAAAAAGTTCGCCGACGGTTCCGAAATTCATGAACACTGCCGCCGTATCGCAAAGCATTTCGGACTCTACGACGGCGCCATCTTTTCCACCCAGGTTCGCTCGGCGCGCTGGGATGAGACGATCAAGCGCTGGCGGTTGAGCACAAACCGCGGTGACGACGTTCGTGCCCGTTTCCTGGTGATGGCACAGGGTTCGTTCAATCGGCCGAAGCTGCCTGGCATCCGCGGTCTCAAGGACTTCAGTGGACATATGTTCCACTCCGCGCGCTGGGACTACGACTACACCGGCGGGGATTCCAACGGCGGTTTGCACAAGCTGCGTGACAAACGCGTGGCGCTTGTCGGTACCGGTGCAACCGGAGTGCAGCTGGTTCCCCACTTGGGCCGAGATACCAAGCACCTCTATGTCTTTCAGCGCACTCCGTCATCGGTGGACGTGCGGGGTAACGAGCCGACAAACCCGCAGTGGGCGGCGTCGCTGCAGCCGGGCTGGCAGGAACAGCGCAAGCGCAACTTCCACCGCTGGTCGCCGTTGGGGGAAGGCGCAGTGTTCGACGAGCCCGATATGGTGTGTGATTTCTGGACCGAACTCGGGCGCAACCTGACCGCGCGTATCGCGGCCGCCGATGATCCCACGGCACTGTCCATCGAGCAGATCATGACGTTCCGCGAAGAAGAGGACTACAAGGTCATGGAGCGGTTGCGGCGGCGCGTCGAGGAGCTCGTCGACGACCCGGAGACCGCCGAAGCGCTCAAACCGTACTACCGGTTCATGTGCAAGCGGCCCTGCAGCAATGACGAATACCTGCCGACGTTCAATCGGCCGAACGTCACGCTGGTTGACGTTTCGGAATCCAAAGGGGTGGAACGACTCACCGAGAAGGGGATTGTCGCCAACGGCGTTGAGTACGAAGTCGAGTGCGTCATCTTCGCCAGCGGTTTCGAGATCACCACCGACATCGGCCGTCGGTACGCCGTCGATGTGATCGAAGGCCGCGACGGCCTGTCACTGTTCGATTACTGGCGCGACAGCTACAAATCACTCCATGGGATGACCAGCCGAGGCTTCCCCAACCAGTTCTTCACCGGCTTCATTCAAGGCGGCGTGGCAGGGAACACCACCGCGATGCTCGAACAGCAGGCCGAACACATCGCCTACATCATTTCCGAAGCAATAGCGCGCCGCGCCACCACCGTCGAGCCGAGCCAGGAAGCGCAAGACAATTGGGTCACGACGATCCGCGAAACCTCAATAGACAGCTCGGAATTCGCGGTCTCGTGCACGCCCGGCTATTACAACAACGAGGGCGGCGGTGGCGGCGAGGGCATCCGCTCCGCGATCGGCGATCCCTACATGCCGGGCTTCTATGTGTTCGACGACTTGCTCAGGGAATGGCGTGCAAAAGGCGACCTGGACGGTCTGGTACTTGAGAACATAGATGGCTGACTCGAGGTTCGACGGCAGGGTGGCGGTAGTCACCGGGGGCGGACGAGGGCTCGGCCGCTCGTACGCACTCCTGCTCGCATCGCGGGGAGCGAAGGTCGTCGTCAACGACCCTGGCGGCAGCCTCGATGGCGAGGGCGTGGACTCCGGGCCCGCCGAGTGTGTGGTCAGTGAGATCGCAGCGGCTGGAGGACAAGCCGTCGCCTGCACCGAGTCGGTGAGCACCCCCGTTGGCGGCGCCGCGATCATCCAGACAGCGCTCGAGCACTACGGCCGCCTCGACATCCTGATCCACAATGCCGGCAATGTCCGGGACGGCTCCCTGAAAGAGATGAGCTACGAAGATTTCGACGCCGTGCTCGACGTGCACCTGCGCGGCGCGTTCAACGTTGTGCGGCCGGCATTTCCGCTCATGTGTGAGGCGGGCTACGGCCGTATAGTGCTGACGTCGTCGATAGGCGGCCTGTACGGAAACCACAACGTGGCCAATTACGCGGCCGCTAAGTCCGGCGTGATCGGGTTGTCCAATGTCGCGGCGCTCGAAGGCGCCGCCGAGGGTGTGCGGTGCAATGTGATCGTGCCGGCCGCGGTGACGCGCATGGCCGAAGGCATCGACACATCGGCCTATCCACCAATGGGTTCGGAACTCGTTGCGCCCGTGGTGGGTTGGCTGGCGCACGAGTCCTGCTCGGTGACTGGTGAACTGTTCATCGCGCTGGCGGGTCGGGTGGCGCGAGCGGTCATCGCGGAGAGTCCGGGCGTGTGCCGGTCGTCGTGGACGATCGAGGAGGTCAGCAGCCATCTGGATGCGATTCGAAAGGTAGAGGCGCCGCTGGTTTTTCCAGTCGTGCCTGACGGCCATGACCAGCACATCCGCTACAGCTTCGAACTGGCCCACCGGTCAAACGATCGAGGCGCACTCCATGGCTAGCTCGACGAGGACGGGACCGCTGGCCGGTGTGCGGGTGATCGACCTCACCGCGATGGTGATGGGACCGTACTGCACGCAGATCATGGCCGACATGGGCGCCGACGTGATCAAAGTAGAACCCCCGCAAGGCGATAACACCCGCTACATCTCGGTGGGTCCGGCGCCGGGCATGAGTGGAGTGTTCGTCAACGTCAATCGCGGCAAGCGCGGCATCGTGCTGGACCTGCAAACCGACGCCGGAACGCGGGCGCTGCGCGCACTTGTTGAGACCGCCGATGTATTTATCCACTCGATGCGCGCCAAAGCGATCGCCAAGCTCGGCTTCGGCTACCAGGACGTCGCCGCGATCAACCCGGAGATCGTCTACACCAATTGCTACGGGTACGGGCGGCGCGGACCCGGCCGCGACCGGCCCGCCTATGACGACACGATCCAGGCCGAATGCGGCCTGCCCGCGGTACAACAGCAACTGACCGGCGAGGCCGACTACGTCGGAACCATCATGGCCGACAAGGTCGCCGGATTGACCGCGCTGTACGCGACGACCATGGCGTTGTTTCACCGCGAGCGCACCGGGGAGGGGCAGGAAGTCGAGGTCGCCATGTTCGAAACCATGGCCTCGTTCATGCTCGTCGAACATGCCAACGGCGCCCTGTTCGACCCGCCGCTGGGGCCGGCGGTGTACCCGCGTACCGTGGCCCCCAATCGGCGTCCGTACCGCACCAGTGATGGCCACATCGCCGCACTGATCTACAACGACAAACACTGGAACGCTTTCATGAACGCGGTGCAGCCGCCGTGGGCCAGTGAGCTGTATTCGACGCTGGAGCAGCGTGCACACCAGATCGACACCGTGTACGGATTCGTGGCCGAGACGATGAAACAGCGCACGACGCAGGAGTGGCTAGCGCTGTTCGGCGAACTCGAGATACCGGCCGCGCCCCTCAATACGCCCGGTGACTTGTTCGACGATCCGCATCTCAATGCCGTCGGCATGTTTGAAACCGTGGACACCCCGCACGGACCGGTGCGCTTTCCGGGCGTACCCACCTGGTTCTCTCGGACACCGGGTCGCGTTGCGGGACCGGCGCCAGAGCTGGGAGCCGACACCGCAGAAGTGCTCGCCGAAATTGGCACGAGCAGTCCCGCGCAAGCGGGCGGTGCCCACAGCAAAATCGCCCGAAATAGCCTGCCAGTGGGTGATTTCGCAGTCCCCCGCAAGCGGGCGGTACCCCCAGTTCGCGAAGTAAAGGAGTTCTGAATATGGCCGTGCCGGTATACAAACGCATCCTCGACCTGTTCGAGGCCGAGGGTGTGAATACCCTGTTCGGTATCCCAGACCCGAACTTCGTGCACATGTTCGCCGAGGCCGACGCTCGCGGGTGGTCGGTGGTCGCGCCGCATCACGAGCTGAGTGCGGGATTCATGGCCGAGGCGGCGTCGCGGATGACGGGTAAGCCCGGCCTGTGCATCGGAACGCTCGGCCCCGGCGTGGCCAACATCTCCGGCGCGATGATGTGTGCGCTCGTGGAGAACTCGCCGGTGATCTTCCTCGGCGGCCAGCGCGCCCGCATCACCGAGCGCCGGGTCCGGCGCGGACGAATCCAGTTCGTCCAGCAGGAAGGCCTTTTCACGCCGTCGGTCAAATACAGCAGCTCGATTGAGTACGCCGATCAGACCGACGAGATCATCCACGAGGCGATCCGCCGGGCCATGTCGGGCACACCCGGTCCGGCCTACATCGAGTACCCGTCGCACGTCATTCTCGAGGAGCTCGACGTGTCGGATCCGCTGCCGCCCAACCGATATCGGCTCGTCAACCAGACGGCGGGTGAGAGCGAGGTGGCCGATGCGGCTGAGTTGATCCGCGCGGCGGAGAGCCCGATCCTGTTGGTCGGACACGGTGTTCACACGTCGCGCACCGGTGCGGCGGTTAAGAAGCTGGCCGACCTCATGCAGTGCCCGGTGATTCAGACCTCCGGCGGCACGTCGTTCATCGACGGTCTCGAGGATCGCACCTTCGCCTACGGGTTCTCGCCGGCGGCGGTCGAGGCGGTGGTGAAATCCGACCTGTGCGTCGCGCTCGGCACCGAGCTCGGCGAACCGAGCCACTACGGCAGGACCCGCCACTGGGCGGAGAACGATGCAAAGCGTAAATGGGTTCTGGTCGAACAGGATCCGGTGGCTATCGGTGTCAACCGTCCCATCGACGTCCCCCTGGTCGGTGACCTTCGGGGTGTGGTGCCTCAGCTGGTGAAAGCGCTCGGTGATAATCCGAGAAAGGCATCGGTCGATCTCGACCGCTGGATCAAGGAGGACGCGGCGGAGCTGGCGCAGCTCGCCGATAACGCGCCGACGGGCCGGACGCCGGTACACCCGGCGCGGTTCGTCGTCGAGGCCACCAAAGCGTTCCCGAAGGACGGGATCATGGTCCGCGACGGTGGCGCCACCGTGATCTTCCAGTGGACCTACTCGCAGGCCAAACCGCGCGACGTCATCTGGAACCAGAACTTCGGCCACCTCGGCACCGGGTTGCCGTATGCAGTCGGAGCGTCGGTTGCCGAGGGCGGTAAGCGCCCGGTGATGTTGCTGACCAGCGATTCGGCATTCCTCTTCCACATCGCCGAGTTGGAAACCGCTGCGCGGCAGAAGCTTCCGCTGGTCTGCGTGGTGGGTGTCGACCACCAGTGGGGGCTAGAGGTGGGCGTCTACAAGCGCACCTTCGAGCAGCCGTCGCCGCAGCCGGGCGTGCACTGGAGCAAAGACGTCCGCCTCGACAAGGTCGCCGAGGGCTTTGGCTGCCACGGCGAGTACGTCGAGAAGGAGGACGAGATCGGCCCGGCGATCCAGCGGTCCTACGCGAGCGGCAAAACCGCCGTTGTCCACGTGTGCATCGATCCGAAGGCCAACTCCGAGGAGATGCCCAAGTATGACGAATTCCGCACCTGGTATGCCGAAGGCACCCAGTAAGAGAAGGATGATTTGATGCGCGAATACCTGAAGTTCTTCATCGACGGACAGTGGGTCGACCCGTTGCGGCCCAATGCTTTCGACGTGGAAGATCCGGTAACGGAAAAGGTTTCCGGGAAGATCTCGCTGGGGTCGGCGGCCGATGTCGACGTGGCGGTGAAAGCCGCCCGGCGAGCCTTCACCGCCTGGTCGCAAAGCACCCGCGAGCAACGCCTGGACCTGTTGCAGGCCATCCTGGATGAATACCAGAAGCGTGCCGACGATCTCGCCGAGGCGGTCACCGAGGAAATCGGAGCGCCGCCCTCGTTGGCCGCTGGGCCGCAGGTCTTTCTCGGCATCGGCCACCTGACCACGGCCATCGACGCGCTGAAGAACTTCGCGTTCTCCGAACAGCACGGGGCGACCCTGATCGCCAAGGAACCGATCGGGGTCTGCGGTTTGATCACGCCCTGGAACTGGCCGATCAACCAAGTCGCGGTCAAGGTCTACCCGGCGTTGGCGACCGGCTGCACCGTCGTCCTGAAACCTTCGGAGGTCGCTCCGTATTCGCCCTACATCTTCGCCGAGATCCTGGACGCCGCGGGCGTGCCGGCCGGGGTGTTCAACCTTGTCAACGGCGATGGTGCGGGCGTGGGTGCGGCCCTGGCGAGCCATCCCGACATCGACATGGTGTCGTTCACCGGCTCCACGCGCGCCGGTGTCGAGGTGGCCAAGGCTGCCGCTCCGACCGTGAAGCGGGTGACCCAAGAGCTCGGCGGCAAGAGCCCCAACATTGTGCTCGACGATAGTGGCTTTGCCGAGGGCGTCAGCGCCGGCGTGGCCAACATGATGCCGAACTCCGGTCAGAGTTGTAACGCGCCGTCACGCATGTTGGTCCCGAAATCGCGTATGGACGAGGCCATTACGATCGCTCGCAAGGCAGCCGAGCAGGTCAAGGTGGGCGGCGACGATGCGACGGCGATCGGGCCGGTGGCTTCGAAGACGCAGTTCGAAAAGGTTCAACGCCTGATCGAGAAGGGCGTGAGCGAGGGCGCGACCGTGGTTGCGGGAGGCACGGGACGACCGGCGGGGCTGGACAAGGGGTATTACGTCAAGCCGACCGTCTTCGCGAACGTCACGAACGATATGACGATTGCGCGTGAGGAGATCTTCGGGCCGGTGTTGTGCATCCTCGGCTACGACGACCTCGACCAGGCAGTGGAAATCGCCAACGACACCGAATACGGCTTGGCGGGTTTCGTTTCGGGAGCCGACCTCGAGAAGGCTCGCGAGGTGGCTCGCAAGATCCGGGCCGGTTGGGTGACGATCAACCATGCCTTCGACATGAACGCGCCATTCGGCGGCTACAAGCGCAGTGGCAACGGTCGAGAGTGGAGTGAGTTCGGCTTCCACGAGTATTTAGAGGTCAAGAGCACGTTGGGATACGCGCCCGAATAGCCGCGCAGCCATCAAGGGAGATCGCTATGAAGTGTCGTGCCGCTGTGCTGCGCGGGGTTGGCGAGGACTGGGAGATCCGCGAGGTTGATCTCGATCCGCCCCACGCCGGTGAAGTCCTGGTGCGGATGGCCGTTGCCGGCATCTGCCACTCCGATGACCACCTGGTTACCGGCGACGTATTGCCGACCCCCGAGGTGCGGGCCTCAACCGGTATCCCGGAGCCGGACTGGTTCCCGATGCTCGGTGGTCACGAGGGCGCTGGTGTCGTCGAAGAAATCGGGCCGGGCGTGACGACGGTGCAGCCGGGGGACCACGTAGCGATGTCCTTCATCCCCGCGTGCGGCAGTTGCCGGTTTTGTGTGAACGGTCAGAGCTACATCTGCGATGCCGGCGCAAGCTTGTTCTCCAGGGAGATGCCAACCGACGGAACATGTCGCCGGCATCTCGGCGACGAAAACCTGATGGCTTACGGTCAACTCGGCACATTCGCCGAATATGCGGTCCTAACGGACAGGTCCGTCATCAAGATCGACGACACGATCCCATTCCATGCTGCCTCACTGGTGTCGTGCGGCGTCAGTACCGGCTGGGGCTCCGCAACGGTTTCGGCGGGCACCGAGCCCGGTGACACCGTCGTCGTCATCGGTACCGGTGGTGTCGGGATGAATGCCCTGCAAGGGGCGCGTGCGGCCGGCGCGACCTATGTCGTTGCGGTGGACCCGATTGAGTCCAAGCGGGATTCGGCCAAGATCTTCGGCGCCACGCACAGCGCCGTCTCGGCCGAGGAGGCGATACCGCTGGTGGCCGACATCACCGCCGGCGTGATGGCCGACCGCGTCGTCGTGACCGCCGGCGTTGTGCACGTGGACTTGATCCCGTTGGCCATGAGGCTGCTTCGCAAAGGCGGGACATGCGTGGTCACCGGCATCACCCCCTATACCGAGCCCGTGGTGCCGCTGATCCTGCAGGAGATGGTGCTGTCGGCCAAACAACTCAAGGGTGCGCTCTACGGCGGGATGAATCCGCGCACCAGCGTGCCGTTGCTGTTGTCGATGTATCAGGCAGGTGCTTTGAAACTCGACGAGCTGGTCACTCGGCACTACGAGCTCGACCAGATTAACGAGGCGTTCGCGGACCTGCGGGAAGGACGCAACATTCGCGGCATCATCGATTTCGCCGGGCTTTAGGGCCGAAGCGGCAGCCGCCCAGGGTTCCGTCTAGCGTCCCTCGCCGCCCGCGGTCGGAGTTGCCGGGCGGACAGCATCTTTCGGCTCTGGCCGCGTCGTGTCTGCGGCTGATGAGGCCGGTGCGCCCCTAAACTAACGCCTGCACCAGCAGGGAGGGGCACCCGAGTATCGGCGGCAACAAAGCCACCGACCAGGAAACCGGTCGGCGCGCTGGAGAGGTGAACATGGAACCGGCCGGGGCGTACCCCGTGCCGGTTCATTGTGCTGGGAAGCCCCGATGGGTCGCCGCGCCGCCGGCGAGCCGGTTGCCCACCCGCAGGGCGCGCGACGACGGTGACCGCCCAGACCGCCGTCCGGGTATTCGTGCGCTCGATGGCGTGCGCGCGGTGGCGGTCGCTCTGGTGCTGGCCGACCACGGCGGCATCCCCGGTATGGCGGGCGGATTCCTCGGCGTCGACGTGTTTTTCGTGCTGAGTGGTTTCCTGATCACCTCCCTGCTGCTGGACGAGCTGGGCCGCAGCGGTCGTATCGACCTGGCGAACTTCTGGATTCGACGGGCCCGCCGGTTGCTGCCGGCGCTGGTGTTGATGGTGCTGACCGTGGCCGTCGGGCGTCAACTCTTTTCGCCCGAAGCGATCGTGGGTTTGCGCGACGATGCCGTCGCCGCATTCTTGTGGGTGGCGAACTGGATGTTCGTCGCCGACAAGACCGGTTACTTCGCGCAGGGTGCGCCGCCGTCACCACTGCAGCACGCCTGGTCGCTGGGCGTGGAGGAGCAGTACTACATCGTCTGGCCGCTGGTGCTTGTCGCGGTGGCCGTGGTTCTGGCGGCGCGAGCACGTCGGCAGGACAACCGGGCCACCCTCGGCGGCGTCCGCTTGACGGTGTTCCTGCTGGCCACGTTCGGGGCGCTGGGATCGGCCGTGACTGCCATCGTGCTCGCCTCCGATGCAACGCGCGATCGGGTCTACTTCGGCACCGACACCCGGGCCCAGGCCCTGCTGGTGGGTGCGGCGGCGTCGGCGTTGCTGGTCGGCGATTGGGAGTCGCTCAATCGCGGATGGTCGCTGATTCGTTCGCGGTGGGGCAGGTGGGTCGCCAGGGTGCTTCCGGTCGTCGGCCTGGTGTTGTTGGGGGTGGCCGTTCACTACGCCACTGGCAGCGCCCGCGAATTCCGCAGCGGCCTGCTGATCGTGGTCGCCGTCGCGGCGGTGCTGGTGATCGCCCCGGTGGCACTGGATCAGCGCGGACCCGTCGCCACCGTGCTGGCTTGGGGTCCGCTGGCCTGGCTGGGCAGCATCTCCTACGGCGTCTACCTGTGGCATTGGCCGGTCTTTCTGGTGCTCAACGGCCAGCGAACCGGATGGCACGGCCTCTCGTTGTTCGCCGTCCGGTGCGCCGCCACGCTGGCGGTCTCGGTGGTGTCGTGGTGGGCGATCGAGCAGCCGGTGCGAAAGTGGCGACCGGTGCAGGTGCCGCTGCTGCCGCTCGCCGGAGCGACCGCGGCAACCGCCGCGGCGGTGACGCTGCTGGTGGTTCCGGTCGTGCACAAGCCCGGCGTCAGCGCTTTGGACGCCAGCCTTCCTCCTGGTGTATCGCCGGTCGCGGTCGTGTCGCCGTCGCCTCTACAGGGAGTCCGGCCCGCACGGGCCGTCGCGAAGCGAGACCCGCGGCGGCCGTTCACTGTTTCGGTGTTCGGCGACTCGATCGGCTGGACGATGATGCACTTCCTGCCGCCGACCCCCGGGTTCCAATTCATCGATCACACGGTGATCGGCTGCAGCCTGGTGCGCGGCGGCCCGTACAGCTACCTGGGCCAGGCCCTCGACCAGAAAAGCGAATGCGAATCCTGGCCGGGCCGGTGGACATCGCAGATCACCGTCGACCAGCCCGATGCCGTCCTGCTGGTGATCGGCCGCTGGGAGACCGTGGACCGGGTCAATGAGGGACGGTGGACTCACATCGGGGATCCGGCCTTCGACTCCTACATCGGCGCCGAGCTGCGGCGTGCGGTGGACATCCTCAGTTTCAGCGGTGCGCCGCTGACCGTCGCGAACCTGCCGTACAGCAGGCGCGGTGAGCGGCCGGACGGCAGCCTGTATCCCGAGGATCAGCCTGCGCGGGTGGACGAATGGAACACCATGCTGGGCAAGACCATTGGCAATCGCCCGGATGTGCGGATACTGGACTTCAAAAAGAAGCTGTGTCCTGACGGCGCCTACACCGCCAAAGTCGACGGCATCCAGGTCCGCAGCGACGGCGTGCACCTGACCGAGGAAGGCGTGCAGTGGCTGACGCCCTGGCTCGAGGAATCGCTGCGCCCGCGGTGACTAAACGCCGGCGTGACAGCTGATCTCCATGCTGTCACTCTCCCGGGCGGCGAAATTGACGCTGACATAGCCGTTTTCGCTGTCGCGGACGTAGTCGAGGTAGGGCTTCACGTCGGCCATCTCGGTGTTGTCGGCGACGACGAGAGCTCCGGGTGACAGGCGCCCCTCGAGCAGTTTGATCACCGGGAGATACAGCTCTTTCCAGCCGTCGAGCAGCACGAAGTCAATCGGACCGTCCACGCTCTCCAGGGTGGAGAGCGCGTCCCCGCGCAGGACGGTGATCACGTCGTCGAGTCCGGTTTCGGCGAATGTCTTTGTCGCCGCCGCGATCTTGCTCTCGCTGAGCTCGGTGGTCACCACCTGGCCGCTGCCGTTGTCGCGCACCGCCGATGCCAGATGCAGCGCCGAAATACCAAACGACATACCGAATTCCACGATGGTGGTTGGACGTGTCGCCCGCACCAACGAGTACAGCAGTCGGCCGGCCTCCGGTGTCACGGGGATGTAGAAGTCGCTCATCGCGTCGGCGCGTTCCTGCGCGGTCCTCGCCGTCGACATGTCGGGGCGGATCGCGCGCAACTGTGACATCTGTTCGCGCGACTCGGTATACATCCGTTCAAGCGTTTCGGCGACTCGAGGATCTTGCAGTGTGGTGGCCATGGCGTCGAGCCTAGCCACGCGGCCATCGAATTGGTCTCCACCCTGTTTGACGAGCACTGATAGCGGTGGGAGGATGGACCGTGCAAGCACCTCGGTAGGTGAGGCGTCTGCACGGATACAGGCCACTGACCCCGAACGTCGAGAGACGCCCCGGGTCAGGACAGCTCTTCCCGGCCTAAGGGTTGAGCCCAAGTGGCTTCCGGATGTAACACCGGATACGCCGTGCAGTGCCGAAGCTCCGACGATGGGGGTGCATCGCCGTCAGGCGCCAACCCCCCGTCATGCGTGCACTTGTGGTGACACCCCCGTGTGTCCTGGCCGTGAGGAGGTGAGGGCGATATGAGT
>NZ_DASXHW010000175.1:0-11058 GCF_036488105.1 Mycobacterium sp. | reverse complement strand
GTGAACAGCCCCGGCACCGGCTCCCTGGTCGCCGGTGTCACGGGCGCATCGCAATCGCCACCAGATCCAGGCTGTCATCGATATGACGGGCCGGCTCCGTCGCAGCCTCGACGACGTCGAAGTCGGCGGCGGTGACCGCGGCCACATCGGCCAGCAGCTGGTCCGGCCACGGCGCATCTGCGACGGCGCGCGCGATCTGGGCGTCGATGATCGAGCCGCCGTGCCGGATGTCCATCTCAGCCAGGCGTGGCCCGTGGAACACACCGCTCATCGAGACCGAGCCGAAGCCGGCGTCGCGCAAAAGTTGCGTCAGCTCGTCCGCATCGAGCTCGCGGGTGTGGAACGGATTGATCGGGGTGTCGCGACCGGGGGAGAACGTGATCCGGTTAGGGGTCGACACCATCAGCTGCCCGGCGGGCCGCAGCACCCTGAAGCATTCGCGGACGAACTGTGGCTGATCCCACAGGTGCTCGATGACCTGGAAGTTGACCACGACGTCGACCGAGTGGTCGGGCAGCGGCAACGCGGCGAGGTTGCCGTGGATGACCTCCACCCGCGGGTAACGGGCCCGCACGTGCGCGACGGTGGCCTCGTCGTAGTCCAGCGCGATCACTCGGCGTGCGACCCCGGCGATCAGGTCGGCGCCATAGCCTTCCCCGCAGCCCGCTTCCAGCACCTCGCGATCCGCACAGTGCTGCGCCAACCGCTGGTAGACCACCTCGTGGCGGCGGAACCAGTAATTCTCCACGTCGAGACCCGGGATGGTGCGTTCACCGGTCAACGGCAGAACGGCATCGGCGGGGGCGTGGGGAACCTCGGGGATGAATGCGCTCATTGAATAGGCAGGCTAACGCGTGGCGACGGGTTCGCGAATGCTTCACTACGGGCAATCCCCCCTGTGGAGCGGGGCGCTGGCCGCCAGCGAAGGCATGTGGGGGCAGAACCTGCAGCACGACCCGCTATGGTGTGAGAGCGAACCGCACAAAGTTACCGGTCAGTAACATGCGGCTGCGGGGCGCGCAAGACGTGACCTAAGTCCTGTCGCTGATGGCTGCAGGACTCACTCGAGGAGGACAAGCCACTCTCATGACGAACATCGTGGTCCTGATCAAGCAGGTCCCGGACACCTGGTCAGAGCGCAAACTCAAAGACGGCGATTGGACGCTGGACCGCGAGGCCGCCGACGCAGTGCTGGACGAGATTAACGAGCGCGCCGTCGAAGAGGCGTTGCTGATCCGCGAGAAAGAAGCCGCCGACGGCAAAGAGGGATCGGTGACGGTGCTGACCGCGGGTCCCGAGCGGGCGACTGAGGCGATCCGCAAGGCGCTGTCCATGGGCGCCGACAAGGCCGTCCACCTGCTCGACGAGGGGCTGCACGGCTCCGACGTCGTCCAGACCGGCTGGGCGCTGGCGCGCGCACTGGGCACCATCGAGGGCACCGAGCTGGTGATCGCCGGCAACGAGGCGACCGACGGCACCGGCGGCGCGGTGCCGGCCATCATCGCCGAGTACCTCGGCCTGCCGCAGCTCACCCACCTGCGCAAGCTGTCGCTGGAAGGCGACAAGATCACCGGCGAGCGGGAAACCGACGACGGTGTGTTCACCATCGAGGCCACGTTGCCCGCTGTGGTGAGCGTCAACGAGAAGATCAACGAGCCGCGCTTCCCCTCCTTCAAAGGCATCATGGCCGCGAAGAAGAAGGAAGTCACCAAGCTCACGCTGGCCGAGATCGGTGTCGAGAGCGACGAGGTGGGCCTGGAAAACGCCGGCTCTAAGGTACTGACGGCCACCCCCAAGCCGCCGAAGACGGCCGGCGAGAAGGTGACCGATGAGGGTGAGGGCGGAAACGACATCGCGAAGTACCTTGTCGGTCAGAAAATCATCTAAGACGTAGTCCCTAGCTGAAAGACATCGAATAACTCATGGCTGAAGTATTGGTGCTCGTCGAGCACGCCGATGGTGAACTGAAGAAAGTCACGTCCGAATTGATCACCGCGGCAAGGGTTCTGGGCGAACCCGCCGCTGTTGTGGTGGGCAAGCCGGGCACGGCCGACTCGCTGGTCGACGGTCTGAAGGCGGCCGGTGCCGCCAAGATCTACGTCGCCGAATCAGACGCCGCGGAGAACTACCTCATCACCCCGTCCGTCGACGTGCTTGCCGCGTTGGCCGAGTCCGCCAGTCCGGCAGCCGTTCTGGCGGCTTCGAGCGCCGACGGCAAAGAGATCGCCGGCCGGCTTGCCGCCCGTATCGGTTCGGGTCTGCTGGTCGACGTGGTCGGGGTGGAGGAAGGGCCGAAGGGCATCCACTCCATCTTCGGTGGCGCGTTCACCGTCGAGGCGCAGGCCAACGGCGACACCCCGGTGATTACCGTGCGGCCCGGCGCGGTCGACGCCGAGCCCTCCGACGGCGCAGGCGAGAAGGTCACCGTGGAGGTACCCGAGGCCACCGAGAACGCCGCCAAGGTCACGAAACGCGAGCCCGCGGTCGCCGGCGACCGCCCGGAGCTCACCGAAGCCACCATCGTGGTGTCCGGTGGTCGCGGTGTCGGCAGCGCGGACAAGTTCAGCGTGGTCGAGGAGCTGGCCGACTCGCTGGGCGCTGCGGTCGGTGCGTCGCGTGCCGCGGTGGACTCCGGTTACTACCCGGGTCAGTTCCAGGTGGGCCAGACCGGTAAGACCGTCTCACCGCAGCTGTACATCGCGCTGGGCATCTCCGGAGCGATCCAGCACCGCGCCGGCATGCAGACCTCGAAGACGATCGTCGCGGTGAACAAAGATGAAGAGGCGCCGATCTTCGAGATCGCTGACTACGGCGTGGTAGGCGACCTGTTCAAGGTCGCGCCGCAGCTCACCGAGGCAGTCAAGACCCGCAAGGGCTGATCGCGTTTCGGCCTAGCCTGGATGAGGTGAGCAGCGGCGGATCGGATCCTCATCGCGAGTTGGCCCGGGTGGCCGACGGCGACGGTCCCGCGGCCGGCGCCGCCCGGTCCGCGCTCGGTGGCGGACCAGCGGCCACCCGGCTACGCGCCGCGATTCTGGCGCTGGCGCGGCATCGCGGACCGAACTCCAGCATCTGCCCGTCGGATGCCGCGCGCGCCGTCGGTGGCGACGACTGGCAGGAGCTGACCGCCCAAAGCCGCAGCATCGCGTTCGCGTTGGCGTGCGACGGCGATGTCGAAATCACCCAGCGCGGTGCGGTCATCGATCCCGATCAGCCGTCACGCGGACCCATCCGCATCCGGGTACCACCAGCCTGACGGCCGCGACCAGGTTTGAAATCCGCCGAACTGGTGTACAAAGACTTGCTACTTCGTTCCAAGAAAGGGCCGCAAGATGAAGGCAATGGCGCCAGCCGCGATAGCGATCGCCGCAGTTCTTTTCAGTGGATGCTCTGCGTCGCAGATCATCAACACCGGTGGTGACACCAAGTGCAAGGACTTCACCACGCAGGACGAGAAGAAGCAGAACGATGAGGTCAGCAAGATGCTCAAGGACAAGAGCGGCGCCGACCCCTCCAATATGGAGATCACCGCTACCCGACTGTCGGCGGCGACCTACTGCCAGACGCTCGGCAAGCCGGACTCCAAGATCTCCGAGGCGCCGCACGGCTGACCGGGAATCGGTTGCGCCGGCGGCTTACTCGTCGCCGGCTTGCAGCACCACGGTCGCCCGCGCGGCTACCTGAACGGCACCGCCTGCCGGAATCGATTGGCGATCAACGGGATTCGTCGCTTCAGCGGTGTCGACGACGGGAAGCCACGCTGAGCCGAATTCGCCTGGCGGCAAGGTGAATTCGATCGGCTCGTGGTGGGCGTTGAAACAAAGGAAGAACGAGTCGTCGGTCACCCGCTGTCCACGGGCGTCGAGGTCGGGGATGCCCAGGCCGTTCAAGTAGACCGCGACGGATTTACCGAAGCCCGAACCCCAGTCCTCGTCGTCCATTTCGGAGCCATCCGGCCGAAACCATGAGACGTCGGGCTGTCCTTCCACACCGCGCTGGCGGACCGGCACCCCTTTGAAGAATCGGCGGCGCCGGAACACCGGGTGCGCGGCCCGCAGCGCGGATACCGATCGGGTGAACTCCAGCAAATCGGTGTCCGCTTCGTCCCAATGCACCCAGGTGATCTCGTTGTCTTGACAAAAGCCGTTGTTGTTGCCTCCCTGCGTGCGTCCGAGCTCGTCGCCATGCGAGATCATCGGAACCCCCTGCGACAGTAGCGTCGTCGCCAGGAAGTTACGCTGCTGGTGCGCGCGCAGCGCGTTGATCTCGGGATCGTCGGTCGGACCCTCGACGCCGCAGTTCCACGATCTGTTGTGGCTTTCGCCGTCGTTGTTGTCTTCGCCGTTGGCCTCGTTGTGTTTTTCGTTGTAGGACACCAGGTCCCGCAGCGTGAAACCGTCGTGTGCGGTGACGAAATTGATCGACGCGACCGGGCGCCGCGCAGTGGACTCGTAGAGATCGGCTGAGCCGGTCAGCCGGGAGGCGAACTCGCCCAACGTCGCCGGCTCACCACGCCAGTAGTCGCGCACGGTGTCACGGAACTTGCCGTTCCATTCCGTCCACTGTGGCGGGAAATTGCCGACCTGGTAGCCACCCGGGCCGACATCCCACGGCTCGGCGATCAGCTTCACCTGGCTGACGACCGGATCCTGTTGCACCAGTTCGAAAAACGCTGACAGCCGGTCGACGTCGTAGAACTCGCGGGCCAGTGTCGAGGCCAGGTCGAAGCGGAAACCGTCGACGTGCATTTCGGTCACCCAGTACCGCAGCGAATCCATGATCAGTTGCAGCGTGTGCGGATGCCCGACGTTGAGGCTGTTGCCGGTGCCGGTGTAGTCCATGTAGTACTGCTGATCGTCGTCGACCAAGCGGTAGTACGCGGCGTTGTCGACACCGCGCATCGACAACGTGGGGCCCAGGTGATTGCCCTCGGCGGTGTGGTTGTACACCACGTCGAGGATGACTTCGATGTCCTCTTCGTGCAGGGCGCGGACCATGGTCTTGAATTCCTGCACCTGGCCGCCGGGGGTGGTGCTCGAGGTGTACTTGATGTCGGGGGCGAAGAAGCCGATTGTGTTGTAGCCCCAGTAGTTTGACAATCCCTTGTCCAACAGAGTGGAGTCGTTGGCGAAGTGGTGCACCGGCATCAGCTCGATGGCGGTGACGCCCAGATCTTTCAGATGCTCGATGATCACCGGATGGGCTATGCCGGCATAGGTGCCGCGCATCCGTTCGGGAATGTCCGGGTGCAGCTGGGTCAGTCCCTTGACGTGTGCCTCGTAGATCACGGTGTCGGCGTACTCGTGGCCGGGCGGACGGTCGGTGCCCCAGTCGTAGTAGGGATTGATCACCACCGACTTCGGCATGCGCGGCGCGGAGTCATCGTCGTTGCGGCTGTCGGGGTCGCCGAAGTTGTAGCTGAACAGCGCCTGGTGCCACTCGAAGTTGCCGTCGATCGCCTTCGCATACGGATCGAGCAAGAGCTTGTTCGGGTTGCACCGGTGCCCGGCGGCCGGGTCGTAGGGCCCGTGTACCCGGTAGCCGTAGCGCTGACCCGGTTCGACGGCCGGCAGGAAGCCGTGCCAGACGAAGCCATCCACTTCGTTGAGCGTTACCCTGGATTCGGTGCCCTCGGCATCGAAGAGGCACAGTTCCACCTTCTCCGCGACCTCGCTGAACAGCGCAAAGTTGGTGCCTGACCCGTCATAGGTGGCGCCGAGCGGATAGGCCTTGCCCGGCCACTGCTCGATGGGCGCCGCCCGCGACGGTTCGACCGATTCGACAGCTTCCGTCACAGCGCCCTCTTTCGCCTTCAGGGCCGCGTGGGTACGGCCCGACGCTGGGGGGTACCCGCCGGGCGGTGAGCCACACATTGTGTGAACCGGGGCACAATGACGCTGTGGAACCTTGGCCGACGCCCGACATGCCCGGGCTCGGGCAGGAGTCGGTGTGGGACTATCCGCGCCCGCCGCGGCTCGAGGAGTTCACCGGCCGGATCACCGTCGAGTTGGGCGGCCGCACGATCGCGTCGACCGATCGGGGGTGGCGGGTGCTGGAGACCAGCCATCCGCCGACCTATTATCTGCCCGGGATTTCCTTCACCGACGGAGTTCTGCGACGGGCCGACGGCAATTCCTGGTGTGAATGGAAGGGCGAGGCAACGTATTATGACTTGGTGACCGAGACGCGGGTAGCCCCGCAAGCGGCGTGGACCTACCGGCAGCCGAGTCCCGATTTCGCCCCGATCGCGGGTGCGATCGCGGTGATGGCCGCGGCAGTGGACCGTTGCACGCTCAACGGCGAGCAGGTGATTCCGCAGCCGGGTGGCTTCTACGGCGGCTGGATAACCAGCTGGATTATTGGTCCTTTCAAGGGGATTCCGGGATCCATGGGTTGGTGAGCCTAGCTGCCGACCGGCTCGACCCGGTGAGAGGTGGCCGGGATGCCGGCCAGCTTCCATGCCCAATGCCGGCCCGGTTCGAACTCCGTGACGACGAACGGGACGCTGATCGCGCTTACCGCTTGACCCGGGCAGATGTCGACACTCGGATGTCGCACCCGTCCAGGGAGTCCGTCGTCCGCCAGGTTTCGAGGATGTCGGCGTATTCGGTTGGGCTGCCGAAGAAAAAGCTGTCCTGGTTCAGCCGAGCGCTCGCCTGGCCCTCGCGATTGTAGTAACCGGGAGTGCACGATTCCCGCCGGCCGGCGATGACGCTGGAGCGTTGCACGACGGAGTCGACCCAGGCGGCTTCGGCTTCCGAGGTTGCCTCTACCTCCGTGGCGTCGTGCTGCAGCGCCCACGCGATCACCCAGGCGATGTGACGTGATTGGGTGTCGATCAGGTACGGGAAGTTCACGGTGAAACCGGACTGGGCGATGCTCTCGATGAAGCAGTTCGGAAAACCGTTGACGTGCAAGCCGTGCAAGGTTCGGACACCGTCGGCCCATTTGTCGGTGAGGGTCAGCCCGTCACGGCCGACGATCTCGAAGCCGGTGCGTTGCGAGTAGCTGGTGCCGACCTCGAATCCGGTGGCGAAAATCAAACAGTCCAGCGGGTATTCGACGCCGTCCACGACGACGCCGCTGGTGGTGATCTGCTCAACGCCGAGGCCTTGGGTGTCGACCAGCATGACGTTGTCGCGGTTGAACGCCTGCAGGTATTCGTCGTGAAAGCACGGCCGCTTGCAGTAGTAGCCGTACCACGGTTTGAGCGCCTCGGCGGTGGCCGGGTCGGTGACGATGGCTTCAACGCGCGCTCGGATCTCTTCCATCTTGGCGAAGTCGGCCATTTCGGCGGCGTTGGGCCCACCCTCGTTGACGATCGGCATCTTCTTGGTGAGGCTGGTCCACGCGTCGTCGACCAGGTCCTCGTCGGATGCGCCTCCGGCCGTGAGGATTTGGAAGTTTTCCATGCGACGCTGTTGCCAACCCGGCTCGAGCGATGCGGCCCAATCCGGTTCGGTCGGCCGGTTGGCGCGCACGTCAACCGTCGACGGGGTGCGCTGAAAGACGAACAGCTGACCGGCGGATTCGGCGAGCCGCGGCACGCACTGAATAGCCGTTGCGCCGGTGCCGACGATCCCGACCCGCTTGTCGGACAGGCCGCGCAGGTCGCTACCGGTGTATTCGTAATCCCAACGGCTGGTATGAAAGGTATGGCCGCCAAAGTCGGTAATCCCGGCTATACCAGGTAGTTTGGGCTTCTGCAGGTAGCCGTTGGCCATCGTAACGAACCGGGCCCGAATCTCGTCGCCGCGGTCGGTGGAGATTATCCACCGGGAACTTGTTGGTTCCCAACGGATTTCCTGCACTTCGGTCTGCAGGCAGGCGCCACGGTACAAGTCGAAGTGCTCGGCGATGCGACGGCAGTGTGCCCATATTTCGGGACCCTTGGCGTACTTCTCGGTCGGGATGTAGCCGAGCTCTTCGAGCAATGGCATATAGACGTAGGACTCGACGTCACAGGCGATTCCGGGGTAGCGATTCCAGTACCAGGTGCCCCCGACGTCGGCAGCCTTGTCGATCAGCCGCACATTCTCGACGCCAAGTTGCTTGCACCGCGCGCCAATCAGCAGGCCGCCGAAGCCGGCGCCGACAACCGCGACGTCGACAAAATCGGCGATGGGGTCGCGCTTGAAGTCTGGGTCGGCCCATGGATCCTCGCCGAACTTGCTGAATGCGCCGGTTATCTGGACGTATTGCGAGATACCGTCGGAGCGCAGACGCCGCCGGCGTTCTTCGGCGTATTTGGTGCGCAGCGCATCGGGATCGAAGGTATCTGCGCTGCTGGTAAAGGTCACGGCTGAATATTGGACCAATTTTGTGACCCAGGCAACGTCGCGCGTAGACAATTGTTCGGGATTGAGCTGCGACATCGTCATCTACCGTGCATGGACACGTTACGGCTCGGATGCCAACTAGCTGATCAACAACGCAACTGTGGTGGCATGAGCACTGAGTCGGTCCTCATCGCCGCCGAAAAACCGGCCCCTGGCACGCGTTCGTCGGCCGAGTCGCGCTATTCCCTGTTGTTGTCCACTGATCCCGCGCAAGTCGAGGCAGCCCAACGGCTGCGCTGCGACGTCTTCAGCAGCGAGCCGGGTTTCGCGCTGACCGGGCAGGGCGACGGCCTCGACGCCGACCGTTTCGACGAGCACTGCGACCACCTACTGGTTCGCGATGAGAACTCCGGTCAATTGGTCGGGTGCTACCGCATGCTGACGCCAACAGGCGCCATCGCGGCCGGAGGGCTATACACCGCAACCGAATTCGACATCCGGGCGCTGGACTCACTACGGCCGTCGCTGGTCGAGATGGGCCGTGCGGTGGTGCACAACGACCACCGCAACGGCGCTGTCGTGCTGCTGATGTGGGCCGGCATCCTCGCCTACCTGGACCACTGCGACTACGACTACGTCACCGGTTGCGTATCGGTGGCGGTGGCCGGGGACGGCGGACCGCCGGGCAGCCAGATTCGCGGTGTGCGCGATTTCGTGTCACGGCGCCACGCCGCCCCGGCTGACTACCGGGTGCATCCGCACCGGCCGGTGGTGATCGACGGACGCTCGCTCGACGAGATCGAGGCGCCCCCGCGGCCGGTGATACCGCCGTTGATGCGCGGCTACCTGCGGCTGGGTGCGCGGATCTGCGGCGAGCCGGCCCACGACGCCGACCTCGGCGTGGGTGACTTCCCCACGCTGCTGGACAAGCGTCAGGCCGACACCCGCTACCTGCGGCGACTCCGGTCGGTATCGGCAGCCACCGAGGCCGCGGGCCGAGTGGCTTGATGAGCGCTCCGGCGTCCCGCGACCACGCCTGGCTGCCCCGGGCGACCTGCGATACGGACTGTTTGCGCACCGGCGGATATGTGGCGACCCGGCGGTTGATCGTGACGCTGCGGGTCGCACGGCGGATCGGATTGCTGCTGCTCCTGGCGCCGGCGTTGCCGCTGCTGGCGGGAGTGATTCCGGGCTGGTCGAAGTCGAGACAGATCTATTGCCGAATGCTGCTGTGGTGTCTCGGCGTCAAGACCGCGGTCGCCGGCGGGCCGATCCGCAACCTGCCCGGGGTGCTGGTGGTCAGCGACCACATGTCTTGGCTGGACATTCTGACGATCGGGGCCGCGTTACCGTCAAGCCGGTGGCGGGCGTCGCCGCTGTCGTTTGTCGCCCGCGCCGACGTTGCCGGCAATGTCGCGGTGCGGATGATGGCGCGCATCGTCAAGGTCATTCCGATCGAGCGTGCCCGCCTGCGCCAGCTTCCCGAGGTGGTGGCCACCGTCGCTGCCCGCCTGTATGCGGGCCACACGGTGGTGGCGTTCCCCGAGGGCACCACCTGGTGCGGCCTGTCGGGGCGGACCCACCAGGGCTCGGGGCCGTACTATCCGGCGATGTTCCAGGCCGCCGTTGACACCGGTCGACCGGTTCAGCCGCTGCGGCTGCGCTACCAGCACCGGGATGGCCAAGTCTCGACCGTTCCGGCGTACATCGGCGACGACACGCTGCTGCGTTCGATCGGCCGGCTGATGGTCGCCCGTCGCACGGTGGCCCGGATTTACGTCGAGTCGCTGCAGCTTCCGGGCGACGATCGCCGGGAGTTGGCCCGTCGCTGTCAGGCCGCGATCCGCGTCACACCGGCGTCGCACCCAGGTCATGGGCAGCGTTCGTCGGAAGCCAAGTTATCTCGGCGCCTTCGTGCTCGGCGAGCCAGTTCACCGCATCGAGGACGGCGTGGTGTTCGACCTCGGTGGTGATGATGCGGCGGTGGCGCGGCTCGGCGTCGCGGCGCGCCCAGTAGATGCCCTTGACGGCGAGGTTGTCGCTCTCGGTGCCACCGGCGGTGAAGATCACCTCGGACGGGCGGGCACCGAGCTTGGCCGCGATCAGCTCGCGGGCTTCCTCCATGCGCCGGCGGGCGAGACGACCGGTGGCGTGCAGCGACGAGGCATTGCCGACGGTGCTCAGAACAGCCGTCATCGCCTCGACGGCCACGGGGTGCATCGGGGAGGTGGCGGCGTGATCCAGGTAGGCCATGACCTGCCCAGGATACCGAGCGCCGCCTGGGTGCTAGGACGCGAGCATGGAGCGCCGCTGCCCGTGGTCCGGGCGCGGCGCCGAGGTGACGCGAATTGCTGCCTGGCAGCGGCGGGCCAGCTCCCGCCGGTCGTCACCCGGCAGTTGCAGCGATTCGACGTAGATCTTGGCCACCGTGCGACGGGCGACCATCAGCCGGCCGATCGACGCCAGCAAGGTGTCGTTGCCGATGTAGGCCGGCACGGTCGAGACGCTGCCGTCCCGGTGCTGGTAACGCAGGCGCAGCGGCTGCACCGGCCGGCCGGTGTCGACGGCGGCCTGGAACATGGCCGGGTAGTACTTTCCCGACCCCTGGTGGCTTCGTCCGACCGAGCCCGATGGTCCGGCTCCTCCTCGGGCCGACGCGCGGCCCGCATCGTCGCCGGACATGCCGCACCAGGTGGTGCCCTCGGGGAACGCCACCACCGTGTGGCCCGCATACAGGCGGGCAGCGACGGTGGCCACCACCTCGGGAAGCTGGCGCAGG
>NZ_DASXHW010000162.1:0-2825 GCF_036488105.1 Mycobacterium sp. | reverse complement strand
ATCCCAATTAATGCGGTTGGCAACGGATTTGGGCCCAAACGCCAAGGTGTCGACACCGTCGATATCGCGGTTCATCGACAGCGCCGCCAACGCGCTGCAGGGTGGTAACGGCGAGAAGTTGCGCCAGACGCTGACTCAACTGTCCGGGGTGGCGCGGACCATCGCGAACGGCAGCGGCAACATCGTCGACATCATCAAGAACCTGCAGATCTTCGTCACCGCGCTGCGGGACAGCAACATTCAGATGGTGCAGTTCAACAACCGGTTGGCCACGCTCACCAGCGTGGTCAACGACAGCAAATCCGATCTGGACGCGGCGGTGACCGACCTGTCGTCGGCGGTCGGCGAGGTGCAGCGTTTCATCGCCGGGTCCCGCGACGAGGTGAGTGAACAAATTGACCGATTGGGTAAGGCCATCCAGCCTCTCGTCGATCAGCACATGGCTTTCGAGAACATTCTGCACGGCGCGCCGACCGCGCTCAGCAACTTTTTCAACGACTACAACGCCGACACCGGAACTATCGTGGGCGGGTTCGGGATCGCCGACTTCGCCAACCCCACGCAGTCCGGTCTGATAGCTCCGCTACCGATTCCTGGATGCGTACAAGTCCAAGCGATCGGGAACGTCACCTCAACCGAATCGGGCAAGCTGTGTTCCCTGTACCTCGGCCCCGGTTTGCGGGTGCTGAACTTCAACATGCTGCCGTTCCCCGTCAATCCGTTCATTCAGAAGTCGGTCGACCCGGCCAACGTCGAATACAGCGAAGCGCGGCTCGCACCCGGCGGCGCGGGCCCGAAGCCCGGACCGCCGGAAATCCCCCCCGCGATATCGGCATACGCGGGGCTGAACGGTGACTCAGTGGTACCCGGCCCGGCGCCGTCGGTACCGCTGCCCCGGATACCGGGCGCGGCGATGCCGCTGCCGCCACCGCCGTCGACACCGGAGCCCCCGCCACCGGCGCCGAGCGTGCCGGGCATGCTGCTCCCAGCCGAAGGCCCGCAACCATGACCGCCCGGATCGCCCTGCGGCGACTGCTCGCCATTGGGTGCTGCGTGATGCTGACCGGCACCGGTTGTGCCTTCCACGGCCTCAACTCGCTGCCGTTGCCCGGCGCGGTGGGGCGCGGACCGGATGCCGACACCTATCACGTCGAACTGGCGAATGTCATTACGATGGAGTCGAATTCGCCGGTGATGATCGATGACGTCGTGGTTGGCAGCGTGGGCCCGATGACGGTGAAAGACTGGCACGCCGACGTCCAGATCTCGGTCAAGCACGATCTCGTCATCCCCGCCAACGTGGAAGCCAGCATCGGTCAGACCAGCCTGTTGGGGTCCATGCACTTGGAGCTCAACCCGCCACTCGGGCAGCCCGGTGTCGGCCGGCTGCGGCCGGGTGCCACCATCCCGCTGAGTCGATCATCGACCTATCCCTCGACCGAGCAAACCCTGTCGTCGCTGTCGCTGATCATCAACGGTGGCGGACTGAGCCAGATCGGGGAGATCATCCACAATTTCAGCGCCGCACTTGCCGGACGTGGGGGCGCCGTTCGCGATTTGATCAATCGCTTCGACACGTTCGTGGGGACACTCGACCAACAACGCGACAACATCGTCGCGTCCATCCAAGCACTGGATCAGCTTGGCGGCACCTTCGCGGCCCAGCGCGACGTGCTCACCCAGGCGCTGCGTAAAGTACCGCCCGCGCTCGATGTGCTGATCAAGGAGCGGCCACGCCTGACGGCCGCTTTGGACGGCCTGCGCAAGTTCAGCAACACCGCTACCGGGCTGATCAACGACACTCAGGCCGACTTGGTCAGAAATCTGAAGAATCTGGAGCCGACCGTCAAGGGGCTCGCCGACGTCGGACCCGACATTGACACGGCGCTCGCGGCATTGACGGTCTTCCCGTTCACCCAGAACTTCGTCGACCGGGCCATCCGAGGTGACTACTTCAACCTGCACGTCATATTGGACCTGACTATTCCCAAGCTCAAGTCGGGTCTGTTCCTCGGGACGCACTGGGGACAACTCGACGAACAGTTGATTCCCGCGCCGGGGGATCCGCCGTTCCTGCAGTACACACGTGATCCATTGCACGGGGGCTTCGGGCCGCGGCCTGGTCCGCCGCCACCCGGCCCGCCGGCGTCACCGGACGGGGTACCGCCGGCCGGCCCACAGGCGCCGCCGCCACCCGGCCCGCCAGCGCCGGGGCCTGCTCAGCCGAATCTCCAGTTCAGCGCTCCCCTGCCGGGACCCGCCGCTGTACCGCCCGGGCCGCTACCGGGACCGGCTGCTGCACCGCCGCAGGGGATTCCGCCGACGGAGGGGGGCAGGTAGATGCTGACGCGCTTCGTCCGGATTCAGCTACTGATCTTCACGATCATCGGGATCGTCGGCGTGATCGCGATGGCCCTGTTCTACGTACAGGCGCCGACCCTGCTCGGTATCGGTCGGATGACTGTCACCCTCGAGCTGCCGGCGACCGGTGGTCTATATCGATTCTCCAACGTGACTTACCGCGGAGTGCAGGTCGGCAAGGTCACTGCGGTGTCGCTCACCGCGAAGGGCGCCAAAGCGACGCTGTCGCTTGGCACTTCGCCCAAGATCCCGGCGAACCTGCAAGCCGATGTGTTGAGCGTCTCCGCGGTGGGCGAGCAGTATGTCGACTTGCGGCCTCGCACCGATTCGGCGCCGTATCTGCACAACGGCTCAGTTATTGCCATGCACGACACCACGATTCCGCAAGCGGTCGGACCGATGCTCGATCAGGTGAACGCCCTGGTCAAGAGCCTTCCCAAAAACAAGATCGGTCAACTGCTCGA
>NZ_DASXHW010000138.1:0-8429 GCF_036488105.1 Mycobacterium sp. | reverse complement strand
CCGCTGGTCTTGCGGCGTGTGCAGGTGTGGCAGATGCCCATCCGGCATCCGCTGGCCGGGTTCAGTCCGGCCGATTCGGCCTGCTCCAGCAGCGGGCGGCCATCGTCGACGACGTCAATGCTGCTGTCCGCGAACGTGACCCGCCCACCCGTTGGCTGCGCGGGCAGGTCGAACGACGGCGCCACGAAACTCTCCGAGTACACGTTCTCGCAATGCTCACGGACGGCCTCGATCAAAGCGGTTGGACCACAGACGAAGACCGCGTCAGGTTCCGGCATGGCCGCGGCCAGGTGGCCGGGTCCGAATCGGCCGTCGAGATCGCCGCCGGACGATCGGGTGTAGCCGTGCAGCACTCGCACACCCGGCATCGCGGCAAGCTCGTCGCGGTAGCACGCCTCAGCGCTGTTGCGCGAGTAGTGCACGAAGGCGATCTCGCCCGAGTGGTCCTCGTCGATGAGCGTGCGCAGCATCGCCATGACGGGCGTGATCCCGCTGCCGCCGGAGACGAAAAGAATGCGGCGGGGCCGCTGCGCCGGCAAGACGAAGTCACCGCCGACACCGGTCAGACCGACCACCATCCCGCGACGCGCACGCTCGTACAGATAGGTCGAGACCAGTCCGCCGTCGTGCTGTCCGATGGTCAGCTCGACATGCGAGGCGCCCTCGGCGTTGGCCGGTGAGTAGCACCGGGTATGCCGGCGTCCGTCGATCTCGACGCTGAGGTTGACGTATTGCCCGGCCTTGATGGTGTCGGTGAACGCGTCGTTGGGCGCCAGCACCAGGGTGACGCTGCGCGGGGTGTCCCGTCGCACGTCGACGACCTTCGCGCGGCCCTCAGCCAGCGTCCAGGTCCGATCCACCTGCTCGGTGTACCGGTCGACGCCGTGCGGGCCGGTCAGCAGGTTGACCAGGTCCGAGCCCAGCACCCGCGCCTTCAGAGTTTGAGTGAACATGTGTATACCGTGCGCGCATATAACCCTGCTCGTCAAGGGTTTCCCCAGGTCTGTGGTACGGTTCACACGGTGAACAGTCGTGCGCCTAGCTCACGGCCGCACCGGTCGAGCCGCGGGCGTAGCCGCGAGGGCCCGTCCCGCGAAGAGCGCAAAGAGGCCACTCGCCGGGCCATCGTTGCCGCGGCGCTCAAACTGCTCGACGAGCGAAGCTTCAGCGGATTGAGCCTGCGTGAGGTGACCCGGGAAGCCGGGATCGTCCCGGGAGCGTTCTATCGCCATTTCGAATCGATGGAGGCCCTCGGGCTGGTCCTGATCGACGAGTCGTTTCGGACCCTCCGGGACATGCTGCGTGGCGCGCGCGCCGGCAAGCTCGACCCCAACCGGGTGATCGAATCGTCGGTCGAGATCGTGGTCGCCAGCGTCACCGAAGGTCGCGAGCACTGGCGTTTCATCGGACGCGAACGCTCCAGTGGCGTCACGGTTCTGCGGTATGCCATCCGCACCGAATTCCGGCTGCTGACGTCGGAACTGGCCACCGACCTCGCCCGGTTTCCGGGTCTGAACGCGTGGAGCACCGACGACCTCAACGTGCTGGCGAGCCTGTTCGTCAACTCGATGATCGTCATCGCCGAGGCGCTCGAAGGTGTTCAGGGCGCCGATGCGATCGAGGAGATCCGCATCACCGCGGTCAAGCAACTGCGGATGATCGTCATCGGCGTCACCGGCTGGCGCAGCAGCCCCTAAGCATCTTCGACGTTCTCCGCGCAGCGCAGTAGAACTTCGGCAACGGTTCGCCGATCCCGGGCCGAAATACCCTGCAGCATCACTGCTTCGACGCCGAACACCGCGTCGTGGGCGGCGCCGAGACGCCGCGATCCCAGGCGCGTCAACTCCAGGGGTCGAGCGCGTCCACGTGGCGGGGCGTCGGCCGTCTCGACCAGTCCCGCCGCACGCAAGCCGCTCAGCACGTCCTGCAAGGACTGCCGAGTCACGAAGCACAGCCGCGACAGTTCGGCGGCCGACGCATCGGGGTGTTCATGCAGCGCCCGCAACGTCGAGTACTGGGCCATCGACAGACCGGTCGGTTTCAGCGCCAGGTCGCATTGGCGCCGTAGTCCTTGCTGGACCCGTTTGACCAGATATCCGACCGAGCGCTCGGCCTCCGACGCTTGCATGACAGGAACCTTACACTGGTGCTATCGTATCGTCAGGAACCTGACAAAGGAGATAGTCATGTCGACCATTACCGCACACGCCGACCACGCGACATTGATCAACGTGTTCACCGTGCAACCCGAGCGGGCTCGAGAACTCGCCGATCTCCTGATGGCGGCCACCGAGGAGGTGATGCAGCACATCGACGGGTTCATCTCGGCGAATATTCACCTCAGCATCGACGGCACCCGCGTCGTCAACTACGCGCAATGGCGCAGCGCGGAAGCGTTTGAGGCGATGCTGAGCAATCCCACCGCCCGCCAGCACATGGGGAAGTGCGCGGACTTGGCCGACGGATTCGAACCGCATCTGTACACCGTTGAGTCGGTGCATCCCGCGCCATGGTGACATCTCTGATGGCTGAAGCCAGTAGCTTCATGACCTTCACTCAGCCTCAGATTCTTCTCTGCGGTGCGTCTCCCGACGCTGCACGAAGGACCAGTCCGACCCCGGAAGGAACAGTAACACTGGGCAACGACAAGGTCCGCCGCCGCGCGGCGGAAGTACCGATTACCCCGGCGGGTGAAGCCGCCGGTCCCCTCGGGACGCCATGATGGTGGGATGGCCACCAAAATGCGAGACCTGCTCGGGGCCGCACTGCCGTCGCTGCGCTACGAGCCGACCGAGAAGCACCTCCGGATTGACCTCGACGGCGAGCCGGTAGCCGACACGGTCGACGGACTGCTGGTGTGGGAGCCGCGGCGGGTCGTCCCGACCTACGCGGTGCCGCAGGCCGATGTCGCGGCCCAGCTGGAATCGGCGGGCCGGGTCGACGGTCTTGCCGAGCTGCCCGTCCTGGTCCCGACGAATCCCTTTACCGCGCATAGCTGTACCGGCGAGATCTTCGACGTCATCGTCGGCGGGCGGCGATGTCCTGCGGCGGCATTCCGGCCGGACGATCCGGATCTGGCCGGGTATCTCACTTTCGACTTCAGCGCCTTCACCTGGCATGAGGAAGACGAGCCGATCGTCTCCCACCCGCACGACCCGTTCAAACGCATCGACATCCTCGCCAGCAGCCGGCACGTCCGCTTCGAGTGGGACGGCCGGCTGCTGGCCGAGTCGTCGCGTCCGCTGCTGTTGTTCGAGACTCTGCTGCCGACCCGGTTCTATCTTCCCCGCGCTGACGTCGTCGTCGATCTCGAGCCGAGTGAGACGGTCAGCTACTGCGCCTACAAGGGCCGGGCGTCGTATCTGTCGCTGCCCGATGGACCCGCGGACATTGCGTGGACGTATCACCAACCGCTCCGCGAAGCCGAACCCGTCCGCGACCTCGTCGCCTTTTTCAACGAGCGGGTAGACGTCATCGTGGATGGCCAACCACGGCAAAGGCCCATCACTCCGTTCTCCGACTGACCGCGGTGGCTACCGCGCAACGCAAAGAGGGCAAGGTGGCCGACCTCACCGGCCCCGGGATCACCGATCGGTGGGGCGTGACGTGCACCGACCTGGGCGCATCGGTGACTGCGCCGAACGGAACGCTGGTGTCGGTGTTCGGAGATACCTTCTCCGGCAATCGTGTTGGAGAAGGAGACTCGCGTTCGCCCGTCATTCTGATCGACACCGGCGACGCCGGCCATCCGATCACCTACCACCGGGCCGGCGGGTCCAATCCTGATTTTGCACAACAACTTTGGCAGTACACGCATCGCGCCGGCCGGTCGGGACAGCCCCGCCGCGGCATCAGCACGGTGATTCCGTCCGACCTGCTGCGGGTGGGCGACTCGCTCTACCTGCACGCGATCGTCAACCGGGGCTTCGGCAACGTGGTGTGGACCCAGATCTGGCGCTCCGACGACAGCGGCGTCTCATGGCACCACCTGAGCGGCAAGACGAGGTTCCCGGCCCTATCGGGCAATGCAACTCCGCGCGACGATGCGCGACACTACCAAATCGTCACCTGTCGACGTTGAATAGCGAGTCGCCATCCTCGGGGGTTCCATCGATCTGACCGCGATGCACGCGGACTGGGCGCTCCACGCCCGGGCCCTCGTCGTTCAGCACGTCGGGCTCCTCTTCAGCGAGCCGGTTGTCGAGGGAATCGCCCTCCCGCTCCTCGCGCGCCGTCATCCCGAACTTGTCAGCCTCACTCCAACCGTCGGGCGGATCAACGACGATGTCGCCGTCGTCATTGCGCACCTCGTCGGAGTCGGTCGACTCGCTCGAGCTCAGAGTTTGGGGGTCGACGTCTTCACTAGCCATGGTGACTCGGTTCCCCTCGGACCCGATCGACTAAACACGGACCACCTCCCCAGAATCCTCAGATATGGGGCGATTTCCCGATAGGCGGAGTCCGCCCACGGACGCAGTCTCGAGGCGACGGCCGATCGCGGAACGGAACGACTTCTTTGGATAGCCAAGGCTGAGTTGACCTCCTCAGCGACTTGCCAGCTGGTGAGTGACCCGTCACATTGGCCGAACCGGCCTCACCGGCTGGTCGTGAAATGCATTGGAGGTCAATGAGGATCTGGGACATGCACCATCACAGCCAAGGAGACCAACATGACAGATCTAGACCCGCAGACCACCGGCGACTTCTGGGACGCATACCTCCGCGCCGCCGGCGCCGGTACCAAGCTGTCTCAGGTCAGCCGCACTTTTCCCGATGCCCGACGCGAACTCTGCTCTCCAGTTATCGGGCCGGTGTCATACGTGCCGAGAATTGCCCCTGCGGCAATAACATTCGCCTGGGACCTCGTTGTGCTGCGGGACGCGCCACCTAGGGTTGCGTAAACGGCGCAGTAAAAAGCCGCGTCCTGGATCCGTATTCAGCGCGGCGGCCGCCACATCGGCCACAGCGTCGGCCCCCCGTTGGGCACGACGAGCTCGCCGGTGACCTCGAAGCCGAATCGCTGGTAGTACGGCACGTTTTCGGCCTTGCTGGATTCTAGATACGCGGGTGCGTGCTCGGCGTCGACACGGTCGAGTCGCGACTGCATCAGCGCCTGCCCGTAGCCTTTGCCACGCACCGAGGTGTCACTCCCCAGTACCGCCAAGTACCAGTGCGGTTCCTCCGGGTGCTGTGACTTCATCTGCTCGAGCAGTCCATTGAGCTTGCGGGCCGTTGTCAGCCGGGGCCCGAACCCGAGGATGAACGAGGGCAGCATCACCAGTTGTTCACGTCCCGACTGCTTCCATCGACCCGGCGGATCCCACAGGGCCGCCGCGCCGATGGTCGACCCGTCGGTGGCCACCTCCACACCGCCACCGGCGAGATGATGGTGGCGGGTAACTGTCGCGAAGAACTTCCGCAGGTGCGCGGCCCGCGCCTTGGGGTCCGGCATGATCCAGACCGAAACGGGGTCGTCGTAGAAGGCGCGGCCAAGTGCGTGCGACAGCTCAGAGACATCGGCCTTGTGCCCAGGACGCGTATGGATTGTCATTGGCAGCCAGAGTAGTAGCGTCGGAATCGTGTGGGACTTCGAGACGGACCCGGAATACCAGCAGAAGCTGGACTGGGTCGAAGAATTCATGGTCAACGAGCTCGAGCCACTCGACCTGGTGGCGCTCGATCCGTATGACAAGAAGAATCCCGACACCATGGCGGTCCTGCGGCCGCTACAGCAACAGGTCAGGGACCACGGCCTGTGGGCGGCGCATCTCGAACCCGAACTCGGCGGACAGGGCTATGGCCAGGTCAAGCTCGCACTGCTGAATGAAATCGTGGGCCGGTCCCGGTGGGCTCCGTCGGTGTTCGGCTCGCAGGCACCCGACTCCGGCAATGCCGAGATCCTGGCCCTGTTCGGTACCCCCGAACAGAAGACGCGCTATTTGGAACCGCTGCTCGCCGGCGAGATCACCTCGTGTTACTCCATGACCGAACCGCAAGGCGGTTCGGATCCGGGCCTGTTCGTGACCCGCGCCGAACGCGACGGCGACTCGTGGGTCATCAACGGCGAGAAATGGTTTTCCACCAACGCCCGGCACGCCACGTTCTTCATCGTCATGGCGGTCACCAATCCCGACGCCCGCACCCGCGACAAGATGTCGTTGTTCATCGTCCCGGCCGGAACACCGGGCGTCGAGATCATCCGCAACGTGGGCGTCGGCACGGAGTCGCACGCCACACACGGCTACGTCGGTTACACCGACGTCCGGGTGCCGGCCGACCACATCCTCGGCGGCGAGGGCCAGGCTTTCGCGATCGCGCAGACCCGGCTGGGCGGCGGGCGCATCCATCACGCGATGCGCACCATCGCGTTGGCCCGGCGGGCATTCGACATGATGTGTGAGCGAGCGGTCTCCCGCCAGACCCGGATGGGTCCGCTGTCGAATTTCCAGATGACCCAGGAGAAGATCGCCGACAGCTGGATCCAGATCGAGCAGTTCCGGTTGCTGGTGCTGCGCACCGCCTGGCTGATCGACAAGCATCACGACTACCAGAAGGTCCGCCGCGATATCGCCGCAGTCAAGGTGGCGATGCCGCAGGTGTTGCACGACGTCGCTCAGCGCGCCCTGCACCTACACGGCGCGCTCGGGGTCTCCAATGAGATGCCGTTCATCAAGATGATGATTGCCGCGGAGTCGCTGGGGATCGCCGACGGCGCCACCGAGCTGCACAAGATGACCGTGGCCCGCCGCACGCTGCGCGAATATGAGCCGGTGTCAACGCCTTTCCCGTCGCAGCACCTGCCGACCCGGCGGGCCGAGGCGCAGGCCCGGTTGGCCGAGCGCCTGGAGCACGCGGTCGCCGAGTTCTAACTGCCCGCGGTGACGCGGTCGATGTGGGTGAGAAAGTGTGTCAGCACCGCATCGGGAGCTTCGAGTTGCGGCCAGTGCCCGATATCGTCGGCGAGCATCACCACGTCGGCGTTGGGGATCACCTCGGCGTAACGGCGGGCCATGTGCGCACCGGAGTTGGGGTCGATCGGTCCATCGATCAATCGCATCGGAACGTCGGTCTCCCGCATCGCCCGCACCCACCGATTCCGGTGTGTGTGGCGGTCTTTGATGAAACGGCCGACCTTGTGCAGCACGCGTCGGCCGTCGTTGTAGTCGAGGATCTGACTGAACACGACCATCATGTGCCGCGTCGGTTTGGTGTTGGGGCCGAACATCTCCCGCAACGTCGGCTCCAGCAGCCTGCGTGACAGCGGACTGTTCTGAACCGGACTCAAGATGTCGCCCAACGGAGTTGCCGATAACAGCTTCTGTGCCGCCCGCGGCGTGTAGGTCTCGACGAACATACCGCCGTTGAGCCAGGTGATCGAGTCGATGCGCAGCGTGCCATAGGCGTGCTGACGAAATTCGTGGCGGGCCAACAATTCCTGGCCGACCGAGTCGCCGATGTCATGGGCAAGGATGTGCGCGTTGCCGATGCCCAGGTGAGCCAGCAAGGCCTCGTGCATGTCGGCGTGGTCGTGCACCGAGTATTCGTATTCGACGGGCTTGGCCGAGAAGCCCATTCCCATCATATCGGGCGCGATCACGGTGAATCGCTGCGTCAACGTCGGCCAAATCGGTTGCCAGTCAAAGGAATTGAATGGGTAGCCGTGGATCAGCAGCAGCGGAGGGCCGCTGCCCTCCACGCGATAGAAGATCTCGAAGCCGAGATAGTCGAAATATAGTCCTTCATCTAGCCAGGAAGCCAGGCCAGCGTCCATGACCCCGCCGCCCTACGCGATGTAACGAACGACGCTTTCGGCCACACACGCCGGTTTGACCGAGCCCTCGACCTCGACGGTGGTCGACACAGTGGCCTGCACCGCGCCGTTGCCCAGATCCTCGACGTTGACCAGCGAACTCTTCGCACGGACGCGAGAGCCGACCGGGACCGGCGCGGGAAAGCGGACCTTGTTGAGGCCGTAATTGATTGCAAGCTTGATGCCGTTGACGGTGTACATCTGGTGCTGCAGTCGGGGCAGCAGCGCCAGCGTCATGAAACCGTGCGCGATCGTCTTGCCGAACGGACCCTTGGCCGCCCGCTCCGGGTCGACGTGAATCCACTGGTGATCGCCGGTCGCGTCGGCGAACAGGTTGACGTCTTCCTGGCTGATCGTCACCCAATCGCTCTCTCCGATGCTTTCGCCTTTGATCGAGGCGAGGTCGGCGACTGAATCGAAGGTGCGCATGGCGTTTCTCTCCCTTGAGTCGGCCCGGCAGCGGAGCGGGCGGCGCTGGTTAGCATCGTGCCACTCCGCGTACACGACCCGACCACCGGGACGCGAACCATTCATCGTCAGAGGAGGATGGTCGGGTGAAGCTGCTGCTGCTGGCCGACACACATGTGCCGCGACGCGCCCGCGACCTGCCGCCGCAGGT
>NZ_DASXHW010000118.1:0-13573 GCF_036488105.1 Mycobacterium sp. | reverse complement strand
CTCATCGACGGATCGGGGGACACGGTCCCGGGCATCGTCTGCGTCGGCTCGATTCGTCAGGGCGAGGAGTGGGAAGCCACTGCAATTCCCGAAATCCGCACGCAGGCAGCGGCTATCGCGAAGCTGCTGGCCGACGGCACTCGGCACCAACCGGTGCGCGCACCCCGTCTTGTCGCCGCTGCGCCGACGTTGACCGGTGCTTCTGCGTCGTATGCCGAAGGTGTGCGTCGCCTGCTCGCGGTTCAAGACCGTGCCTCGACCGCCTTTGCTGCCGCGGTCGCCGAAGACCCGAACCATGCACGCGCGCACGTCGCGTTGGCGATGATCGCCACCGAACGGCCGGACCGGGCTGGCGGCCCCGACGCCGTCAGCGGCCATCTCGCCCGTGCGCGTGCGGCTTTGGCGCATGGCAACGACGAAGACCGCAGCCACGTCGAGGCCATCGCAACCTGGTGTGAGAAGGGCAACGAGGCGGGTACCGACGCACTCATCGACCACCTCGATCGCATCCCGGACGACGCGGTCGCGTTGCTGGTGTTGGCGCCGTCGATCGCGTTCGCCGGGGCCGGTGACGCGTTGCCGGATGCGTGGCAATATGTCGAGCGGTTCACCGGTGTGCACGGCGAGGCGCCGTGGTATCTCGGGCTGCGCGCCTACGGCCGAACCGAGCAGGGCCTGTGGTACGACGCGGCCGATTTGGCCGACGCCGCACTGGAACTCGATCCGGGCAACGGCAACGCCGCGCACGCCCTGAGCCACGTGCACTACGAGACCGATGCGCACGGGGCCGGGCTGAAGTGGCTGACGGACTGGATCCCGAGCGACGGCAGCACGCAGCGCTACCTACCGCACTTCCAATGGCACGCTGCGCTACACGAGCTGGCGATGGGCGACGCCGCTGCCGCCGCGCGCCGGTACAACGCGTCTCTTGCCCCACCGCACTCGAAGGATGTGCGTTGTCTGGTCGACGCCGGATCGTTGGCGTGGCGGGCCCGTCTGCACCCGGACTGGGTCACACCACCCGACCCGATGCTTGTGATCAACGAGGTTGGATCGCTTGCCTTTTCGCCGCAGACGCCATTCATCGCTTTTCATGCGCTGTTGGTTCTGGCCGCGGCGAATGATCCGGCCGCTATCCGCGCGATCAATGTTCCGGGTGCCACCGATGCGCAGTTGACGACTTTGCGTCTGATCGGCGAAGGCCTGATCGCGTTGACGGCCGGCGAGCCGCGCGCCGCGCTCGACTATCTCCTCGAATCGCTTGGCGGGCTTGCCTCGATCGGCGGCAGTCGCGTGCAACAAGAGGTGATCCTGGAAACGGCGTTGGCCGCAATGCTTCAACTCGGTGCGCCGGGCCAAGCGGCGCGGCTGCTGTCGCGGCATCGCGCCGCACCGGGGCCGCAGGTGACCCGCGGCGCCGTCAACTGACTCGATCTCCCACGAGTAGGCGGGGTTTATAGAGCCACGGCATCCGAACCTCAGTAGCAAATGGAGAAATCATGAAGCCGTTAGCGATATTGGCAGCTGGGATCGCCATTTCGGTCGCAACACTTGGCGTGGCCGCGACCGCACCCGCTTGGGGTCCGCCCAACGACGGCGGCGGTGGTGGCGGCGCGCCAGCGGGTGCGCCGGGCCATTGCTCCGACGCTGACCTGACGGTCAGCAACGGACCGATCCAGTCGGTAAACACGTTGCGGCGCGTCGTCGTTTCCTTCAAGAACACGTCGTCAAACCAGTGCATGCTCGCCGGATATCCGGATGCAAACCTGGTCACCGCGGCCGGCGGCGTGCTGGTGCACGTCGAGAACCGGCCGGCCAACGCGGCGCATGTGCTGCACCTCAACCCGGGTGACATCGCGAATGCGGACGTCGAGTCGTCTGCGCTGGACATCAATGGGTCGGGAAATCCTTGCCCACGTGAAGGCACGTTGGTGGTCACGCCGCCTGGCGATTCCGTGTCGCACGAACTGCCCGTCGCGCTACCGATTTGCCACGCGACCACCAGCTCAGTGGACTAAGTCCTTCTTCTGCACCGAGTCGACCGTCGGCTCCGTAGCAGCGACACGCGGCCGCTCGAAGAGGTGTCGTAGCCGTTCGACGGCCCCCTGGTGCACTCCGAGATTTTCGACACACCGTGCGATTTCGTGGCCCAAAGCACGGCGGACCGCCGCCGTAGGCAGCATGATGCCGGTCATGAAGTATGTGATGACATTGGCGCTGTCCGCCGCCGCGATGCTGGCTGCGCCGGTCGGCCACGCCGACCCTGACCCTCATAAGCCCGACCTGGGCGCCCACTACTGCCCGGGTGGCGGGACGGTAGACATGATGTCTCCTGTCGAGCCGTCGTGCGACGGCGTGCCCTATGAGGATGGCTCATACTGGCGCGCCATAAACCGGGGCGCCCCGGGGACGGCCGCACTGGTGGTTGTGCAGTGCGTCAAGCCCCCACCCCCGCCAGGTCCCTTCGGCGCTCTGGTGCCGCAACCAACCGGACCCGTACCGGCACCGGCCGGCAGTTGCCAGTAGGGGCGCCGCGCGGACCATATCCGAACCGCTGCGCTTTCGTCCTGTTATGAGCCATGAAATGTCGCGATTCAGCGCGCGAGAAGGCGTTCCTTCTGGTCGGTGAATTCCTCGTCTGTCAGGAGCCCTGAATCGCGCAGGTCGCCGAGTGTGACTAGTGCCTGAGCGAATTCGCGAATGTCGGCGGCAATTGCCGTCCCGTGGCCGCTCGACGACGTGGGCGTCGACATGGCGCGGGAGCGGGAAATCGACCCAGTGCGCTCCTGACATCCTCGGGCAGTAGTGCCGCTGATGGCGCGGCCGGCCATGTTTGCCAGGGTCATCTCACTGAACAGGCTTCCGGGGCTGGCTGCCATGACTTCTGGGGCGGCGCCGAGGCTGGCGGCCGGCAATGTCACTGCGGCGAGCCTGATCTCCGGGGCCGCCACAGTCCATGCCGGTGGCACCGACAACCTTCCGACCGACGGTGCTTGACCGAGACCCGCCGACACCGACGGGACCTCCGCCCGGCCCAACGCCGTAGCCAGGCCTGGCGTCGTGCTCGGGGCGTAACCGGGGATGTTCAACGCGGCGGCGATTTCATCTTCGGTGCCTTTCAACGCCTCATCCCGGACTTCCGAGTCGTCGTACGATAAGTCGGTAAATAAGCCGACGGTGTTCAATGGCGTCAGCCCAGTCTGGGCCACATTCGGCAAGAACAGCCCGAGGTCAATCAGGTCCGCCAGCGTGCCCAGGGGGTCAGCAGCCGCCGGCAATGCGAGCCCCTGCACTGCCGTGGAGGCGAGTTGGGACGTCGCCGGCTGCGTGCTCGCCGCGGCCGATGTCCCGTTCGTGGTCTGTGGTGCCGGGGTGAACGGAGTCAGCGTTGTCGCGGACGCCGAGGTGCCCGCGTAGCCGTACATCGCGGTGGCATCTTGTGCCCACATCTCGGCGTAGAGGGTCTCGGTGGCGGCGATCGCCGGGGCGTTTTGCCCGAACAAATTGGTAGCCACCAGCGCCTGCAACAGGGCGCGGTTGGCCTCGATCACCGGCGGCGGAACCATCGCCGCGAACGTCACCTCATAGGCGGCCGCCGCCGCTTTGGCTTGGGCGGCTGTCTGTTCGGCCTGCGTGGCGGTGGATCTCAACCAGGCCAAGTAGGGTGCGGCTGCGGCTGTCATCGCAGCTGATGCGGCGCCAAGCCAGGGCCCCGCGCTCAGCTCCGAGATCACCGATCCGTAAGAGGTTGCCGTCGAGTGCAACTCGGTGGCAAGCCCGTCCCAGGCGGCCGCGGCGGCCAGCATAGACCCTGCTCCGGGGCCGTCATACATTCGCCCCGAGTTGATCTCCGGTGGTAAAAATGCGAAATCCATTGCCCCACAACCTCCTAATCGATCGCCGTTGCGTTGGTAGCCTCGCTGGGCGGAATCGAACCGCGAGGCGGGATCGGTTCGCTCCGGCACCCATCGCTGCATAACTGCAGCTTGCGCCTATATCGGTCGATTGCGATGCGAAATATTTGGATTTCGAGCGCAAAATCGATGAAACAGAACACCGGGAAAGAGCGCCCGACGACGGCCAATGACTGCGGGCCACGCCATGCTCAGTTCTTGCTTTTTCGCAGCAGTCCCGCCACGCCGGTTGCGTGAATGCGCGAATATCGCGCGACATTGCCCCTGATCTGCGGAAACTCTGGTGCCCCCGGCAGGATTCGAACCTGCGGCCTTCTGCTCCGGAGGCAGACGCTCTATCCCCTGAGCTACGGGGGCGCACGCACGAAATGCTGCGCCAACGGGCCACGACAGACTAACTCATCACGGCCGCCGGCTGAGCACCGGAATGGATTCGAAGCCACAGGACCTCAGCCCATAGGATGGCCTGCGTGAATCCCGTCGATCTAGCCGAGCTGCTGAAGGCCACCGCGACCGCGGTGCTGGCCGAGCATGCGCTCGACACCGGCGCGCTGCCGCCGGCGATCACCGTCGAGCGGCCACGCAACCCCGAGCACGGCGATTACGCCAGCAACCTGGCGCTGCAGCTCGCCAAGAAGGTCGGTGCCAACCCCCGCGAACTGGCCGGATGGCTCGCCGATGCGCTGGCTCACGCAGACGGCATCGCCTCGGCGGAGGTCGCCGGACCCGGCTTCATCAACCTGCGGCTGGACGCCTCGGCGCAGGGTCTAATCGTCAACAACGTCATCGACGCCGGCCACACCTACGGCAACTCCGACGCCCAGGCCGGCCACAACGTCAACCTCGAGTTCGTCTCGGCCAACCCGACCGGACCCATCCACATCGGTGGCACCCGCTGGGCGGCCGTCGGCGATGCGCTGGGCCGGCTGCTCACCACGCAGGGTGCCGAGGTGGTACGCGAGTACTACTTCAACGACCACGGCGCCCAGATCGACCGGTTCGCCAACTCGCTGATCGCCGCCGCGAAAGGTGAGCCCGCTCCGCAAGACGGCTACGCGGGCAGCTATATCGCCGACATCGCCGCACAAGTTCTGCAGCAGGCACCGGATGCGCTGAGCCAGCCCGACGCCGAACAGCACGAGACGTTCCGGCGGATCGGCGTCGACTTGATGTTCACCCACATCAAGGAATCGCTGCATGACTTCGGCGTCGACTTCGACGTCTACACCCACGAAGAGTCGATGCACACCAGCGGCCGCGTCGAGCAGGCGATCGCACGGCTGCGCGAGAACGGCAACATCTACGAGAAGGACGGCGCAACCTGGTTGCGCACCAGTGCTTTTGGCGACGACAAGGACCGCGTCGTGATCAAGAGCGACGGCAAGCACGCTTACATCGCGGGCGATCTGGCCTATTACCTGGACAAGCGCGGGCGTGGTTTCGACCTGTGTATCTACATGCTCGGCGCGGACCACCACGGCTACATCTCCCGATTGAAGGCCGCGGCCCAGGCATTCGGCGACGACCCGGCCTCCGTCGAGGTGCTCATCGGCCAGATGGTCAACCTGGTCCGCGACGGGCAGCCGGTGAAGATGAGCAAGCGGGCCGGCACGGTGATCACGCTCGACGATCTGGTCGAGGCGATCGGTGTCGACGCGGCGCGCTACAGCCTGATCCGGTCTTCGGTGGACACCCCGATCGACATCGACCTCGCGCTGTGGTCGTCGGCGTCTAGCGAAAACCCGGTCTATTACGTGCAATACGCGCACGCCCGGCTTTCCGCGCTGGCCCGCAACGCCGCCGAGCTGGGTCTGATCCCCGACACCGGCCACCTCGAGTTGCTCACCCACGACAAGGAGGGCGCGCTGGTTCGTAACCTGGGCGAGTTCCCCCGGGTGCTGAAAACCGCGGCGGCACTGCGTGAACCGCACCGGGTGTGCCGCTATCTCGAAGACCTCGCCGGCGACTACCACCGGTTCTATGACTCGTGCCGGGTGTTGCCGCAGGGCGACGAGGAGCCCAACGAACTGCACACCGCTCGGCTGGCGCTCTGCCAGGCGACCCGCCAGGTGATCGCCAACGGGCTGGCCATCTTGGGTGTCAGCGCTCCGGAGCGAATGTGAACGCGCACCCGGCCGGCCCCCGGCACGCCGAAGAGTTCCACCACTCCGGCGTTCCACCATGCCCGTCGAGCACCCAGGAATTGCTGGAGTTGGCCCCGAATGTCTGGCCGCGCAACGCCGTTCGCGGCAGCGACGGAGTCGTCAGCATTGCCGGTGTGTCGCTGCCGTCGCTCGCTCAGCAGTACGGCACGCCGCTGTTCGTGATCGATGAGGACGACTTCCGGTCGCGGTGCCGCGAGATCGCGGCGGCGTTCGGCGGCGGCGCCAACGTGCACTATGCCGGAAAGGCCTTCCTGTCCAGCGAAATAGCCCGCTGGATCGACGAGGAAGGCCTGTCGCTGGACGTCTGCACCGGTGGCGAGCTCGCCGTCGCACTCAATGCCGACTTCCCGCCTGAGCGGATCGCGTTGCACGGCAACAACAAATCACCGGCCGAGCTGACCGCTGCGGTCAAGGCCGGCATTGGTCATGTGGTCGTCGACTCGATGATCGAGATCGAGCGCCTCGACGCCATCGCGGGCGAGGCGGGCATCGTTCAGGATGTGCTGGTCCGCGTCACCGTCGGCGTCGAGGCGCACACCCACGAGTTCATCTCCACCGCCCACGAAGACCAGAAGTTCGGGCTGTCGCTGGCCAACGGCGCGGCGATGGACGCGGTTCGGCGGGTGTTCGCCAGCGATCACCTGCGGCTGGTGGGGCTGCACAGCCACATCGGCTCGCAGATCTTCGACGTCGGAGGCTTCGAAATCGCCGCGCACCGGGTGATCGGTCTGCTGCGCGACGTCGTTGCCGAGTTCGGCGTCGACAAGACTTCCCATATTGCCACCGTCGACCTCGGTGGCGGCCTTGGCATCTCGTACCTGCCCAACGACGATCCGCCACCGGTGGGTGAACTCGCCGACAAGCTCAGCGGCATCGTGCGCAACGAGTCTGCGGCGGTGGGTCGGCCGGTTCCGCGACTCGTCGTCGAACCCGGACGCGCCATCGCCGGACCCGGGACCATCACCCTCTACGAGGTTGGCACCGTCAAAGACGTCGGCGTCAGCGCGACGGCGCACCGGCGTTACGTCAGCGTGGACGGTGGCATGAGCGACAACATCCGCACCTCGCTGTACGGCGCCGACTACGACGTACGTCTGGTCTCCCGTGCCACCGATGGAGTACCGACGATCGCTCGTATCGTTGGAAAGCATTGCGAGAGTGGCGATATCGTGGTCCGCGATACCTGGGTGCCCGATGACATCACGCCGGGCGACCTGGTAGCGGTGGCCGCAACCGGCGCCTACTGCTATTCGCTGTCGAGCCGTTACAACCTGGTGGGCCGCCCCGCGGTGGTGGCTGTGCGCGACGGACGGGCCCGTCTGATTCTGCGCAGGGAGACGGTCGACGATCTGTTGAGTCTGGAAGTGAGGTGACGCGTGAGCAGCGATGAAAAGCCGGTCGGTGTAGCGGTATTGGGACTGGGCAATGTGGGCAGTGAGGTTGTGCGCATCATCGAGGAGAGCGCTGACGACCTCGCCGCCCGGGTCGGCGCGCCGCTGGTACTGCGCGGCATCGGCGTACGGCGGGTAGCCGACGACCGCGGTGTGCCCGCCGATCTGCTCACCGACGACATCGACAAGCTGGTCACCCGCGACGACGTCGACATCGTGGTCGAGGTAATGGGGCCGGTCGAGCCGTCGCGCAAGGCGATCCTGTCCGCGCTCGAGCACGGTAAGTCGGTGGTGACGGCGAACAAGGCCCTGCTCTCGGTCTCTACCGGAGAGTTGGCACAGGCCGCCGAAAACGCCCGCGTCGACTTGTATTTCGAGGCCGCCGTGGCCGGCGCCATCCCGGTGATCCGCCCACTGACCCAGTCGCTGGCCGGCGACACGGTGCAACGGGTGGCCGGCATCGTCAACGGCACCACCAACTACATCCTGTCCGAAATGGACAGCACCGGCGCCGACTACAAGTCGGCCCTGGCCGACGCGAGTGCGCTCGGCTACGCCGAGGCCGACCCGACGGCCGACGTGGAAGGCTACGACGCCGCGGCGAAAGCCGCCATCCTGGCGTCCATCGCCTTCCACACCCGGGTGACCGCCGACGACGTCTACCGCGAGGGCATCACCAAGATCAGCCCCGAGGATTTCGTATCCGCACGCGCACTGGGCTGCACGATCAAACTGCTGTCCATCTGCGAACGGATCACCACCGACGATGGACAACAGCAGGTTTCGGCCCGGGTGTATCCCGCGCTGGTGCCACTGGAGCACCCGCTGGCGACCGTCAACGGCGCCTTCAACGCCGTCGTTGTCGAGGCCGAGGCCGCCGGCCGGCTGATGTTCTACGGTCAGGGTGCCGGCGGGGCGCCGACCGCGTCGGCGGTGACGGGCGACCTGGTGATGGCGGCCCGTAACCGGGTGCTGGGCAGCCGCGCGCCCAAAGAGTCGAAATACGCCCAACTGTCCATCGCCCCGATGGGCATGATCGAAACCCGCTATTACGTCAGCATGGACGTCGCGGACAAGCCCGGTGTCTTGGCCACGGTGGCAGCCGAGTTCGCGAAGCGCGAAGTCAGCATCGCCGAAGTCCGCCAGGAGGGCGTGGTCGGCGAGGGCGGACGCCGCGTCGGCGCTCGCGTCGTGGTGGTCACCCATACCGCCACCGACGCCGCCCTGTCCGAAACCGTAGCCGCGCTGGCCGAACTCGACGTGGTGCAAGGTGTGGCCAGCGTCCTGCGGCTGGAAGGAACCAAGGTATGAGTTCGTCCAAGGCCGCCATCCATCAGCGGTGGCCCGGCCTGATCGAGGCATACCGGGACCGGTTGCCGGTCGGCGACGACTGGGTCCCGGTCACCCTGTTCGAGGGCGGCACCCCGCTGATTCCCGCGCCCCGACTCTCGGCGAAGACCGGGTGCACAGTGCATCTGAAGGTCGAGGGCCTCAATCCCACCGGCTCTTTCAAGGACCGCGGCATGACGATGGCCGTCACCGACGCGGTGGCCCGCGGCCAGCAGGCCGTGATGTGCGCGTCGACCGGGAACACGTCGGCATCTGCCGCCGCCTACGCGGCCCGCGCCGGCATCACCTGCGCGGTGCTGATCCCGCAGGGCAAGATCGCGATGGGCAAGCTTGCTCAGGCCGTCATGCACGGCGCCAAGATCATTCAGATCGACGGTAACTTCGACGACTGCCTGGAGGTCGCCCGCAAGATCGTCGCCGATTTTCCGACGATCGCACTCGTCAACTCGGTCAATCCGGTTCGCATCGAGGGTCAGAAGACCGCGGCGTTCGAGATCGTCGACGTGTTGGGTTATGCACCGGACGTTCATGCCCTGCCAGTCGGCAACGCGGGCAACATCACGGCGTACTGGAAGGGCTACACCGAGTACCACTCTGACGGTGTGATCGACAAGCTGCCGCGCATGCTGGGCACCCAAGCCGCCGGTGCAGCGCCGTTGGTGACCGGCGAACCGGTGAGCCACCCCGAGACCATCGCCACCGCGATCCGCATCGGCTCGCCGGCGTCGTGGGGGCCCGCGGTGGCGGCGAAGGAACAGTCCAACGGGCGCTTCCTGGCCGCCACCGATGACGAGATTCTCGCCGCATATCACCTGGTGGCGGGTGCCGAGGGCGTCTTCGTCGAGCCGGCTTCGGCAGCGAGCATCGCCGGCCTGCTCAAGTCCGTCGAGGACGGCTGGGTGGCGTCGGGATCGACCGTGGTGTGCACCGTGACCGGAAACGGCCTCAAGGATCCCGACACCGCGCTGCGCGACATGCCGACGGTGGAGCCGGTTCCGGTCGACCCCGTGGCGGTCGTCGCGAAGTTGGGGTTGGTCTAATGCTTGCTTCCGGGCTGCTGGCCAGTTCGGTGGTCGCGGCCTCCAGTGCGAACCTGGGCCCAGGCTTCGACAGTCTCGGGCTGGCGTTGAGTCTCTATGACGAAATCATCATCGAGACAACCGATTCCGGGCTGGTCGTCGAGGTCGAAGGAGAGGGCGCCGGGGAGCTGGTGCTCGACAGCGGCCATCTGGTGGTTCGCGCCGTCGAGCACGGTCTGAAAGCCGCCGGTGTCAGCGTGTCGGGCCTGAAAGTGCTGTGCCGCAACGCAATCCCACACTCGCGCGGGCTCGGGTCGTCGGCTGCGGCAGTCGTCGGCGGCCTTGCCGCGGTCAATGGTCTTCTCGCGCAGGCGGGTTGGACACCGTTGAGCCAGCCCGAGCTGATTCAGTTGTCGTCGGAATTCGAAGGGCATCCCGACAATGCGGCCGCTGCGGTACTGGGTGGCGCGATCGTCTCGTGGACCGACTCAAGCGCCGGCCCGCCGGCTTATTCGGCGGCGCCACTGCGGCTGCATCCCGATATCCGCCTGTTCCCGGCTATTCCCACCGAACGCTCGTCAACGGTGGAGGCGCGAGTGCTGCTGCCCACGCAGGTCAGCCACGAGGACGCCCGCTTCAACGTCAGCCGCGCGGCCCTGCTCGTGGTGGCGCTCACCGAGCGGCCTGACCTGCTGTTAGCCGCCACCGAGGACGTGCTCCACCAGCCGCACCGTGCGGCCGCGATGCCCCCATCTGCGGAATATCTGCAGCTATTGCGCCGTTACAACATCGCAGCTGTGCTTTCCGGCGCTGGTCCGGCGGTAATTGCGTTGAGCACGGCAGCTGACCTGCCCGCAGAGGTGCTGGATTACGCCGCTGCAAACGGGTTCGCGGTCAGCGAAATGACCGCAGGCGACGGCGTACGCTGGAGTTCGGGAGTAGCAGTTCCCAGCTAGCGTCCCCAGGACGCGGCGGAGGGGCTTCTTGCTTCCGGCATCGAAGCAGGTTATCCTCGGAGCCGTCCAGCAATCGCAGCATCTGCATCTGCGTCGACACTAGGACTAACACCAAATTCTTCTCGTGGACGATGGTTCGCCATTGAAACCGCCATTCTTGGCCATCACCGTTACAGAGTCGATCTTTGGCAGCACTCGGCGAATTGGCCGAATGCCACGAACCCCTGGCTTGATTCGATCAGCGAGGGAGAGAAAGGAAATCCGTGACTGATACGGACCTCGTTACGGCTGGCGACAGCACTGAAAATGACAAGCTGTCCAACCCCGTGACCCCAGATACCTCCAGCGAGAACGACGCCCACTCGAGTGCGTCGGATGGCTCACTGGCAACCATGGTGCTTCCCGAACTGCGGGCGCTGGCCAATCGGTCCGGCGTCAAGGGCACCTCGGGAATGCGCAAGAGCGAACTGATCGCCGCGATCCGGGAAACCCGCCAGGGCGGCCACGCCAACGGCGCGTCGCCCAACGCTGGCGCCGGCGGCGAATCAGACAACAACCACGACACCAAGGTCGCGACCGACCACAGCGAGTCCGCGGTCGAGGACGCAACTCGCACCGATTCCCGCGAGCGGCCATCCTCCGGCGACAAAGCGGGGGAGCCGAACCACCGGAACGACAACCGGAACGACAAGAAGCAGCAGAGCGCGAACGACAGGCCCGCCCGCGACCAGCAGGACAGGTCCGACGACCGCGAGTCCGACAAGGACTCCGAACGCGGCGGCGACCGACAGGGCTCCGGCGGCCAACAGAACCGCGGCGGCTCGAACCAGAACCAGAACCAGCAAGACGACGACGGTGACGGGCGCGGCGGCCGCCGAGGCCGCCGATTCCGGGAGCGCAGGCGTCGCGGCGATCGTCCGGGCGACGGCGGCGGCGGTGACACCGAACTTCGGGAAGACGACGTCGTTCAGCCGGTCGCCGGCATCCTCGACGTGCTCGACAATTACGCGTTCGTGCGCACCTCCGGATATCTCGCCGGCCCGCACGACGTCTACGTGTCGATGAACATGGTGCGCAAGAACGGCTTACGCCGCGGCGACGCGGTGACCGGCGCGGTGCGCGTGCCCAAGGACGGCGAACAACCCAACCAGCGACAGAAGTTCAACCCGTTGGTGCGCTTGGACACCGTCAACGGCGGGCCGGTCGAAGACGTCAAGAAGCGTCCCGATTTCACCAAGTTGACGCCGTTGTACCCCAACCAGCGGCTACGGCTGGAAACCACCCCCGACCAGCTGACCACGCGGGTCATCGACCTGATCATGCCGATCGGCAAGGGCCAGCGCGCACTCATCGTGTCGCCGCCCAAGGCTGGTAAGACGATGATTCTGCAGAGCATCGCCAACGCGATCACTCAGAACAACCCGGAATGCCATCTGATGGTTGTGCTCATCGACGAGCGGCCTGAAGAGGTCACCGATATGACGCGATCGGTCAAGGGCGAGGTCATCGCCTCCACGTTCGACCGGCCGCCGTCAGACCACACGTCTGTCGCCGAGCTGGCCATCGAGCGCGCCAAGCGACTTGTGGAAGAGGGCAAAGACGTCGTCGTGCTGCTCGACTCGATTACCCGGTTGGGGCGCGCGTACAACAACGCGTCGCCGGCGTCGGGCCGCATCCTGTCCGGTGGTGTCGACTCGACGGCGCTCTACCCGCCGAAGCGTTTCCTCGGCGCGGCGCGCAACATCGAGGAGGGCGGATCGTTGACGATTATCGCCACCGCGATGGTCGAGACCGGATCCACCGGTGACACAGTCATTTTCGAGGAGTTCAAGGGGACGGGTAACGCCGAGCTCAAGCTCGACCGCAAGATCTCCGAGCGTCGGGTGTTCCCCGCCGTCGACGTGAATCCGTCGGGTACTCGTAAGGACGAATTGCTCTTGTCGCCAGACGAGTTTTCGGTCGTGCACAAGCTGCGCCGCGTGCTGTCGGGCCTGGATTCGCACCAAGCCATCGACCTGTTGATGTCGCAACTGCGAAAGACCAAGAACAACTACGAGTTCCTGGTTCAGGTGTCCAAGACGACACCGGGCATGGACAACGACTAACCGGTTAGCACACTGCTTCAGCGGGCAACATCGCCCGTCCCGCTTTGCAGCCCACGCTGCGGCGGTAACCTGCGCCTGTCGTAGACCGACAGGAGAGTGGTGAGCCGTGGCGGAGACTATTCAGCAACTGCTTCGCACACGCATGGGCGACTCCACGCCCGCGGTCAAGTACGGCGATCGGGTGTGGACCTGGCGTGAGCACCTGGCGGATGCATCGGCATCCGCCGCCGCATTGATCGGCATCGCCGACCCCATGCGCCCGCTGCACGTCGGCGCGCTGCTGGGCAACACACCCGAGATGCTCACCGCGATGGCGGGCGCGGCGCTCGGTGGCTACGTGCTGTGCGGCATCAACGACACCCGTCGCGGCGCGGCGCTGGCCAAAGACATCATCCGCGCCGACTGCCAAATACTGCTCACCGATCCGGACCATTGCGCGCTACTCGACGGACTGGATCTGCCCGGAGTCCGCGTCATCGACGTCGCAGGCGACGAGTGGGCTGGTTTGCTGGCAGCGGCCGGGCCGCTGGTGCCGCATCGCGAGGTCGAGCCCACCGACACCTTGATGATGATCTTCACCTCGGGAACCAGCGGCGAACCCAAGGCGGTTCAGGTGACTCACCTGACCGTTATCTTCGCCGGCGCCAACCTGATTGATCGGTTCGATGTCGAT
>NZ_DASXHW010000541.1:0-4055 GCF_036488105.1 Mycobacterium sp. | reverse complement strand
ATGGCTGGAAGTTTTCTGAGATGCGCTAACGCCGTGCGGGGACGACACGACATTGCGCTGTGTGACACAGCGTCGGCGAGCGTCGCCGGCGGGCGCAGACGACTGCGCCGACCAGGGGTGAGGGCCAGATGCGACGGCTAGCCGATTTTGTAGTGCGATGGCCCTGGTTAGTGATCGCCATGTGGGTCGCGATCGCGGTGGCGCTACCGCTGACTTTGCCGTCCCTCAACGAGATGGCCGAGAAGCATCCGCTCGCGATCTTGCCCAGCGATGCACCCTCGAACGTCACCGCCCGGAAGATGACCGAGGCGTTTCACGAAGCGGGCTCAGAAGACCTGCTGTTGGTCGTATTGACCGACGACAACGGGCTCAGCCCCGCCGACGAAGGCACCTACCGCAACGTGGTGGACGCGCTGCGCAAGGACACCCGCGATGTGGTGATGTTGCAGGACTTCATCAGCACGCCGCCGCTGCGCTCGATTGTGACCAGCGGAGACAAAAAAGCCTGGGTGCTGCCGGTCGGGGTGGCCGGCGAGTTGGGCACCCCAAGGTCGTATGACGCGTTCAACCAGATCAGTGACATCGTCAGGCACACCGTCGCGGGAACGCCGTTGAGAGGCAACCTCACCGGCCCCGCCGGCACTGTTGCCGACCTCACCGTCGCCGGCCAACAGGACCGAATGCCGATTGAGCTGGCCATCGGCATCCTGGTGCTGATCGTTTTGCTGATCGTCTACCGCAGCGCGATCACCATGCTGCTGCCGTTGATCGGCATCGGGTTGTCCCTGGTGATCGCGCAGGCGGTGGTGGCCGGCTATTCCGCCTTGACTGGCTCGGGCGTATCGAATCAGTCCATCGTCTTTCTGAGCGCGATCATGGCCGGCGCCGGAACGGATTACGCGGTCTTCCTGATCAGCCGCTATCACGATTACCTGCGGTCGGGCGCGGACTCCGATCAAGCGATCAAGGGGGCATTGATCTCGATCGGAAAAGTAATCACCGCCTCCGCCAGCACGGTAGGAATCACGTTCCTGGTCATCAGCTTCGCCCGCATGGGCGTGTTCAAAACGGTCGGAATCGCGTCGGCCATCGGGATCGGCGTGGCATTCCTCGCCGCGGTGACGTTGCTGCCGGCGATTGTGGCGCTCGCCGGTCCGCGCGGGTGGGTCAAGCCGCGGCGCGAACTCACTGCCCGGTTCTGGCGGCGTTCTGGCATCCGCATCGTGCGCCGCCCGCGCGTACATCTGGTCGCCAGCCTGTTGGTGCTCGCCGCCCTGGCCAGCTGCGCGGCGTTGGTGCGCTACAACTACGACGACCGCAAGGCCCTGCCGGCTTCCGCGCCGAGTTCGATCGGATATACCGCGCTGGATCGTCACTTCCCGGTGAATCAGTCCATTCCGGAGTACCTCTTCATCCAGTCGCCACGCGACCTGCGCAACCCGCAGGCCCTCGCGGACTTGGAGCAGATGGCGGACCGAGTCAGTCAGTTGCCGAATGTCGCTGCCATCAGCGGCATTACCCGACCCACCGGAAACGTGCCGGAACAATTCCGGGCCACCTATCAGGCGGGTGCTATCGGGAGCTTCCTGGCCGGCGGTTCCACCCTGATCAACGACCACACGAACGACCTCAACCAGCTCTCCGCGGGGTCCAGCACGCTGGCCGACAAACTCGATGAGGTGCGCGGCCAGGTCGGCGAGCTCGCCGCCAGCGTGCAGGAACTGGAGAACACCTTCAAATCGACGAAGGACCAGTACAGCGGCGACACGTTGGTCCACGAGGTCGATATCGCCGCCCGACTCGTCGACCACGTCAACTCGCTCAGCAACACCATGGGCTGGAACTACAGCACGGCCAAGAACATGTTCGAGTGGATCGGCCCGGTGTTGACCGCGCTGCAGGGCAATCCGGTCTGCGATCTCGATGAGTCCTGCAGCGCCACCCGCGGGGCGTTCGAACGGCTGACTGGTGGGCGCGATCAGGAAGATCTCGACGCGATCAATGACTTGGCCCACCAGTTGCAGGACTACCCCGACAAAAACGCCATGAAAGCCACGACCGACAGGCTGCGTGCGGCAGTAGCGAAGCTCACCGGCGTCCTGCAGTCGATGGGGATGGACCAGCCCGGCGGCCTGCAGGCGAACCTCGACCAGCTGCAGAGTGGCGCCAACCAGTTCGCCGGTGGAAGCCGGCAAATCGCAGACGCGGTCAACCTGCTCGTCGACCAGGTCAAGCAGTTGGGCGAAGGGCTCAGTGAGTCGGCGACGTTCCTGTTGTCGCTGAAGCACGACGCGGCGCAACCGGCGATGGCCGGATTCAACATCCCCGCGCAGCTGCTACATCTGGATGAGTTCCAGAGAGCCGCCAAGGTATTCATCTCGGCCGACGGCCACTCGGTGCGGTACCTGGTGCAGACCAAACTCAATCCGTTCAGCACCCAAGCCATGGATCAGGTCAACTCGATCCTTGCGACCGCCAAGGGAGCCCAGCCGAATACGGCGTTGTCGGACGCCAAGATCTCGATGGCGGGATACACCGTGGGGCTGAAGGACACTCGCGACTACTACCAGCACGACATTCGGTTCATCATCGCGGTGACACTGCTCGTCGTGCTGCTGACCTTGATCGTGCTGCTGCGGGCGATTGTCGCGCCGCTGTACCTGGTTGCTTCCGTGGTCATTTCGTATCTTTCCGCGGTGGGCATTGGCGCGGTGTTCTTTCAATTCATCCTCGGCCAGCAATTGCATTGGAGCGTGCCCCCGCTGGCGTTCGTGGTGCTCGTCGCGGTGGGAGCCGATTACAACATGTTGCTGGTCTCGCGCATGCGCGATGAGTCGCCGCACAGCATGCGGTACGGCATCATCCGCACGCTGAGTTCAACCGGCGGCGTGATCACCGCTGCAGGTCTGATCTTCGCCGCCTCGATGGCCGGTCTCTTGTTCTCCAGCATCGGCACCGTGGTCCAGGGCGGTTTCGTGATCGGTGTGGGCATTTTGCTGGACACCTTCTTGGTCCGCACCATCACGGTTCCGGCCGTCGCCGCGCTGGTCGGGCGGGCAAACTGGTGGCCATCACGAGGTGGCCCGCGTCGGTCGGCGGCCGGGCGCGCACAGCCGCAAGCGAGTTAACGCACACCAGTCATGTATGTGAAACTACGACACGAACCCATGTGGTCAGGAGTAGCGATGAAGAAACTACTCGCAGGAGTTTCGGCGCTGGTAACAGTCGGCGCCACAGGATGTTTCGGTGTCGGAGCCGCGACGGCCGATGACACACCCATCAGCGGGCCGTCGAGCGGGGCGCCGAGCGATCAAACTGCTTACGCCCTCGGCGGCGCCCACGTTCTGGGCATCCCCTACGACCAATACATCCGCATGGAGGGCGCGGAGTGGTTCCCCGGCCAGCAGCGCCAAATCGTTCGCTACCCGGCGGGGCAGGTTCAGGGCCACGTGCTGGAGCGGCTCTTCCCGGGCATCGGCAAGCTCGGTGAGAACGTTCCCGGCCTGGGTCTGGACGGCCCCAGCGTCGGCGAGTCCGTCGACGCAGGAGTCGACAACCTGGATGCGGCGATCCGCACCACCGGTCGCCCCGGTACGGCGATCGGCTTGTCCGAGGGCGGGTTCGTCGTCGATGGTGAGCAGGCCCGGCTGGCGACTGACCCGAATGCTCCCCCGCCGAACACGCTGAACTTCGCCACATTCGGCGACCCGATCGGGCATCACGCCTTCGGCCAGAGCTTCCTGACCGCCACGTTCCCGGTCGGCAGCGTCGTTCCCGCACTCGACTACCGCATGCCACCGCCGTACGAGAGCCAGTACGACACCAACAGGTTCGTGGCTGCCTACGACTCGATCGCGGACTTCCCCGACCGGCCGGACAACATGTTCGCTCTCGCCAACACGCTGCTCGGCCTCGCGACGGGTCACACCGCGGTGGCATTCACGAACGCGAGCATGGTGCCGCCGCAGAACATCAGAACCACGATCAATTCGCGGGGCGCGAAAGACACCACGATCATGGTCCCGGAAAAGCACCTTCCGCTGGTGATGCCGCTG
>NZ_DASXHW010000059.1:0-5602 GCF_036488105.1 Mycobacterium sp. | reverse complement strand
CCTCAGCAGGTCCCCGGTGTTGAGGATCTGCTTGGGCTCCGGCGGCCGGACGCCCATCCGGTAGATGATCTCGCGCTCTTCCTCCGGTGAGGGGTAGCCGACGTTGATCTTGAACAGGAAGCGGTCCCGCTGAGCCTCCGGCAGCGGGTAGACGCCCTCATGCTCGATCGGGTTCTGGGTGGCCATCACCAGGAACGGGTTGGGCAGCTGGAAGGTCTTGCCGCCGATCGACACGTGGCGTTCCTGCATGACCTCCAGCAGCGCCGACTGCACCTTGGCCGGCGCACGGTTGATTTCGTCAGCGAGCAGGAAATTGGCGACGACCGGGCCGAGTTCGGTGTCGAACTCCTCCTTGCCCTGCCGGTAGATGCGGGTACCGATGATGTCGGTGGGCACCAGGTCGGGGGTGAACTGGATGCGGGCGAACGTTCCGCCGACCACCTTCGCGAAGGTTTCCACGGCCAGGGTCTTGGCGACACCGGGCACACCTTCCAGCAGCACGTGACCCTTGGACAGCAGGCCGACGAGCATCCGCTCGACGAGCTGGTCTTGGCCGACGATGATTCGTTTGACCTCGAAGATGGCGCGTTCCAGGGTGTGCACCTCTGCGGCCAGGCCGTTGCCACCACCGCCCGGGGCCGCGTGCGCAGGTGCCGTTGATGATCCGCCCGGACCCGAGTAACCGCTGGTGCCCGGGGGCGGCCCGCCTGCTGATGTCATCGATTACCCTCCACGGCTCAACCTTCCAAAGCTCAAACAGACACGACTCTCGCACGACGAATGTCGTGGGGCAGCGGCGTGCCCTTGTTCAACTATTCCAGGCCACCCGGCATCCGTCGACGTGGCCGTCCCGCCCGGCGACGATGCAGGCCGTATTCGGCCTGCCGAGGAGCCGGGCAACCAACTCGAGACGCCCGCTCAGTTCTCGATGATCCGGGTCAGGAATGGCGTCATGCCACCCTTGCGAACCGGGCTGACCGTGACTTTGCCGGCACTGCCCGACGCCTCCAGCATCTGCCCGTTGCCCAGGTAGATGGTGACGTGCTGACCACCACCCGGGCCATAGAAGATCAGGTCGCCGCGCTTGGCCTGCGACGGCGGGATATGACGACCGGCGTTGTACTGGTCACCGGAAAACCTCGGTAGCAGCACTCCCACTCCGGCGAAGCTGTACCGAACCAGTCCCGAGCAGTCGAAGCCGACGGTGTTGGCGCCGGAGTCGACGCCTTTGCTCGGCGCGTTGGGGGTGCCGCCGCCCCACGAATACGGCACACCCATCTGCGACGACCCGCGACGGATCACGTACTCGACCGCCTGCCGGCCGTACACCCGCGGAATCCCGTTGGGACTGGTGGTGTTTCCGCCAAGATTGATGCCCAGTCCGCCGAGGAATTGCTTGCCCAGATCGAGGGTGGTCTGGGTGGCGTTGGCGGTGGCCTGCAGCGACTGGTTGGCGATGGCGACCGGGTCGCCGGGCGCGCCGGCGCTGATCACCGGCGGCAGCGTCGGGTCCCAGGAGCCGTCTTCGGCGTTCGCCGGAACGGCCAGTCCGAGCAGCAGACTGAGGGCAGCCAGTACCGGCCAGACCAGCCTGGTCCAGCGAAAGCCCATAGAGTCCGTAAATCCTTGGCGCATAAATCCTTTCACGCGTCAGTATTCGATGTAACGGACCACATAGGGCGTCATGCCGCTGGTGCGAACCGGCGCGACACGAACCTTCAGACCCACGTCGGGCGCCTCGAGCATCTGCCCCTGACCGAGGTAGATCGTCACGTGCTGGCTGCCGCCGGGGCCGTAGAAAATCACGTCGCCACGGCGCATCTGCGAGGCCGGGATCTTACGGCCGAGGTCGTACTGCGAGCCGGAGTAGTGCGGCAGCTTGATGCCCACGCCGGCGAACGAATACAGCACCAGGCCAGAACAGTCGAAACCGGTTGTGCCCGAGCCGGATCCGATGCCCTTGCCGGGTCCGGCGGCGGTGCCACCACCCCATGAGTACGGCACGCCCAACTGCGACAGCCCGCGCCGGATCACGTACTCCGACGCTTGCCGCCCATAGACCCGCGGGATCTTGCCGTTGGTGAAACCGGTGGGAGTGGGAGCCAACCCCAGCTGCTGCAGGAAGCTGCGGCCCATGTTGGAGGTGACCTCCGACGAGGTCGCCGAAATGCCCAAGACCTTGTTGAGAATCGCGATCGGATCACCGGGAACGTTGGCGCTGGGCACCTGCGGCAGCGTGGGATCCCATGCACCGTCCCAGTTTCCGCCGCTACCCTGCGGTCGGTTGGGTGAACCCGGCGCCGCCGGGTCCCACCGGTCAGACGACGCCGCCCGCGATCCGGCATCCGGTCCGCCCGCGGATGCCGACCAATTGCGGGCGGCGTCGAGTCTGGCTTGGGCGGCATTACGCTCATCGCCCAGTCGAGTGACTTCCTGTTGCTGCTCGCCGAACTTGTGCTGCACGGAGGTCAGGGCCGCCACCGCTGCGTTCTGACTGGATTGAGCGTCGGCGACGGCCTTGTCGGCCTTCTGCTTGGCCAGCCGAGCCGACGAATCCTTGTTCAACTGCTCGGTGCGGGCCCTTTGCAGGTTGTCCATCACCTGCTGCGAACTGGTCGCCAGGGCCTGGCCGGCGGCCGCGGTCGCGATCATGTCGTCGGGGCCGGCCGCCGTGAGGTAGCTGTCCGACGGGCCGTTGACGTAGCTGGCCACCGCGAAACGGTCGAATCGCTTCTGGGCGGCCGCGATTGCGGCGTCGGCGTTTTTGACCGATTGCCGGCTAGCCTCGACGTCGTGTTGCGCGGCGGTCGCGTTGTCGCGCGCGGTCTCGACGTCAACCACCGCCTTGTTGACGCTCTCTTCCTCGGTCTGGATTTGCGCGTTGAGATCCTGCAGGCGCTGATTGGCCTGTGCCACGTCGGCAATCAGTTTGGCCATCGTGTCTGGGTCGGCCTTGGCCAGACCCGGTGTGGCCAGCAACAGTGCCACGCTGATCACCGCGGGACCCACGCGGTGCATGAACGCGGTAGCCACTCGGAAAGACGAGCCGCGGCAGTTGCGTCTCATACGACTCGGGTCTCCTTGGCTCAACGCGGGGCGGATGGCGCTAGCACTCCGAGCTCCCAGCAATCACTGGAAGCACGAATAAACCAAAAACATCCCTTGCACCGTAAGTCACATCTGACCCAATAGAAACTTATGTCACAAATTACAAGTCTGTTCTTCTGCCAACTGTGACCCTATGGTGACATCACTAATTTGCCCGCGAGGCGGTACAGGTGCCGGCGCTATGCGACACGCGCGGAATACGGCGAGTTAGTCGCTTCGATCAGCGTCGTTGTGGGCTGCTTCGGCGCTTTCCTGCGACGTTGCTGACCGCCTGGCTCGCAGTTGCATGAATCGGATTCCGATCACCGCCGCCAATACTCCGATCATTACCACGATGGTGAATCCGGTCCATGGAAACTGGGGCGTCTCGAGTTGATGCAGGAAATTCTGCGCTGACACCACCGTGTTTCCGGTTTTGGCGTTGTCTTCGCCGATCTCCAGGGTGGCGCGCGGGAAGTGCGTGCTGTAGCTGCCGACAAAGTTTGGGCTGAGCACCAGCACGGTTGCGTCGGGGTGTTGGGAGCCGACCACCGTCGCGATGTCGCGCAGCGGGGTGTCGTTCAGCGGATTGTGGTCCAGCACGACGATCTTGAGATCGATGCCGTGCTCGTGGGCCTGGTTGACCAACTCGAGCAAGGCCGGCGCGACGGACGGCGGCGCGCTGATGTTGCCGACGTCGACCTGCTGCTGAACGATCGCCAGGCACGCATCGGGGTTGCTCGCCGGATCGGCGCCGACAGTGCCGCAGATCTCGCCCGGGATATAGAGCGGCGCGTGCGGGGTGGTCACGGTTGGAAACCGTACCGCCTGACGACGCGAGCGTTACGGCAGGTGTCGCCCACAAGAAATGGAAGTTTCGGGTCCGCCCCGAATGCAGGACAAGCGTACTGTTAGACTTGGCAGCGCTTCGCCGACACAGCCCGTCGGCGAGCCGAACTTAAATACGGGAGTGGATGTGACCAGCAAAGATTCGGTGAATTCATTCGGAGCGCGCGACACCTTGAAGGTCGGCGGCGACAGTTACGAGATCTATCGGTTAGACGCGGTTCCGGGCACGGAGAAGCTTCCCTACAGCCTGAAAGTGCTCGCCGAAAACCTGCTCCGCAACGAAGACGGCAGCAACATCACCAAGGACCACATCCAGGCGATCGCCCAGTGGGATCCCAAAGCTGAACCCAGCATCGAAATCCAGTACACGCCGGCCCGCGTGGTCATGCAGGACTTCACCGGCGTGCCGTGCATCGTCGACTTGGCCACCATGCGAGAGGCCATCGGTGATCTGGGCGGTGACCCCGAGAAGGTCAATCCGTTGGCGCCGGCCGACCTGGTGATCGACCACTCGGTGATCGCCGACCTGTTCGGCACCGCCGACGCCTTCGAGCGCAACGTCGAGATCGAGTACGAGCGCAACGGCGAGCGCTACCAATTTCTGCGCTGGGGGCAGGGCGCGTTCGATGACTTCAAGGTCGTGCCGCCCGGCACCGGCATCGTGCACCAGGTCAACATCGAATATCTGGCCAGTGTGGTGATGACCCGCGACGGGGTCGCCTACCCCGACACCTGTGTGGGAACCGACTCGCACACCACGATGGTCAACGGCCTTGGCGTGCTGGGCTGGGGTGTCGGTGGCATCGAAGCCGAGGCCGCCATGCTCGGTCAGCCGGTGTCGATGCTGATTCCGCGGGTCGTCGGCTTCAAGCTGACTGGCGAGATCAAGCCGGGCGTCACCGCCACCGACGTGGTGCTCACCGTAACCCAGATGCTGCGCAAGCACGGCGTTGTCGGCAAGTTCGTCGAGTTCTACGGCGAAGGTGTTGCCGAGGTGCCGTTGGCCAACCGCGCCACCCTGGGCAACATGAGTCCCGAATTCGGTTCCACCGCAGCTATTTTCCCGATCGACCAGGAAACCATCGACTACTTGAAGTTCACCGGCCGCAAGGAACAGCAGCTGGCGCTGGTGGAGACTTACGCCAAAGAGCAGGGCTTGTGGCACGACCCCAAGCACGAGCCGGCGTTCTCGGAATACCTGGCGCTCGACCTGTCCGAGGTGGTGCCGTCGATCGCCGGGCCGAAGCGTCCGCAAGACCGAATCATCTTGTCGGAAGCCAGATCTGCCTTTCGCAAGACGATTCCCAGCTATGTCGGCGACGGCTCCGACACGCAGGGATATTCGAAGCTTGACCAGGAACTCGATGAGACGTTCCCGGCCAGCGACCCCGGCCAGGTGGACAACGGTCATGCCGACGACGCGCCGGCCGTGCAGTCGGCCGCCGCGCACTCCGAGGGCCGCCCGACCAATCCGGTGACGGTGAAATCCGACGAACGGGGCGAGTTTGTGCTCGACCACGGCGCGGTGGTGATCGCCGCGATCACGTCGTGCACCAACACCTCTAATCCCGAGGTGATGCTGGGCGCGGCACTGCTGGCCCGCAACGCCGTCGAAAAGGGGCTGGCCTCCAAGCCGTGGGTGAAGACCACGATGGCGCCGGGCTCG
>NZ_DASXHW010000045.1:0-1581 GCF_036488105.1 Mycobacterium sp. | reverse complement strand
GCGGGCTTACTCCTCGGACGGCTCGTTCCTGGACTCAACGATGCTCTGAATCATGTTCAGGTTGACGGTATCTCACTGCCCATTGCGTTCGGTCTGCTGGTGATGATGTACCCGGTGCTGGCCAAGGTTCGTTATGACCGGCTGGACACCGTGACCGGCGACCGCAAGCTGCTGGCAAGCTCACTCCTGCTGAACTGGTTAGTCGGCCCCGCGTTGATGTTCGCGTTGGCGTGGCTGCTGCTGCCCGATCTGCCCGACTACCGCACCGGCCTGATCATCGTCGGCCTGGCCCGCTGCATCGCCATGGTGATCATCTGGAACGACCTCGCCTGCGGTGACCGCGAAGCCGCAGCTGTGCTGGTCGCACTCAACTCCGTCTTTCAGGTTGTCATGTTCGCCGCCCTGGGCTGGTTCTACCTCTCGGTCCTCCCCGGTTGGCTCGGCCTGCAACAGAGCACCATCAGCACCTCGCCCTGGCAGATCGCCAAGTCCGTGCTCGTGTTCCTCGGCATCCCCCTGCTCGCCGGCTATCTCACCCGACGCTTCGGCGAGAACGCCAAAGGACGTGACTGGTACGAGTTGACCTTCCTGCCCAGAATCGGACCGTGGGCGCTGTACGGCCTGCTGTTCACCATCGTCATTCTCTTTGCGCTGCAGGGACATCAGATCACCAGCCGTCCTCTCGACGTGCTCCGCATCGCGGTGCCGCTGCTGGCCTACTTCGCCGTCATGTGGGGCGGTGGCTACCTGCTGGGCGCGACCCTCGGGCTGGGATACCCACGCACCACCACCCTCGCGTTCACCGCGGCGGGCAACAACTTCGAATTGGCCATCGCCGTGTCCATTGCCACCTACGGAGCCGCCTCGGGACAGGCACTCGCCGGCGTCGTGGGCCCGCTCATCGAAGTACCGGTGCTTGTCGCCCTGGTCTACGTATCATTGGCCCTGAGAAAACGATTCGCTCCTGCCGCCGTCGGAAGCCTTGCCTGATGCCGAGCACCAAGCCCGCCGTGCTGTTCCTCTGCACTCACAATGCGGGCCGCTCCCAGATGGCCATGGGATTCTTCAAACACCTCGCGGGCGCCCGCGCCGACGTCTACTCCGGCGGGTCTGAACCTGCCGACGAACTACACCCCGCCGTCATCGCAGCCATGGCCGAGAAGCGTATCGACATCACCACCGAACAACCGAAGCGGTGGACCATGGACATGCTCGAAGCCGTGGATGTGGTGATCACCATGGGGTGCGGTGACTCGTGCCCGGTCCTGCCCGGGCGCCGTTATGAGGACTGGATTCTCGCCGACCCGGCCGGCCAATCGCTCGCGACGATCCGACCGATCCGCGACGAGATCGAACAGCGAGTAGGCACGCTGCTCGACCAATTAGGAGTGAGTGTCGAGCCCGGCGGATGACGCTGTAGGCTCGGCACTCACTGATTCACGTGGAAACCGTGGCGCCTCAACGGGTTAGCGTCCCGACTGCGGACCCATCATCCCAGGCCCCATCGCACCTGGCTTCATGTCACCTGGCTTCATGTCGCCCGGCTTCATGTCGGCGCAACAGTCCTTCTGTTCGTGGGAC
>NZ_DASXHW010000023.1:0-5792 GCF_036488105.1 Mycobacterium sp. | reverse complement strand
CGCCCCCATCCGGTCGATGTCGGCGACCATCTGGATGGCGCTCACAATCGACCGAAGGTCGCCGGCGACGGGCGCCTGCAGGGCAAGCAAGACGAAAGCGGACTCTTCGGCTTGGGTGCTCATCTCGGCGATCTTCTCGTGGTCGGAGATGACCTGCTCAGCGAGCACCAAATCGGCCTGCAGAAGTGCTTGTGTTGCGCGCTCCATGGCGGCGCCGGCCAGCCCACACATCTCGCCGAGCTGTTCGGAGAGCTCAGCGAGCTGCTCGTGGTACGCGGTTCGCATATCCCAAGCCTACGTTCTCGATTCCGCGTGCGGCATGAACCAGCATGAAGTGCGCTGTGAACTCGCGGTGAATGGGCATTTGCCTACCGATTATCGGCGGTTGCTCTATTCGCAGGTGGTATCGGCGGCGTTGGTGACGGTCAGGTCGTCGGGAAGCTTGGTCGGCGGGCTGCTGGCGCTGCGATCAACCTGCAGGCTCACCGGTGACCCGGCCGGCGGGGGAGTGCCGACCGAGGTGAAGTCCGAGCCGAGCACCACCTGCACGACGTGTCCGGTCCCGGTGATCCGTTCGACTTTGGAGTTCGCGAACGAAGCCGCGACCGTGGCGGCGGCCTGCTCGTTGCCGGGGGAGAAAAGCACCTTGGTGGTCTTGAGCGGGTTCGGGTAGTCGTCGGGGGACTTGACCCGGAACCCGTGCCGCTTCAGCTGGCTGCTGGCGGTGGCGGCCAAACCGGACTTGGCGGTCGAGTTCGACACCTGCACGGTGACGTCCTGGGGCGCGGTCGTCATCGCCTGGACATTCTCGGGGTGCGGGTTGGCAGCCTGGTTGGGCTGGCCGGTTTGGCTGGACTGGGGGGCCTTGCTGCTCAGCGACTTGGTCGGCGGAGCCGACGTCGCGTTCATGTTGTTCTCGCCCGGTAGTCCTTCGTCGTCGATGATGGCGCTGAACAGCGCCCGCATATCGGCGGCTCGCGGCGGCTCGTCACCGTTTTCGTCGGTGATACCGGTCGGCACGGTCACAAAGGAGACGTGGCCGGCATTCATGCCCTGCACCGACTGGCCCAGCTGGACAAGGTCCTTGGTCTTGACGTTGTCGACGTAGCTGTTGCTGACGAACATGTTCACCACGCTGTTGAGCTTGCTCAACGAGAAGAAGGTCTCCTTGGAAATCAGTGAGCGCAGCAGCGAGGACAAAAACAGCTGCTGGCGCTTGATCCGCCCGTAGTCGCCGTTGTTCTCGGTCGTGACGTTGCGGGCTCGCACGTAATTCAGCGCGGTCTTCGAGTCGATCAGCTGACGTCCAGAATGGGCGAGCACGGTGCCCAGTTCGTAATCCTTCAGCGGGGTGGTGCTGCATACCTCCACACCGCCGAGCGCGTCCACCATCTTCGCGAAGCCGGCGAAGTCGACGGCGATGAAGCGGTTGATGCTCAGACCGGAGAGCTTCTGGATCTCCTTCACCAGACACTTCGGTCCGCCGAAGGAGAATGTCGAGTTCAGTTTCGTCTCGGTGTAGACGTTTCTGGGACCCCACTTCTTGGTGTCCGAGTCGTAGAGCGGGCCGTACTCGCCGGTGTCTGGATTCCACGCCTCGCACTGGATCGGCGTGATGGCCAGGTCACGCGGAAACGACACTGCGACAACGCGTTTACGGTTTGCTGGAATGTTGACCAGCATGATGGTGTCCGATCGGGCGCCGCCCGCGTCCTCGGTGCCGCCGGCGCCCATCTCGCCGTTGGCCCCGGCCCGAGAGTCCATGCCGACCACCAGGAAGTCTTCGTCGCCGAATTGCGCGTTCGGGTCGACGATGTCGCGCGATCCCAGGTCCAGCGCGCTGACCGTATTCATTCGGTGGTTCTTCGACGTGCTCCACTGCCACGCCCCGCCGGTCATGGCCAGCGCCGCCGCCGCGACGGTGGCGACCACCAAACGGCCGGCCACCAGCATCGCTCCGTGCCGGCGGCGAGGCCTTGGCGCGGGCAGGTCGTCATCGGGTTCGACATCGGGCTTGTCGACGAGGCGCGCGGGTCGCGGCCGGACCGACGTCTTCGGCAGCACGGTGGTCTGCACGACGTCGACGTGGTCGACCGACGTCTCGCGGTGGATGGCATCGAGGTCGGGCAGGTCGTAGTTGTATTCCGCAGGGCTCAGCAACGCGTAGGCGTTGTAGTTGTCGTCCGGCTCATCGCTGGGCGGTGGTGATTCGGGCTCCGCTGTTTCGGTGTCGGGAGCGGCGTGGTGGTGCCGCGGCCGTTCCGCTACGGGGCCACCGATCTTGGCGATCAGATCGGCGACCGTGAGCCCGCCGTCGGCGTGGGATCCACCGTTGTCGTGCGTTTCGACGGCTGGCTCAGCCGGCTCTCGCATCGCCGAGGGCCCCGTCCATCGATTGACGACGGCGACCGTCTGCGTGGCGGTCCCGAACCGCTCCCACGGCGCGGCGCCTCGCGATCCAGGCGGCGTTCCGGTAAGCCCTACGTCATCGGCATCAGGGCCGTGAGTGGCTGCATCGGCGCCAGCGTCGCCGTCACTCATCTCCTGCCGGCCTCCGAATCTGGTGAGGTCTCACGTGTTCGAGGGGGTGCCTCGGGGCGGCGCCGCCGCAGCAGCGCAACGTATCCGCGCGACGGTGCGGTCGCATCGTCGTAGTAGTAGCAGTGCCGCGCTGGTGGCAACTGGGCTCGGCCACCGGCGCGTGATGCAACAAGATCCACATGGTACTGAGACAGCCCCGGAAACGCGATCCGGGGATGGTGTCAGATGGCCCGCCTTCAGCCGCCTGAGTGCATGACGTCGGCCCCGGACGGGACCGTGCAATCGTCGCGGTCCGTCAGCCAGCCGTCCGGCAGCGCCACCCGTGCCGGTGATCCCTGACGCCCGCGCGGCCCGCCGGCGGCGGTCGGGAACGGCGTATCGCCGTCGAGTTTGTCCAGCAGACGGCCGAGTTCGTCGCGGGTCTTGACCAGCGCGAGGGCCCGCCGCACGTCGGAGCCGGCCGGGAAGCCGTGCAGGTACCAGGCGATGTGTTTACGCATGTCACGCATGCCTTTGTCCTCGCCGAAGTGCTCGCTCAGCAGCTCGCCGTGCCGGCGGATGATGTCGGCGACCTGGCCCAGATTGGGCGGCGTCGGTGCCGGGGTACCGGTGAACGCCGCCGACAGCTCGGCGAACAGCCACGGCCGGCCCAGGCAACCGCGACCGATGACGACGCCGTCGCAGCCGGTCACGGCCATCATGGTCAGTGCGTCGTTGGCTTCGAAGATGTCGCCGTTGCCCAGCACCGGGATGGTCTGAACGTGTTGCTTGAGCCGGGCGATCTGCTCCCAATCGGCGGTACCCGAATAGCGCTGTGCCGCGGTGCGGGCATGCAATGCGACCGCGGCCGCGCCCTCGGACTCCGCGATCCGTCCCGCCTCAAGGTGGGTGTGATGGTCGTCGTCGATGCCGATCCGGTACTTGACGGTCACCGGGATGTCGGTGCCTTCGGCGCCGCGCACCGCCGCCGCGACGATCTGGCCGAACAGCTGCCGCTTGTAGGGCAGTGCCGCGCCGCCGCCGCGACGCGTGACCTTGGGCACCGGGCAGCCGAAGTTCATGTCGACGTGGTCGGCGAGCCCCTCGTCGGCGATCATCCTCACCGCCGCATACGTGGTGGCCGGGTCGACGGTGTAGAGCTGCAACGAGCGCGGCGTCTCGTCGGCGGAGAACGTCGTCATGTGCATGGTGACCGGATGCCGCTCGACGAGGGCACGGGCGGTCACCATTTCGCAGACGTAGAGCCCGCTGACGGTGCCGACGCGGGCCTGCTCGAGTTCGCGGCACAATGTGCGGAAGGCGACGTTCGTTACGCCGGCCATGGGCGCCAGCACCACCGGGCTGGCAAGGTTGATCGGACCGATGCGCAAGACCGGTTACCGCCTGCTCAGGGTCAGCTTGCCCTCGGTGTTGTGCAGCTGCCTGGCGGTCATCCTCAGATCGCCTCGGCGGGCTTCCCGCTCGAGCTGGCGCTGCTTCGAGATCTCGAACTTGTCGCAGGCCTGCTCGAGCTCCTTGATCAGCACGGCAAGGTCGTCGCGCTCCCGCGCAGCCTGTCCGCTGAAGTCCTCGCGCTCGAAGATGCGCCATTTCTTCAACACCGGCATCACGACCTCATCGAGGTGAATGCGCGGGTCGTAGACGCCGCCGACGGCGATCATCACGGCCTTGCGGCGAAACTCGGGCACGCTATACCCGGGCATCCTGAAGTTGCGCAGCACCCGGTGCAGGGCATGCATCGCCCTGTTCGGCGCGATCTCCAGGCCGGCTTCGGTGACATCACGGTAGAAGATCATGTGCAGGTTCTCGTCCTGCGAGATCTTGGCCAACAGTTGATCGGCGATCGTCTCGTTGCACGCCTTCCCGGTGTTGCGGTGTGAGACGCGGGTGGCAAGTTCCTGGAACGTGACGTACACGACCGAGTCGAACAGGTTCTCGGAGAGCAGGTCGCCCTGGTTGTTCTGACCCGGGCTGAAGCCCCGGTTCACCACCTCCATGCGCAGCTTCTCCAGCTCGACCGGGTCGACGGCGCGGGTGACCAGGAGGTAATCGCGCAGCGCGATGCCGTGGCGGTTCTCCTCGGCGGTCCAGCGGTTGACCCACTGACCCCACGCGCCGTCCATGCCGAAGCTCATCGCGATCTCGCGGTGGTACGACGGCAGGTTGTCCTCGGTCATCAGGTTCTGCACCATCGCCACCTGCGCGACGTCGGTCAGCTTGGACTGCCCGGGCTCCCAGTCCTGGCCGCCCAGCGCGTAGAAGTTCTTGCCGTCCGACCACGGGATGTAGTCGTGCGGGTTCCAGGACTTGTGCACGCTCAGATGCCGGTTCATGTACTTCTCGACGACCGGCTCGAGTTCACGCAACAGGTCCAGGTCTTGAGGATCCGGCACAACAGCCTCCCAGTTATCTGTGTCTGTCGGTTTCAGTAAATATATCTGTCGATGCCGGTGACATTCAAGTTCCGTTTTCTCGGGACTTTCTGCGTCGTCGTGGCTAGTGTGCGGTGGCCCTGCTGAGCAGCATTTCAACGCAGTAGTCGATGAATTGTTCGCGGCTGGCGGCCAGGCGCCCGTCCAGGTAGGCGGTGAACAGTGCCGTCAGGCCGCCGATCAAGCTGGTGGCGATCATCTTCTGTCGCACTGGATCGCCGATCTGGGTCAGCTTGCGCTGCAGCAGGTCGATGAAGTTGGGCATCCATTGCGCTCCCGAGTGCACCAGGACCGGTTCTACCGCCGGGGCCAGCAAGAGCACCCGCCCGCGCGCCGGGTCGTCGACCATCAGCGCGACGAATTGCTCGACCGCCTCGCGCGGCGTCGCGGCCGACGTCAACGTCGACATCGCCCTGGTGCACACATCGTCGTAGACCGCGCGCACGAACTCGTCGCGATCAGCGAAGCTCTCGTAGAAGTAGCGTTCGGTGAGTCCGGCTTGCCGGCACACCGCCCGCACGGTCACCGCCGGGCCGCTTGCCTCGCCGAGCAGTTGCACGCCGGCGGCGACGAGTTCGTCCCGCCGCAAGGCCTGGCGATCGCCGAGAGGGATACCCGACCAGCGACGCGCACGTTGACCGGACGGCACTTCACTCCTAGACTCTAGTTGACAACGCATGTAGTCAGTTTGCCTGACTGGGACAGGAAATTGCACCAGTGACTCAAGATACGTCTGCCGCAGCCCCGGTTGCGGCGGGTTGCCCGGTTTCGCCACTGGGATACGAAGCCCCGCCTCAGCCGCTCGGCCCCGACTCGCTG
>NZ_DASXHW010000566.1:0-16979 GCF_036488105.1 Mycobacterium sp. | reverse complement strand
CCATCAGTGCCGCGTGCACGGTATCGATGGGCTGTGGGTGATCGACGGGTCGGTGCTGCCGACCGTCACCAGCCGCGGCCCGCACGCCACCATCGCGATGCTGGGGCATCGGGCCGCGGAGTTCGTCAGCTGAATCGCCGCGCGGTCGGTATCGGGCCGGGCAGGCGCTTTGCGTAGGCTATTCAGATCGGACGAAGGAGGCGGTCAGCATCACCGACAACACCGATCCTCGGCCGGCGCGTTCCCGGGCTCGGTTGCTGGAGGCCGCCACCGCCTTACTTCGCGCCGGCGGGCCGAGCGCAGTCACCGTCGACGCGGTCACTCGTGGCGCCAACGTGGCCCGGGCAACCCTGTACCGCCACTTCCCCAGCGGAAATGAGTTGCTGGCAGCGGCTTTCAGCGGCCTGATCCCGCCGGCGCCAATACCGTCCGAAGACGGCACCCTGCGCGATCGGCTGATCGCGGTGGTACTGGCATTCGGGCAATCGATCGCCGAGGCCCCGGGCATGGTGATGGCGATGAGCTGGCTGGCGCTCGGGCGAGACCTGGAGCAACTGCCGCAATCGCGTCAGACCCGGACCGCCGACAGCCCGGCGATCACCACGCTGCGCCAACGAATCGCCCAGCAGTACGCCGCACCGTTCGACGCGATCTTCGACAGCCCCGAGGCTGCCGAACTGGGTGATATCGACCGCTCGCGGGCGATCGCCCTGCTGATGGGCCCGGTGGTGCTGGGTCGGCTGTCCACCCTGCCGAATTTCGATTACCGGGAGTGCACGCGGGCCGCCGTCGATGGCTTTCTGCACGTGCAGCGCGCCCAGAAACCCGCGCTCAACGCACCTGGTAGCGAATCGGCAGGTGCTTGAGACCGCCGACGAACGTCGTCGAGATGAGCTCTGGGTCTCCGTTGAGCTCAACGGTTTTCAGCCGCGGCAGCAACTCGGTGAAGAAGCTGTTCACTTCCATCCGGGCCAGCGCCGCGCCCAGACAGAAGTGCACCCCGTAGCCGAATGCCAAGTGCTTGTTCGGATCGCGTCCGATGTCGAAGCGGAACGGATCGTCGAATACTTCTTCGTCACGGTTTCCCGAGACGTACGAGAGGTACACCGATTCGCCTTGTGCGACCGGCACCCCGCGTATCGAGGTGTCTGCGGTCGCGGTACGCATGAATTCTTTGACCGGGGTCACCCAGCGGATCATCTCCTCGGTGGCCAGCGGCATCAAATCAAGGTTGTCGCTCAAGCGCTTTCGTTGATCGGGGTTTTCGATGAGGGCTTGCAGACCACCGGCGATAGTCGCGCTGGTGGTGTCGTGGCCCGCGGTAGCGATGATGACGTAGTAGGAAGTGGTGTCGACGTCGGACAGCGGTTCGCCGTCGACACGGGCGTTGGCGATTGCGGAGGCCAGATCCTCGGTCGGTTGCTCGCGGCGCGATGCGGTGAGCGCATTGAAGTAGCCGAGGAATTCGAGCAGCACCTGGAGCTGCTCCTCGAGCGTTGCGCCGCGTTTGAACTCGTCATCGTCGCCGCCGAACAGTTCCTGAGTCAGCGCGAGCATGCGGGGAAAGTCCGACTCCGGCAAGCCCAGCAGCGACATGATCACGAAGAGCGGGTAGTTCACCGCGACCTCTTGCACGAAGTCGCACTCGTTGCCCGCGGCCACCATCTTGTCGACGTAGATCTTGGCCAGTTCGTCGACCCGGATTTTCAGCGCCCGCATCGCCTTCGGGCGAAACCAGTCCGCGCCGATCGCGCGCACCACGCGATGCTGCGGGTCGTCCATGTGGATCAACGTGCGCAATCCCATTCCGGCGTCCAGTTGCTGGCGCGCCATGTCATCGGCGGCAGCGGTGGCCAGCAACGGGCGCGGCTCGTTGACGAACAGATCGTTGGCCCGCTCGATGTGCATGATGTCGGCGTGCTTGGTGATCGCCCAGAACGGCCGGTAGGGCGCGCTGTCGACCAGCGACACCGGGGCATGGGCACGCAGGTGGGTCAGCGCCGCGTGCAACCGCGGTTCATCGGCATACGACGTCGGATCAGCGAAGACCTTCGCGGCCTCGTCAACGATCGGTGCGCTCATCTACCTGTTCACCTGCCGGGTTGATCGGATTTATTGACACGTGTCAGGTTTAAGTCTGCGTGATTGCGGATTATCCGTGAGCACTTTCGGCTTATCCGTAGGCTGTCTTTCCGTGCCGATCCGATCATCTCGTCGCCGCAGGGCCTTGGCCGCCCTGCTGGTGACGGCTGTGACGGCGGTTGCCTGCGGGCAGGGAGCCCTCGTCGCGCCCCGAAAGGTCGAACCGGCGTACGCCGGTCCACTGGATGCCGGCGTCGTGCGTACCGCGATGGGTTCCGTGCGCGGGCAGGTCGCCGCGGATTACCGCTTGTTCCAGAGCATTCCGTATGCGGCGCCGCCGGTGGGGCCGCTGCGGTGGCAGCTACCGCGGCCGGCGGCGCATTGGTCGGGGATGCTGGACGCCACCAAGGCCGGGCCGCAGTGCATGCAGGACACCGGACCCAATCCGCGGGTCGGGAAGCCGACCAGCGAAAACTGCCTGACGCTCAACATCTGGACCCCGGCTCGCGGACAACACAACGACAAGCGCCCGGTGCTGGTGTGGATTCACGGGGGAGGTTTCGTCAACGGCAGCGGCGACATCTATCACGCGCGCTGGCTGGCCGCCAGGGGCCACATCGTCGTCGTCACGATCAACTACCGGCTGGGTGCGCTCGGTTTCCTGGCCCACCCGTCGCTCGGTGCGCCCGGCACGGTGGGCAACTACGGGCTGGCCGACCAGCAGGCCGCGTTGCGCTGGGTCCGCGACAACATCGCCGCGTTCGGTGGCGATCCGCGCAAGGTGACCATCGCCGGCGAATCCGCGGGCGGCATGTCGGTGTGCGATCACCTGGTGGCGCCGGGGTCGGCCGGGCTGTTCCGCGCGGCGATCATCCAGAGCGCGCCGTGTCAGGCGCAGGCCGACCTGGAGTTCGGGCAGCACCAGAGCGTGGATTACGCGGTCGCGGCAGGCTGTCGCAATCCGGCGACTGTCGCGCGGTGTCTGCGTGGGCTGCCGGCGACCCGACTCGAGCGTCCGCCCTGGTACTACTTCATCGGCGACTCCGACGCGCTCTCCGGTCCGGTCACCGGTACGACTGCGCTGCCGGACAATCCGATGGCGGGATTCGCCGCCGACCGGGTAGCCCGAGTTCCGGTGCTGATGGGGGTCAACCACGACGAATTCACGCTTTTCGCGGCGTTGCGGGCGGCGAGGCTGGATCGAGGAGTCCGGCCCGGTGAGTATCCGCATCTGCTCGCCGAGATCTTCGGCGCCGCCGACGGCGCCCCGGTGCTGGCGCACTATCCGCCCGACCACTACGGCGGCGATGCCTCGCTGGCTTACGCAGCGGCGGCCACCGACGGTGTCTTTGCTTGCGCCGCAGACCGATTGGCCGACTCGCTGAGTCGTAACGCGCCGGTATACGCCTACGAGTTCGACGATCCACACGCGCCGGCGCCCAAGCTCTTGCGAGACGCGCCGTTTCCCGTCGGCGCCAGTCACTCCCTGGAGCTGCGGTACCTGTTCAGCATGGGTGGTGCGCAACCGCTGGATCCCGCTCAGCAGATCTTGTCGGACCAGATGATGAGCTATTGGAGCCATTTCGTCATCAATGGCGCACCGAAGGCCGCCGGCCTGCCCGACTGGCCGGCCCAAGATGCTAGCCCCGACCACGACTCTTGGATGTCGTTGCGCCCCGGTGGAAGTCAGCTCATCACCGACTTCGAAGCGGCACATCAGTGTCCGTTCTGGGCGACGCTGGGCAAGTCGTGAGCACACCGGAAGCGATCGGCTTCGCCGAGGGGTGGACCGCGGCCTGGTGCGTCGCGGTCACGGAACGTATCTGGTGGGTGGCTAGCCGACCGGCGTGACCCAGGTGGTGATGTCGGCGTGCACGACTTCGTTTCCGCTCCGATCGGTGATGCTGACCGGCACGACGAGATCGACGCCGTTGGTGATTCGGGTGAAGTCCGGCGGGTCCAGCTGGGCCCGGGCGCGCAGCGACGTGGTGGCCTTCCCGAGGTACTGAACGGTCATCGCCTTCGGTATCCATCGGTGGCTGCGCGGGACGGTGGCTTCCATCAGCATCCCCATCGCCACCTCGGCGGCATTGCAGGACGCGATCGCGTGCACGGTATGTAGGTGGTTGTAGACGAAGAACCACTTCGGAACCCGGACCTCGGCCAGGCCCGGCTCCATCCGCACCACGTGCGGCAGCACCGAAGCAAAGTAGGGAACGCGCGCCATCGCTGCCACCGAAAACAGCCGGCTGCCGCCGGGACGACCGGAAAGGCGCTCCCATGCGGCATACGTGCTGGTCGGGCTGGTCATGCTGGCACACCTTACTCTGGAGTAAGAAACCCGCGCCGGGGCATCCGGCGTGACCGCGCCGCGCGCGGTTTCGCCGCTGATGAGCAGGACCGGTGGCGTGGTCGGGAGGATTTGGCCGATACCGGGATCTAGGGCATACTGTTCGGGTTGCCTTGCGCCGGGTTTACGCCTGGCCGGGCATACGACCGGCGTCCAAACGGACGCCTCCGGTCCCAATCTTGGAACGAGACCAATTCGGTCGCGGACCAGGCTGCGTGAGGGCGACACACCCGACCGCGGGGGCCGGTGGACCAAGACAGGTAAACAGCGGCGCAACAACCGGGCGCGACGCCAGATCGCTTGAGGCGATCGGTGCCCGGCGGGAAACCGGGTCTCGACCTGGAGAGTGAGGAAGCGTGGCGGGACAGAAGATCCGCATCAGGCTCAAGGCCTACGACCACGAGGCCATTGATGCCTCGGCGCGCAAGATCGTCGAGACGGTTGTCCGGACGGGCGCCAGCGTGGTGGGCCCGGTGCCGCTGCCCACTGAGAAAAACGTGTACTGCGTTATTCGCTCACCGCACAAGTACAAAGACTCGCGGGAGCACTTCGAGATGCGCACTCACAAGCGCCTGATCGACATCCTTGACCCGACCCCGAAAACCGTTGACGCGCTGATGCGCATCGATCTGCCTGCCAGCGTCGACGTCAACATCCAGTAGGAGCTGCGAGCAATGGCGAGAAAGGGCATTCTGGGCACCAAGCTGGGCATGACGCAGGTGTTCGACGAGAACAACCGCGTCGTTCCCGTGACGGTGGTCAAGGCCGGGCCGAACGTGGTGACCCGCATCCGTACTCCGGAGGTTGACGGGTACAGCGCGGTGCAGCTGGCCTATGGCGAAATCAGTCCCCGCAAGATCAACAAGCCGCTGACGGGTCAGTACGCCGCCGCCGGGGTCAACCCCCGCCGGCACCTGGCCGAGTTGCGTCTCGACGACGAGTCCGCCGCAGCCGACTATCAGGTCGGGCAGGAGTTGACCGCCGAGATCTTCGCTGCCGGAACCTATGTCGACGTGACCGGCACCTCGAAGGGCAAGGGTTTTGCGGGAACCATGAAGCGTCACGGTTTCCGCGGTCAGGGCGCCAGCCACGGTGCTCAGGCGGTGCACCGTCGTCCGGGCTCCATCGGCGGTTGCGCCACTCCGGCTCGGGTGTTCAAGGGCACCCGGATGGCCGGCCGGATGGGTAGCGACCGGGTGACCACGCAGAACCTCTTGGTGCACTTGGTCGATGCCGAGAACGGCGTGCTGCTGATCAAGGGTGCTGTCCCCGGCCGCACAGGCGGACTCGTCGTCGTCCGCAGCGCGATCAAACGAGGTGAGAAGTAATGGCTGCCGATAAAGCCGCGAAGGCGCTGAAGATCGACGTCAAGACGCCCGCCGGCAAAACCGACGGCTCCGTTGAGTTGCCGGCCGAGCTGTTCGACGCGCCCGCGAACATCGCGCTGATGCACCAGGTGGTCACGGCCCAGCTGGCCGCGGCGCGCCAGGGCACGCATTCGACCAAAACTCGGGCCGAGGTTCGTGGTGGTGGCCGGAAGCCGTACCGGCAGAAGGGCACCGGTCGCGCCCGGCAGGGTTCGACGCGTGCGCCGCAGTTCACCGGTGGTGGTGTCGTGCATGGTCCCCAGCCTCGCGACTACAGCCAGCGCACTCCCAAGAAGATGATCGCCGCCGCGCTGCGCGGTGCGTTGTCTGACCGGGCTCGCAACGGCCGCATCCACGCGATCACCGAGCTGGTGTCGGGGCAGACACCGTCGACCAAGAGCGCCAGGGTTTTTCTGGGCACCCTGACCGATCGCAAGCAGGTGCTGGTGGTCATCGGACGTAGCGACGAGACCGGCGCGAAGAGTGTGCGCAACCTACCCGGTGTGCACATCCTGACGCCGGACCAGCTCAACACCTACGATGTCCTGCGCGCCGACGACGTGGTGTTCTCGGTGGAGGCACTCAACGCCTACATCGAGGCGAATACCCATACCGCTGAGGAGGTTTCGGCCTGATGGCGACCGTCACTGACCCCCGCGACATCATCCTGGCCCCGGTCATCTCGGAGAAGTCCTACGGCCTGATCGACGACAACGTGTACACGTTCCTGGTGCACCCTGACTCGAACAAGACGCAGATCAAGATCGCGATCGAGAAGATCTTTTCGGTCAAGGTGGCCGCGGTGAACACCGCGAACCGCCAGGGCAAGCGCAAGCGCACCAGAAGTGGCTACGGCCAACGGAAGAGCACCAAGCGCGCCATCGTGACGTTGGCGCCCGGCAGCAAGCCGATCGAATTGTTCGGCGCACCTGCGTAGCCGAGGATAGAGAGACTTAACAGACATGGGAATTCGCAAGTACAAGCCGACGACTCCGGGTCGCCGCGGTGCCAGCGTCTCCGATTTCGCCGAGATCACTCGTTCCACTCCGGAGAAGTCGTTGGTTCGGCCGTTGCACGGTCGCGGTGGACGCAACGCGCACGGCCGGATCACCACCCGTCACAAGGGTGGCGGCCACAAGCGGGCCTACCGGGTGATCGACTTCCGTCGCAACGACAAAGACGGCGTCAACGCGAAGGTCGCGCACATCGAGTACGACCCGAACCGCACCGCGAACATCGCGCTGCTGCACTTCTTGGACGGCGAGAAGCGCTACATCATTGCGCCGCAGGGACTTTCCCAGGGCGACGTGGTGGAGTCCGGCGCCAATGCCGACATCAAGCCGGGTAACAACCTGCCGTTGCGCAACATCCCGGCCGGTACGTTGATCCACGCCGTGGAGCTGCGGCCGGGCGGTGGAGCCAAGATGGCTCGCTCGGCGGGATCCAGCATCCAATTGCTCGGTAAGGAAGGCACTTACGCCTCGCTGCGTATGCCTAGTGGTGAGATCCGCCGTGTCGACGTGCGCTGCCGCGCCACCGTCGGCGAGGTGGGTAACGCCGAGCAGGCCAACATCAACTGGGGCAAGGCCGGGCGTATGCGCTGGAAGGGCAAGCGCCCCACGGTCCGTGGTGTGGTGATGAACCCGGTGGACCACCCGCACGGTGGTGGTGAGGGTAAGACCTCCGGTGGTCGCCACCCGGTCAGCCCCTGGGGTAAGCCGGAAGGCCGCACCCGCAAGGGCCGCAAGCCCAGCGACAAGCTCATCGTCCGACGCCGGCGCACCGGCAAGAAATCGCGCTAGGAGCAGCCGATGCCACGCAGCCTTAAGAAGGGTCCGTTCGTCGACGGCCATCTGCTCAAGAAGGTCGACGTCCAGAACGAGAAGAACACCAAGCAGGTCATCAAGACCTGGTCGCGGCGTTCGACCATCATTCCCGACTTCATCGGTCACACGTTCGCGGTCCACGACGGCCGCAAGCACGTGCCGGTGTTCGTCACCGAATCGATGGTGGGCCACAAACTCGGTGAGTTCGCGCCGACGCGCACCTTCAAGGGACACATCAAAGACGACCGGAAGGCCAAGCGGCGATGAGCACGGCTACTGAATATCCTTCGGCGGTCGCCAAAGCGCGGTTCGTGCGGGTGTCGCCGAGCAAGGCGCGCCGGGTGATCGACCTGGTCCGCGGCAAGTCGGTGGCCGACGCGCTCGACATCCTGCGCTGGGCGCCGCAGGCGGCCAGCGAGCCGGTGGCAAAGGTCATCGCCAGCGCTGCGGCCAACGCGCAGAACAACAACGGCCTGGACCCGTCGACTCTGGTGGTGGCCAGCGTCTACGCCGACGATGGCCCGACCGCCAAGCGGATCCGTCCGCGCGCCCAGGGCCGCGCATTCCGGATCCGTCGCCGCACCAGCCACATCACCGTTGTGGTGGAGAGCCGTCCGTCGAAGGACGCGCGGGGCTCGCAGTCGGCGAGCGCGACCCGCGCCCGTCGCGCGCAGGCCAGCAAGGCTGCCGCGGGCAACGCACCGGCCAAGAAGGCTCCCGCCAAGAAGGCCCCCGCCAAGAAGGCGGCCGCCGACAAGGCGCCGGCCAAGAAAGCAACGGCCGAGAAGGTGCCGGCCAAGAAAGCGTCCCCCAAAAAGACAACTGAAGCGAAGGCATCCGCCGCGAAGTCCGCTGGGACTGAAGCGACTTCGGATGCGAAGGGAGGCTCGCAGTAGTGGGCCAGAAGATCAATCCGCACGGATTCCGGCTCGGTATCACCACCGAGTGGAAGTCTCGGTGGTACGCGGACAAGCAATACGCGGACTACATCAAGGAAGACGTGGCGATCCGCAAGTTGCTGTCGACCGGCTTGGAGCGCGCCGGCATCGCCGACGTTGAGATCGAGCGCACCCGCGACCGGGTCCGAGTGGACATCCACACTGCTCGGCCGGGCATCGTCATCGGTCGTCGTGGTACCGAGGCCGACCGCATCCGTGCCGACCTGGAGAAGCTGACCGGCAAGCAGGTGCAGCTCAACATCCTCGAGGTGAAAAACCCTGAGTCGGTAGCACAGTTGGTGGCACAGGGCGTCGCCGAGCAGCTGAGCAACCGGGTGGCGTTCCGTCGCGCGATGCGCAAAGCGATCCAATCGGCGATGCGTCAGCCCAACGTCAAGGGCATCCGGGTGCAGTGCTCCGGTCGTCTCGGCGGCGCCGAAATGAGCCGCTCGGAGTTCTACCGCGAAGGCCGGGTGCCGCTGCACACGCTGCGTGCCGACATCGACTACGGCCTGTACGAGGCCAAGACCACCTTCGGCCGGATCGGTGTGAAGGTGTGGATCTACAAGGGCGACATCGTCGGTGGCAAGCGCGAGCTGGTTGCGCCGTCCGCCGGCGCCGAGCGTCCCCGCCGCGAGCGCCCGTCGGGCACCCGTCCGCGCCGTAGCGGATCCGCCGGAACCACGGCGACCAGTACCGAAGCCGGACGCGCCGCGTCGAGTGCCGAGGAGACTTCTGTTCCGCCAGCCGCGGCACCAGTTGAGGCGCCGGCTGTCGAGGCGCAGAGTACGGAGAGCTGAATCATGTTGATTCCCCGCAGAGTCAAGCACCGCAAGCAACACCACCCGCGCCAGCGCGGGATTGCCAGCGGTGGCACATCGGTGAGCTTCGGCGACTACGGCATCCAAGCGCTGGAGCACGCCTACATCACCAACCGTCAGATCGAGTCCGCTCGTATCGCCATCAACCGGCACATCAAGCGTGGCGGCAAGGTGTGGATCAACATCTTCCCGGATCGTCCGCTGACCAAGAAGCCCGCCGAAACCCGCATGGGTTCCGGAAAGGGATCGCCGGAATGGTGGATTGCGAACGTCAAGCCGGGTCGCGTGCTGTTCGAGCTCAGCTACCCCAACGAGCAGACCGCCCGGGAGGCGCTGACCCGCGCGATCCACAAGCTGCCGATCAAGGCACGCATCGTTACCCGAGAGGAGCAGTTCTGATGGCAGTGGGAATTTCGCCTGGCGAACTGCGCGAGCTCAACGACGACGAGCTGATCGAGAAGCTGCGCGAATCCAAGGAAGAGCTGTTCAACCTGCGCTTCCAGATGGCGACAGGTCAGATGAGCAACAACCGTCGGCTGCGCGTTGTCCGTCATGAGATCGCACGGATCTACACCGTGCTACGTGAACGCGAACTCGGCCTGGCTTCTGGGCCCAATGGTGAGGAATCGTAATGGCAGAGGCGAAGAAGGCGGCACCGGCGAAGGCGGCCAAGGCTGCTCCCAAGGCTGGCGCCACAAAAGACGGCAATGCCAAGGGGCCCAAGCACACTCCGGCCACCCCGAAGCCGCGCGGTCGGCGTAAGACCCGCATCGGCTACGTGGTGAGCGACAAGATGCAGAATACCATTGTGGTCGAGCTGGAAGACCGTATGCGCCACCCGCTGTACGGCAAGATCATCCGGACCACCAAGAAGGTCACGGCGCACGACGAGCACGGCGACGCCGGCATCGGCGACCGCGTATCGCTGATGGAGACTCGTCCGCTGTCGGCCACCAAGCGCTGGCGGCTCGTCGAGATCCTGGAGAAGGCTAAGTAATCTCGCCGGCCGGTGAGCCCGCGAGCTCACGGTACGCAGGATCCAGGCGTCGCACCCGGTCGCCTCTGAAGACGGCGTCGGATCGCGGCGCGGGACCGCTGGGATTCGCCGGCACGGTGTCGAATGCCGGCGAGCAAGCGGCCGGACTGGCCACGCTGTCCAGCGACGATTTCGGCGGGGGCCCAATATGCCGATGCTGCCGCACACCTGGACGCAGGGAGAGCGGACAGAGCCGCGTTAGCCACCGCGGCGGCGTGACCGTTCGTCATCGCGATGTTGGCCGACTGTTCGGCGCAGCGGTGTAATCTGCATCCGGAATCCCGGGGGTCCACTACGAGAGTGAGGCCAGCGATGGCTACCGAGTTCAACGGCAAGATCGAATTGGATATCCGTGATTCGGAACCGGATTGGGGCCCATTCGCTGCGCCGACCGCGCCGCAGGGTGCGCCCAACATCCTTTACCTGGTGTGGGACGACACGGGCATCGCGACCTGGGACTGCTTCGGGGGCCTGGTGGAGATGCCGGCGATGACGCGCATCGCCGAGCGCGGAGTGCGACTGTCACAGTTCCACACCACGGCGCTGTGCTCACCGACGCGGGCGTCGCTGCTGACCGGTCGCAACGCCACCACGGTCGGCATGGCGATGATCGAAGAGTTCACCGAGGGCTTCCCCAATTCCAACGGTCGCATCCCGTTCGAAACCGCTTTGCTGTCTGAGGTCTTGGCCGAACAGGGGTACAACACCTACTGCGTCGGCAAGTGGCATCTGACGCCACTCGAGGAGTCCAACCTGGCGTCGACCAAGCGACACTGGCCGACCTCGCGTGGTTTCGAACGCTTCTACGGATTCATGGGCGGCGAGACCGACCAGTGGTATCCGGACCTGGTGTACGACAACCACCCGGTGAATCCGCCCGGCACCCCGGAGGACGGCTACCACCTGTCGAAGGACCTCGCGGACAAGACAATTGAGTTCATTCGCGACGCCAAGGTGATCGCACCCGACAAGCCGTGGTTCAGCTACGTTTGCCCCGGCGCCGGCCATGCCCCACATCATGTTTTCCAGGAGTGGGCGGACCGTTACGCCGGCAAGTTCGACATGGGTTATGAGCGCTACCGAGAGATCGTTCTGGACAGGCAGAAGTCGATGGGCATCGTGCCGCAGGACACCGAACTGTCGCCGGTCAACCCCTATCTCGATGTCAAGGGACCCGAGGGTCAGCCGTGGCCGTTGCAGGACACGGTGCGGCCCTGGGACTCACTCAACGATGAGGAGAAGAGGTTGTTCAGCCGGATGGCCGAGGTGTTCGCCGGTTTCCTCAGCTACACCGACGCCCAGATCGGCCGGATTCTGGACTACCTCGAGGAATCCGGACAGCTGGACAACACCCTTATCGTGGTGATCTCCGATAACGGCGCCAGTGGTGAGGGCGGTCCCAATGGATCGGTGAACGAGGGCAAGTTTTTCAACGGCTACATCGACACCGTCGAAGAGAGCATGAAGGTCTTCGACCATCTCGGTGGGCCGCAGACCTACAACCATTATCCGATCGGTTGGGCGATGGCCTTCAACACGCCCTATAAGCTCTACAAGAGGTACGCCTCGCATGAGGGTGGGATCGCGGACACCGCAATTGTCTCGTGGCCCAACACAATTGCGGCGCACGGTGAGGTCCGGGACAACTACGTCAACGTGTGTGACGTCACCCCGACCGTCTACGACCTGCTGAACATCCAACCGCCGGAGACTGTGAAGGGTGTCCCGCAGAAGCCGCTGGACGGTGTGAGTTTCAAAGCGGCTCTTACTGATCCGTCGGCCAACACCGGCAAAGAGACTCAGTTTTACACCATGCTGGGCACTCGCGGGATCTGGCACAACGGCTGGTTCGCCAATACCGTCCACGCCGCGACACCGGCCGGCTGGGGCCATTTCGACGCCGATCGCTGGGAGCTCTTCCACATCGAAGCCGACCGCAGCCAGTGCCACGACTTGGCCGGGGAGAATCCCGACAAGCTGGAAGAACTCAAGGCGTTGTGGTTTTCTGAGGCGGCGAAATACAACGGGTTGCCGTTGTCGGACCTCAACATCTTCGAGACGTTGACGCGCATACGGCCATACCTGGCGAGCGAACGGGACAGCTACACGTACTATCCCGACTGCGCCGAAGTGGCCACCGGCGCCGCGCCCGAGATCCGCGGCCGCTCGTTCGCGGTACTCGCCGACGTCACCGTCGACAGCACCGGCGCCGAAGGCGTGCTGTTCAAGCAGGGCGGCGCGCACGGCGGGTACGTCCTGTTCATTCAGGACGGACGGCTGCACTACGTCTACAACTTCCTCGGTGAGCGCCTGCAGGAGGTGTCCTCGTCGCAGGCGGTACCGCTGGGCCGGCATCTCTTCGGCGCTCGGTACGCTCGCACCGGCACGGTGCAGAACAGTCACACGCCGCTTGGCGAGGTCACGCTGTTCATCGATGACGCGACAGTCGGCACGCTGGCCGACGTGCAGTCGCATCCGGGGACCTTCGGATTAGCGGGTGCCGGCGTCACGGTCGGACGCAACGCTGGTTCGGCGGTGTCCAGCCGGTACAAGGCGCCGTTCGTGTTCAGCGGCGGCACCATCGCGCAGGTCACCGTCGATCTGTCCGGCCGGCCATACCAGGACGTGGAAAAAGAAATGGCGCTGGCGTTTTCGCGTGACTGAGCTGCGCTCGAGGTCTCTTCGGGTGTTGCCGGGAATGGCCGCTCTGGCGATCGCCGTGCTGTCGGGTTGCGACCGGACCATCGACGGGGTCGCTGCCTGGACCGGTGGGTCCGCGCAATCCGCAACCGGGTCGCATCACCCCACCAAGGGCGACCGCACACCCGCTCCCGGGATCGAGACGACGTTGCCGGAGCACATTCCGCCCAATGCATTCGTCTGCTTCCCGGGGCCGGCCGGGATCGGCATCGGCACCGTCGCTCAGGTGTCCGATCCGGCCGCGCCGAGGATCACGCTGACGGTGCCAGAAGCCTGGACCAGTGAGCCGGGGCAAGGCGATGTGGCGTTGTCCCTCAGCGGGCCCGACGGCATGACCGGCGAGGTGACCATCACCGTGACTGCCCGCGATCCGGCGTCGGCCTTCGCCGATTACGTTGCCACGCTGGCGCGTTCGAAGCCCGACTTTCAGGTCGACACCGTAGGGGTCAAGTTCTGCGGATACAGCAGCCAGAAGCTCAGCGGAACATTCCGCGGACCCCAGGGTGCCGTGGAGTTCGCCGACCGCATCACCCACATCTGGACCAACACGGGACAATATCTGGTCGCCGTTCACCTGGAGGGGCCGCAGGATGCGCCGGGTTTCGGTGCCGCCAAAGCCGCGCTGATGCAAGAGTTCTCCGTCGTCATACCCTGAACCCATGCCCACCGAGCTCGTCGACCTGCCATCCGGGTCATTTCGAATGGGCTCGACGAGCTTCTACCCCGAGGAAGCGCCGACCCACACCGTGACCGTCGACGCTTTCTCGATCGAGCGGCATCCGGTGACCAACGCCCAATTCGCCGAGTTCGTGAGGGCCACGGGGTATGTGACGGTAGCCGAGCAGCCCATCGACCCGTCGCTTTACCCGGGCGCCGATCCGGCCGAACTGCATTCTGGCGCAATGGTTTTCCGCCCCACGCCAGGTCCGGTCGACTTGCGGGACTGGCGGCAATGGTGGGTTTGGGTGCCGGGTGCCAGCTGGCGGCATCCATTCGGGCCGGACAGCGACGTCGCCGACCGGGCCGATCATCCGGTGGTACAAGTGGCGTATCCCGATGCCGCAGCGTATGCGCGCTGGGCCGGCCGACGGCTGCCGACCGAAGCCGAATGGGAGTACGCCGCGCGCGGCGGGGCCGGCACCACCTACGCGTGGGGCGACCACGAGAAGCCCGGCGGCAAGCCGATGGCCAACACCTGGCAGGGCCGCTTTCCCTATCGCAACGACGGGGCACTCGGTTGGGTCGGCACCTCGCCGGTGGCCGAGTTCCCCCCAAACGGCTTCGGTCTCTTCGACATGATCGGCAATGTCTGGGAGTGGACGACGACCGAATACTCAGCTCACCATCGGCTGGACGCGCCACCCAAATCCTGTTGTGCGCCAACGGGACCCGCGGACCCGACGATCGCGCAGACGCTCAAGGGTGGCTCACACCTGTGCGCCCCCGAGTACTGCCACCGGTATCGGCCGGCTGCGCGCTCGCCGCAGTCGCAGGACACCGCGACTACCCACATCGGGTTCCGGTGTGTGGGCGATTCGCCCGCCGGATCACCTGATGGCGTCGGCCGCGTCTGAAACCTTCGCCTGGAAGTTGGGCGGCAGCGGGATGTAGCCGTTCTTGTCCAGGTCGATCTGGCCGGGCCCGAGCGTGGCCTGCAGAGCCGCTCTGACAGCCATACCGGTCTGCGGGTCGGGGTATTTCGAGCAGACGATCTCGTAGGTCGCCATCACGATCGGATAGACGTCGTCCTGGCTGGGGACATAGAACGACGAGAGGTCGAGCACGAGGTTGTTGCCCTTGCCGACGATCTTGGCCCCGGCGATGGTCTTGCCGACGGAGTCGGTGCCGATGCGCACCGGCCGCCTTGACTTGCGACTGCCCGGGGTCTTGATCTCCGCGGCGAACAGTCCTTCCTCCATCGCGAACGACAACTCGTTGTAGGTGATCGCACCCTGGGTGTTCTTCACCGCCGACGAGGTGCCGTCGTTGCCCTTGGCACCGATTCCGACACCACCTTTGAACTCTTTGCCGGTGCCCTGGGTCCAGGCTCCGCCGGATGCGGCCCGCAGGTAGGCCTGGAAATTGTCGGTGGTGCCGGATTTGTCGCTGCGGTAGATGACGTGGATGTCCCCTGGCGGCATGGAGGCGTTGAGCGCGGTGAGGGCCGGGTCGTCCCAGCGGGTGATGCTGCCGTTGAAGATCCTGGCCAGCGATTGCGCGTCGAGCACCAGGAAATCGAGGGGGAGGTTGTAGGTGATGGCCAGCGGGCCGAAGACCACCGGCAGGTTCCACGCGTCGGCCCCGCCGCAGCGCCGCTTGGCGGCGGCGTATTGGTCGTCGCCGAGCGGAGTGTCCGATCCGGCGAAATCGCTCTTGCCGGCCAGGAAATCGGCGATTCCGGCACCCGAGCCGTTCGCGGTGTAGTTCAGGCTGTGCCCGGGGCAGGACTTGCTGTAGGCGCTGACGAACCGCTTCATCGCGTTGGCTTGCGCGGTGGAGCCGCTGGCCGATATCGCCGACTTACCGCCGCAGTTCACCACCACGCTTGCGTAGGCCGTGCTGGTGTGCGGGACCTCGCATCCCGACAGCACTGTGGCGCCAGCAGCCAGCAAACTGATCGCAGCGGCGAATCGTCTGTGCTTCATGTTGGTTGCCTCACCCCGGACGTCGACACATTTGTTGAGAATTACGGCTCACGATTCGAGCGCGCGAACCGACGTAAGATTAGCCGGTCGAAGGGCGAACTGTCCCGTCCCATCGGCGAATTCATGTTTTCCGTCCACCTTCCTGAACTGCGAGTTACCGCCGGGTGGCCAGTGGATGACGAGATTCGGGCACCCTGTCCCTCATCATTCTTTCGCCGCGCGATCGGCACCTTCGTTCGCTAACGTGACCCAGGTGTTGCCCCGACAGGCTGACGTCCATGACGCAGTCCCAGTCCGCTCGCGGCAAGTAGTCCCGAATCTCCGGGACCGCGGCGAGCAATGATCGTTCAGACTCCGTCGGAAGCCTCATCGGCACCGGAGGAGAAGCGGGAGCGGCAGCGGCCCCGCATCGTTATCGGTGTGGTCATCGTGCTGATCGTCATCGGCGCCTACGCTCTTTCGCTTTTCGGCGTTCACTTGCTGCAAAAGTCAGAGGGGCCGCTTCCGCCGCTGGACATCAGCCAGGCCGGGCCCGATGAGACGGTTGTGCAGATTCGGCTCGAGGAGTTGAAGTCCACGACGAATCGCCTCACGGTGAACGTGCTCATCTATCCGGGCGAGTCGCTGGAGGACAAACGCTTCGAAGAGTTGAACACCGATATCGCTGTGCGGCTATATCCGCCCAACGACCTGGGTGATCTGAAATACCCGGCAGGCAAGGCGCCGGCGCAGGTCAGCACCACGATCGAGGCGAACGGTGATCCCGGCGCCTGGCCATTTGACTCCTATCGCACCGAGCCGATCTCGGCGGACGTCTTCGTCGGGAATGGCGTCGAACGCAAGCGACTCCCGGCTCTTGTTCAGGTGACCGGAGCGATGGACGGCTGGGACGCGAGCGTCGCCCGCAACAGCGACACCAGTGAAACCGGAAGCCACAACACCAGCAATGTGATCGTCACGCTGCACCGGGCCAAGGGGCCGCTGATCTTCGACCTCGGCATCATCCTGGTCTTGATCAGCCTGCCGACCCTGGCGCTGGTGGTGGCCATTCCGATGGCGATAGGTCGGCGAAAGTTCGTGCCGCCGTTCGCCACCTGGTACGCGGCGAACTTGTTCGCGATCGTTCCGTTGCGAAATATTCTTCCCGGTGCGCCGCCGCCGGGTTCGATGATCGACCAGGCGCTGGTGCAGTGGGTGCTGCTCGCGCTGGCGAC
>NZ_DASXHW010000555.1:0-9002 GCF_036488105.1 Mycobacterium sp. | reverse complement strand
CGCCACCTGTCCGGTGGCCGCCAGCAGCGTCCCGACTTGCACGAGGGCGTCCTTGCCGAGCACCTCGTTGACCCACACCATGCGATATCCCGCGCGTTCGAGGCGGCGAACCGCATCCCGTTGCAGATCGACGTGGGGCGTGGTCGTCAGCGAACCCGGCAGAGACACTCCGACTGGCCCCAGGGTTTTCCGCGCCACATCGACGACAGCTTCCATCAGGGCTGTTCCTCGTCGAAGTAGTGGCCATCCTCGAGATCGGCAAGCAGCCCTTTGTGTTCCGGGTGCCAGTCGAGGATCTTCTGGGTTCGCTCACTGGACGTCGCATCGTCCAATCCCGCGAACGCGGCCAGAAACCCGAAATGCTCTGGCGCCTCCTCTGGGGTGATGCCCTTGGTAGGCAGATCCAGACGGCGACCGATGACCTCGGCGATCTCACGGAACGGCACGCCCTCGTCGGCGACGCCGTGCAACCGCGAACCCGCGGGCGCGGATTCCAGGGCAAGCCGGTAGAGGCGCGCCGCGTCGAGCGTGTGCAGGCCGGGCCAGCGGTTCGCGCCGTCGCCGATGTATGCGGAGACACCAGCCCTGCGGGCGCAGTCGATGATGTGATGGGTGAAGCCGTGGTGGTCCAGGTCGCTGTGCACCAACGGCGCGAGCCGGATCACCGACGACCGAACGCCGCGCTGCGCCAACGCAATTGCCGCATTCTCGGCATCGATCCGCGGCCCGGCGGGCAGGGTGTCTTCTTCGTTGGCGAGGCGGCCCTCGACGAACGCCACCATGAGCGTGCCTGATGTGCCCACGAACGGCCGGTCAGACCCGACCAGCGCCTCGCCCATCGCCTCGACCGCGAGGCGGTCCGCCTCAACGGAGCCGAGAAAGTCGTCGAAGTTGTGCTTGAAGGCCAAGTGGATTACGCCGTCGGAGGCGGCGGCCGCCGCCTGTAGGCCCTCGAGGTCGTCGAGGTCGCCGCGCTGCACGTCGGCGCCCATGGCCGCCAGTGCCGCAGCACCACTGTCCGAGCGGGCGAGGCCGGTGACCTGGTGGCCGGCCTGGAGTAGTTCGGGCACCACCGCCGACCCGATGTGACCTGTTGCGCCGGTGACGAAAACTCGCATGATGAACTCCCTGAAGTGACGATTAAGCGGTAACACCACCTTGCGTTCCGGGTAACGGGTGCGTCCAAGACTTGTTTCGAATAGCTCAATACCGATCAGGCATCACCGCAGCGTGTGGGTGCTTTGCGTGCTTCGCACTGTATTTGGCCGGTTACCATTCGGGCATGAAGGACACGTCGGTCGATCTCGACCTGCGGCTGGTGCGGTATTTCGTCGTGGTGGCCGAGCACCGGCACTTCGGCCGCGCCGCCACCGAACTGCGGGTGGCGCAGCCGTCGTTGAGTCGGCAGATACGCCGGCTGGAACAAGAACTGGGCGCCCGACTGCTGGACCGCACCCCGCAGGGCACCCGGCTGACCGAAGCCGGCGAGGCGTTCCTGCCGGCGGCCAAAGCGCTGCTGCGTTCGGCGGCCCGCGCCGCGGCACAGACTCGCGCCGCCGCACAGCCCCGCCGGATCACCATCGGCTACACGACGGGGCTGATCGTCACCCCCGCGGCGCGGGAAATGCGCCGTCAGCACCCGGACGCCGACGTGCACACCGTGCACCTGGAGTGGAACGCAGCCCGCCAGTCGCTACTCGATCACCGGGTGGACGCGGTCGTGACACGGCTACCGTTTCCGACCGACCAGTTGCACGTCACGATTCTTTACGATGAGCCACGGGTGTTGGTGGTGCCGCTGGACCACCGGCTGGCCGGCAAGGAGTCGATCACCCTGGACGACATCGCCGACGAACCGATGCCCCGGATCCGTGACTCGGACCCGACGTGGAGCGCGTTCTGGCGGGTCGATCCGCGTCCAGACGGGCGTCGCGCACCCGACGGGCCGTTCATCGACGCGCTGGAAGACAAATTTGAAGTGATCGCGGCCGGTCAGGCGGTGGCGATTACCGCGGGCGGCTCGCAGATCAGTGCTTTACGCCCGGACCTGACCACGATTCCACTCGAGGGTGTCGAGCCCAGCCACGTGGTGGTGGCGTGCCGCGCCGACGACCGAAGCCGACTGGTCGCGGCCTTCCGTAAGCTCGCCGAGGCGCACCTCACTGCGCCGGCGTGATCAGCGAAGTTGGGCGCCCAGCTCCGAAATGACCTCGCGGGTGCGCCGTTTGGAGGCGACCAGCTCGTCGCGGTTCTCGCCGATCGGCAGCAGCCGGACCGACAGGTCGGTCACCCCGGCGTCGGCGAATCGGCGCATCCGCTTCAGGATGGCCGCCTCGTCACCGGCCGCGCAGATGTCGCCGACATCGCGGGCATCGCCGTAGTCCAGCAGCCGCTGATAATTCGGCGACACCTCGGCTTCGCCGAGGATTCGATTGGCTCGCTCGCGGGCAGCGTCGACTTCATTTGCCGCGCAGAGGCATACGGGTATTCCGGCGACGATGCGCGGCGCGGGCCGGCCGGCGTTGTCGGCGGCCTTGGTGATCCGCGGCACGACGTGATTCGACACGGCCCGCTCGTCGGCCATCCACAGCACGGTTCCGTCGGCGTGCTCACCGGCCAGAGCCAACATCACCGGGCCGAGCGCCGCGACGAACACCGGCAGCGGTGCCACCGGAGCCAGATCCAGCGGGTTGTGCACGGTGAAGTGCTCGTTCTCGACGTCGACCGGCCCGGGCCCGGCGAACGCGGCGTGCAGTACTTCGAGGTAGTCGCGGGTGTAACCGGCCGGCTTCTCATAAGGCAGGCCCAGCATGTCCTGGATGATCCAGTGGTGCGACGGCCCGACGCCCAGTGCCAACCGGCCTCCGGTGGCGGCGTGCGTCGATAACGCCTGACGCGCCAACGCAATCGGATGCTGCGCCTGTAGCGGGACGACCGCGGTGCCCAGTTCGATGCGGGTGGTGCGGGTACCCATCAGGGCTACAGCCAGTAACGCATCAAAGTCGTTGGGCACTTGCGGGATCCACGCGGTGTCCATGCCCGCGTTCTCGGCCCACTCGATATCGGCGAGCATCCGAGAAACCTTGCGCGCGGAATCGCCACGCTCGGCGCCGATCATTACTCCGAGACGCACGTTTCCCTCCCTGGTCGATGGGGACTGCCACCCAGAGTGCAGTTATCTTTCAGACGATAACGTACTTGCAAAAAAAGAGAATGCCAATATCGTCCGCTTGACCAGGTGAAAGCCCAGGCGACGGCTAGCCGCGGCAGAGAATCTCGCCGTGCGGGATGCCCAGCCAGCCGTCCGGGGCCGCAGCCCAGTCCCGCCACGCCGAGGCGATCTCGTGAAGTTCCGCGGCGGTGGCCAGCTCCGACTCGACCAGTTGGCGCGACAGGGCCGACTCGACGATCCGGTCTGCCCACATCCCGCCCCACCAGTCGCGGGTCTCCGGCGTGGCGAAGCACCACAAGCCACCGGTCGGCGTGATATCGTCGAACCCGGCGCGCTGTGCCCAGGACAACAGTCGTCGGCCCGCATCGGGTTCGCCGCCATTGGCCCGCACCGCCGCGCAGTACAGCGCCATCCACCGGTCCAGCGGCGGGAGCTGCGGGAACCAGGTGAACCCCGCGTAGTCCGCGTCACGCGCGGCGACAATGCCACCCGCCTTACACACCCGTCGCATCTCGCGCAGCGCCTGCACCGGGTCGGCCACGTGCTGCAGCACCTGGTGGGCGTGGACGATGTCGAAGGCGTCGTCGGGCAGGTCGAGTGCATGCACGTCCGACGTCACGAAGTCGATGTTCGACTGGCCCCGCGTCTGCGCCTCGGTGCGCGCTAAATCCAATGCATTCTCAGTCATTTCGATGGCGGTGACACATCCGGGTGCGACCCTGGCGGCCAGGTCGACCGTGATGGTCCCCGGGCCACATCCGACGTCGAGCACGGACAGCCCCGGCCGCAGATGCGGCAGCAGATAGCCCGCGGAGTTTTCCGCGGTGCGAACTCGATGTCCGCGCAGCACCGACTCGTGATGCCCGTGGGTGTAGACGGCCTGGTATTCATCGGTCATGGTGCGACCTCCGTGCGATCGAATCCTGTTCGACGTCAAGGCTACCGCTGGCTATTCCAGAATACGAAACAGCAATCTCGTATTATGAGACAGCTAGTTGACTGGGACGTCCAGGATGGGCCGCTGGACCCCGGCGCCCGAGCCGTCGAAATGCCACCATTCACCGGAGTACACCGATAAGCCGCCCGCGCTCATGGCATCGCGCAATCGGCCTCGGTTGGCCTGTTGGGCGGCGCTGACACTGTCGGTGGCGAAAGCCGTTGCCCTTGGCGAGAAGTCGTCGAAGTCGGTGCCCATGTCGACGAGGCAACGCGGGCATTGCTCGTTGACGTTGGCCAGCGTCACATCGACCGACCGACCAGACTCGTGGCTCTTCGCATAGTTGCCGGGCTTAGCCACCCAGGCCGGGTTCGGCACGATGCCAAACATCTTGACCTGCACGTCGTGTGGTCGATAGCAGTCCCAAAAGACGAGCACGTTCCCCTGCGAGGAAAGCACCTTCGCAGCGGTCGCAAGACCGGGAGCCATCGATTCGTGCACCAGACAGCGAGCATTGGCCGGGTAGAGCTGCGTATGGGTGAAGTTGTTCGGCGTCGTATAACGCAGGTCGATCAGCGCGTTGGGCACGACGGAGCGCACGTCGACGAATCCCGCTGCGCGCGCCTCGGGGCTCAGCGGTGGCACGTCGGCATTCGCGCGCACGCCGCCGCTCATCGCATAAAGCAGAGCAAGGGCAGCGAGGAGCCGAAGTGCGAGGGCGGCCATGGCTTCAGTATGCGGCCGCCGGCCGCGTCAGCTCCAGTCGATGGCCGCGGCGCGCTGCTGGACGCCCTCGACTCTGGCCGCGATCTGCGCGGCAACCGCATGCTGCCCGTGTTCCATTGTCCTGGCCAGTGTTTCGGCCTCGGCCACGATCTGCTTGAGCAGGTCTCGGTGGTCTTCGATCATCGTGATCGTCGCGTTTCTGATCGCCACCACCGCAGAACCCCGGGCCTCCGACGGAGAAAAGCCCGAGGAGAGCAGTGGCGGCAGCGCCTGGCGTTCGAAATCCGTCATATCGCGGGACAAGTGGACGTTGAATGTCGCTCGATAAGGATCGCGATCGTCAAATTCAACACTGCATATCTTGAGTGGGTCCATGGCCGTTCCTTCTGCCGGCGAGGGCGGCCTGCGCCCACGTGCCGAATTACATGCCTGTAGTTTACCGGCGTTTTCGAGTGAGTGCGAAAACCCGCTTTATGCTGACGAGGCCCGTCGGACGCGTCAAAGGAGACCGTCATGACCATCGGTACCGCTCCACCCAGTGTTTTTGACGCCGATCTGCCCACGCTCGACTACGGCGCCGACGAGACCCCCGCGGAGGTCTATCCCCGATTCCGGGCGGTGCAACAGCAGGCGCCCATCGCATTAGGCCCGTTCGGACCCGAAGTGCTCTCCTACCGGCTCGTCCGCGCCGTGCTGCGCGACGAACGGTTCCAGCCGCCGCCCGGCATCGTCCTGCAGGCCCAGGGCGTCACCTCGGGCCCGTTGTGGGACAAGGTGATGAACAGCTTGCTCTGCGTGGAGGGCGAGACGCATCGCCGATTACGCGGAATGTGCTCCAAGGCGTTCACCCCTCGTACGGTTGCGCGCCTGCACGACGCGATGGTCGACGTGATGAGCGGTCTGGTCGACCACGTCGCCGAGACGGGCCACTGTGACGTGGTCGCCGACCTCGCGCGGCCCTACCCGGTTCCCATCATTTGCGCACTGCTCGGCGCGCCTCGGGAAGACTGGCAGCGATTCTCGTCATGGGCTGACGACATCTTCCAAGCGTTCAGCTTCTCCGCCGACATCCACGCCCTCCAGCCTGCCGTCATGCGGGCCTGGGGCGAGCTCGACGACTACGTCGACGATATGGTCGCCCGTCGTCGGCGCAGCCTTACCGACGACCTGCTCTCCGACCTCATTCGCGCCGAGGACGACGGGGATCGGCTCGACGCTGCCGAACTCCGCATGCTCGCGGGCGGGCTGCTGCTGGCGGGAACCGACACCACCCGCAACCAGGTGGCCGCGTCCGTGCAGGTGCTCTGCGAGCACCCCGATCAGTGGGAGCTGCTGAGGGACAATCCCGAGTTGGCCATGCACGCGGTGGAGGAGACCATGCGCCACTCGCCGATCGCGGGCGGGACCCTGCGCCTCGTGGTCGACGATGTGGAGCTCGACGGCTATCTCTTCCCGGCCGGCACCATGGTGCTGATGAATACCTTTGCGGCCAATCGCGATCCGACCGTCTACGACGATCCGGATCGTGTCGACATCACCCGCGAGGGGGCGCCGGCGATATTGACCTTTGGCGGCGGGGTGCACTACTGCCTGGGCGCCAACCTGGCCAGGCGCGAGATCGCCGAAGCGCTGAATGTTCTGACCGGGCGACTGCGCAACCCGCGAATTGCCGGGCCCGTGCCCTGGAAACCGATCGTCAGCCTGAGCGGGCCGAAGAGTCTGCCTATCGAATTCGACTAGCTTCTGGTGGCCAGCCCGGTTCAGTCGCCATTGGGATTGCGAGCGAGGGTAGGTCAATGACAACGAACGAAGACCCCAAGGCTACGAGTGGGGCGCCAGAGGCCGAACCCGAACAGCCAAAGCCATCAGTCGAAGGAGACAAACCCAAACGCCGCGGCGTCATGCAATCCCTCACTGCGCTGTGTGTCCGGTATGTCGAACGCCTGATGCCCGACCCGTTTCTGTTCGCCGTCATCCTCACCCTCATCGTCGCCGCGCTGGTCGCTCTTTCGGTGAACGGCGCCTCGCCCAGCGGCATGCTCAAGGCGTGGTACGGCGGTGTGTGGGGACCGCAGAACATCTTCACGTTCGCCTTCCAGATGGTCCTGATCCTTGTGACGGGCTACACGCTCGCCGAGGCGCCGGTCCTGAAGCGGGCCATCGTCGCCATCGCCGCCAAGCCGAGGAACCAGATCCAGGGAGCCCTCCTCTGTTTCGGCGTGAGTGCTGTTCTCTCCCTGCTGAACTGGGGCCTCGGGCTGGTAGCCGGCGCGCTGGTCGCCCGGCAGGTCGCGAAGCGCTTCACCGAGGCGCATTTCGGCTATCTCATCGCGGCGGCGTTCATGGGCTTCATCGTCTGGACGCAGGGACTCTCGTCGTCGATCGCGCTGGCGAACACGGACAACGGCAGCCCAATCAACGTGATCCACAAAATGACTGGCATCACGGTGCCGCTGAAGCTGACGATCTTCCAGCCCTACAGCTGGCTGTCGGTGATCGTGGTGTTGGCGCTGCTCGCGCTCGCGATCTGGCGCATGGAGCCGGGGCAGAGCCTTGCACCCGATCCCGCGGTGTTCGAAGTCGAGGACCAGCCCGAGGTTAAGGCCGAGGGCAAGAAGACGTTTGCTGAATGGCTGGAAAACCTGTGGATCCTGAATGTCCTCATGTTCGCCGCGGGCATTGCCTACTTTTGCATCAGCGGTTTCGCGCTGAACATCTCATCGATGATCATGTTGTTCACGATCACAAGTGCGTTGCTGCACCGCACGCCGATCCGGTTCATCCGGGCATTCACCGGCGCCGCGAAGGTGTCCGGTCCGCTGCTCCTGCAGTATCCGCTGTACGGCGGCCTGGTTGGCCTGCTGGGCTATCTGCCCTCGCACGCGGCCCACGGGGCCAAGCCGCTGCAGACGCTGCTGGCCCAGACGCTGGTGAGCGGCGCGACCCAGTACACGCTGCCGTTCCTGACCTTCATCGGCTCATTGGTCATCAGCCTGTTCGTGCCGTCCGGCGGCGGGCACTGGGCCGTGCAGGGCCCGATCGCGGTCGGCTCGGCGCTGGCGATCGGTCAGCGCTCGCCGGCGTATCTCGGGTTGATCTCCATGGCGGTCGCCGTCGGCGAGGGGGTCGCGAACATGATCCAGCCGTTCTGGTTGCTGCCCCTGCTTGCGATCGCGAAACTCAATGTCCGTCAGGTGATGGGCTTTACGATCGTCGCATTCGTAATCGGGTTGGTCGTGTTGGGTACGACCGCTCTGATCGCCCCCTATGTAATTTGACGCTGTCGCTGCGGACAAATTGTTGCTACCGAATCCTGTCGCCAAACACATCGACGGGATCGGCGGCTTGCCCGACGATGGAATTACCTCGCACAGCGCTGAATCCGGTATCCGGTCCGGATCCCAACAGAGTGTCTGGAGTAAAGACATATGGTCAGTTCACAAATCTCGGAGCCGCAACATGTTGAATCGGCGCCCGCGCGTTCGACGGGATAACGACTGCAGAGCACTAATTCAAACCCTTACGGTCGCGGCAGGAGTAGGAACTAGGTATGTCGTCGCTTGTCGCGCAAAGCCGTTGGGCGAGGCTGGGCCACGAGTTCGGCCAGCACCTCAATTCCGCCGAGCAGGCCGCGGTCCTGTCCTGGGCGTCGTTCACCGCGATGTTCGCAGGTCTACGGCTGCTAACGCATTGGATCCATCGCGGACACGGCCCCGAGGGCGGCGGCATTAGCGTCGGGGGCCGCCACTTCCACCACTACAACATCGGTATCGCGCTGCTCTCGGCTGTCGGCGCCGTCGGGCTGCGCGGCTCAGACGAGCGTCGGAAACACCCAGCGGTGGCGGTCGCGTACGGCGCGGCCAACGCGCTGGTAGTCGACGAGCTGGCGCTGTTGCTTGACCTTAAAGACGTCTACTGGTCACACGAAGGGCGGGAGAGCGTCGACGTCGCGATCGGCGTCATCGCTTTGGGCGCCACGATCTCGGCTGGTATGCCGTTGTGGCCTCACGCTCGCCGTGCCCTGCATGAGCACAAGCCGACATTTACGGGCTGATCCGGCAACGGTTCGACCCGCGCAATCGGCGGCGGCTCTCGTTGCGTTGAACTGCACTAATCCTGGTGGCCAGGGCCGGGATCGAACCGGCGACCTTCCGCTTTTCAGGCGGA
>NZ_DASXHW010000553.1:0-3374 GCF_036488105.1 Mycobacterium sp. | reverse complement strand
GTCGCGGTGTCGATGGATTCCAAACTCGTCGTCGAGCAGATGTCGGGGCGATGGAAGGTCAAGCATCCCGACCTTGCCGAGCTTCACGAGCAGGCTCGCGCGCTGGCGCAGCGATTCGATCGGGTCAGCTACACGTGGATTCCGCGGGCGGAGAACGCGCACGCCGACCGGTTGGCCAACGAGGCGATGGACGCCGCGGCCGAACAGGCCGGCGCGACACCGTCGGGCGCGGTCAGTGAGAACCCCTCACCCCCGGGATGGACCGGCGCGCGCGGCACCGCCACCCGGTTGCTGTTGTTGCGCCACGGCCAGACCGAGCTGTCGGTGCAGCGGCGCTACTCCGGACGCGGCAACCCACCACTGACCGAGCTGGGCCGGCAACAGGCCGACGCCGCCGCCCGGTACTTGGCGGCGCGTGGCGGCATCGCGGCGGTCGTCAGTTCACCGTTGCAGCGCTGCCACGACACCGCGACGGCGGCCGCTAAACGGCTGGGCCTGGACGTCACCGTCGACGACGACCTGATCGAAACCGATTTCGGCGGATGGGAAGGACTGACGTTCTCCGAGGCCGCCGAACACGATCCCGAACTGCATCGCCGCTGGTTGCGCGACACCAGCACAGAGCCGCCGGGCGGAGAAAGCTTCGACGCCGTTAACCAGCGGGTGTCCCGGGCGCGGGACCGGGTCATTGCCGACCACGGCGGCAGCACCGTGCTGGTGGTATCGCACGTGACCCCGATCAAAATGCTGCTGCGCGAGGCGCTTGACGCCGGGCCGGGGATTCTCTACCGGCTGCATCTCGACCTGGCGTCGTTGAGCATCGCCGAGTTCTACCCCGACGGCGCATCGTCGGTGCGCCTGGTGAATCAGACCGGGTATCTCGGTTAGAGGTTGCGAGCAACCGGTAGTGAGCCAAACGTGGAGTGGTTAGCGTCGCACGCTCTGGCCATCGGATCCGCACTGCTCGCCGCGTTTTGGGCCGCGGTGGGCATCGTCGTCCGGCAGCGTGCCATCCAGAGGACGGCAGACCACCCGGAGGACTCGGGCGCAATTGTGACGTCGTGGGTACGTCAGCCTTCGTGGTGGGCGGGAACGCTGGGCGCCATCGGCGGATATGTGTTCCAGGCGCTTGCGTTGGCGCACGGGTCGTTGTTGCTCGTGCAACCGCTGCTGGTGTCGTCGCTGCTGTTCGTGCTGCCGCTGGGTGCGCGATTCTCCAATCAGCATGTGCGAGCTCGTGATTGGGGCTGGGCGTTACTGCTGACCGCGGCGCTCACCGTATTCGTTCTGGTGGGTCAGCCGCGCGAGGGCCATTATCGTGCGCCGGTGCCCGCGTGGAGTGTGGCGCTGGGCGCCTCGGTCCCGGTGGTGATCGTCTGCGTCCTGGCGGCCCGCCGGACGGCCGGCCGAACCCGGGCCATGCTGTTGGCCGCCGCCGTCGCCGTGCTGCTCGGGATGATCGCGGTGCTGACCAAAGTCAGCACGCACCGCCTTGCCACGCACGGTTGGCACGGGCTGTTGACGGTGCCGGCGCCGTATTTGCTGGTCGCGCTCGCGGTCACGGTTACCGTGCTGCAGCAGTCAGCATTTCACGCGGGCGCGTTGCAGGCGTCGGTGCCGATCATGCTGGTCGGTGAGCCGGTGGTGGCGGTGCTGTTGGGTGTCGTCGTGCTCGGTGAGCATCTGGTGGTGCGTGGCCCCGGGGGTGTGATTCTGGCGCTGGCCGTCGGCGCGATGACGGCGGCGACGATCGCGCTGGGGCGCGATTCGGCCTCTGCGGCAACACCAGTCGCTGACACGCCGAAGCCGACACGTCGGGTCGTCCGGACGTTGCCCGGCTAAACGGCATTCCGCCGCGATAAGTCGCTCACGCAGCGTCGTGAAAGATCAGTCCCAGCGCGTAACGCTCGCCGGACCGCACCACGGACAGGCCGTGGCGCACCGCGGCCGCCGACCATCCGCGAGTCGATTGCACCGGCCGGTCGCGGGTGGTGAACAGGTAGCCGTGGCCCTGCGGCAGTTGGGTTGCGGTGCCGCGCGATTGCGCCCTGGCCCGTTGTTCGACGAGCATGAATTCCCCGCCGGTGTACTCCGTGCCCGAGTCGCTCAGGTTGATCACCACTTGAAGGGGAAAAACCAAGTCCCCGTAGAGATCTCGATGTAACGCATTCCAGTCGTCGGTCCCGTACTTGAGTATCAGGGCGGTCGACCGTGTCTGGCCGGCGGCATGGCACATGCCCAGCCACTCGTCGAGGCTGTCCGGCCAGGGCGCCTCGCGGCCGAGCTTGGCCCACCAGTCGCGGGCGATCGGCAACAGCCGTGGATACAGCGCCTGCTTGAGCTGCTCGATCGCCTTCGGGTAGGGAGCGCGCAAATAGCGATACTGCCCCGAGCCGTAGCGACGAGGCTTCATGTCGATGGTGGCGCGGAACAGGTCGTCGTTGCCGTAGAGCTTGCGCAGCCGCCGGGCCTCGGTCGTCGTCACCAGGCGTGGTAACAGTGCGCCGCCGAAGTTGTTGACGTCGGCGGCGATCGCCTTCCAGTCGCCGGCGTCGACGCGTTTTGCCCAGTCGCTCGTTGGCATCCGCCGCGCCCCCTTCGCTCTTTACCTGTAGACGATAAGGATGCCCGGAATGTGAGATGAGCAATTGTCAAGACCTGTCAATGGGGGCGGCGGCCGGTGAAGCGGTCACGGTCTTCGAGGTTCCTCAGACCCGTGAGGACCAGGGGTTGTCGGACAATCAACGCGTCAGTGGACCCTGCTATAGTCGAATGTATGTTCGAATACTTGGCGATCGTCGATCCTGCCAGCGAGGAATCAGCGCTGATCGAGCGCATCGCCGAGCTGGAACGCGCCAAGTGCGCCGCGGCGGCGGGTCAGGCCCGAGCCGCGGCCGCGTTGGATGCCTCGCGCCGGGCCACGGAGGCGGCCGAGGGAATTCCGGCCGCGCGCCGTGGACGGGGGGTGGCCAGCGAGATCGCGCTCGCCCGACTCGACTCGCCCGCCCGGGGTAACCGGCACCTCGGCTTCGCCAAAGCCTTGGTGCACGAGATGCCTTACACCCTAGCCGCTTTGGAGGCCGGGGTGTTGACGGAGTGGCGGGCCACCTTGATCGTGCGCGAAAGCGCATGTTTGGAGGTCGAGGACCGGCGGGCTTTGGATGCCGAGATGTGCGCTGACCCGGACAGATTGAACGGGATGGGCGATGCTCGGCTGGCTGCGGCGGCGAAGACGATCGCCTACCGGCTCGACCCGCACGCGGTCGTCGACCGGGCCGCCAAAGCCGAAACCGAACGGACGGTGACCATTCGGCCCGCGCCCGACACGATGACATACCTGACCGCACTGTTGCCGGTGGCCCAAGGTGTCTCGG
>NZ_DASXHW010000466.1:0-40381 GCF_036488105.1 Mycobacterium sp. | reverse complement strand
CGCCGGTTACGCGCTCGGTGGTGGCTGCGAGCTCGCGATGATGTGCGACGTGCTGATCGCCGCCGACACCGCGAAATTCGGCCAGCCGGAAATCAAGCTGGGCGTGCTGCCGGGCATGGGCGGCTCGCAGCGGCTGACCCGCGCCATCGGCAAGGCCAAGGCGATGGACCTGATCCTGACCGGACGCAACATGGACGCCGAAGAGGCCGAGCGCAGCGGTCTGGTGGCACGGGTCGTGCCCGCCGACGATCTGCTGACCGAGGCCAAGGCCCTCGCCACCACGATCTCGCAGATGTCGCGGTCGGCGTCTCGGATGGCCAAGGAAGCGGTCAACCGCGCCTTCGAGTCCACGCTGACCGAGGGCCTGCTGTATGAACGTCGGCTATTTCATTCGGCTTTCGCGACTGACGACCAGTCCGAAGGAATGGCCGCGTTCATCGAGAAGCGTGCACCGAACTTCACCCACCGCTAAACACATTGAGTCCGTTCAGAATTGCTCGCTGGAAATCAGAAGTAACGCGGGAAGCGGCCATAGTCCGGATCGCGCTTCTCCAGAAATGCGTCGCGGCCCTCGACGGCCTCATCGGTCATGTAGGCCAAGCGGGTCGCCTCGCCGGCGAACAACTGCTGGCCCACCAGCCCGTCGTCGAGCAGGTTGAGCGCATACTTCAGCATCCGTTGTGCTTGAGGCGATTTCGCGTTGATCTCAGCTGCCCACTGCACGCCCACTGACTCCAGGTCGGCGTGATCGACGACCTCGTTGACCGCACCCATGCGATGCATCTGCTCGGCGGTGTAGGCCCGACCAAGAAAGAAGATCTCGCGCGCGAACTTCTGGCCCACTTGTCGGGCCAAATACGCGCTGCCGTAGCTGCCGTCGAAACTGCCGACGTCGGCGTCGGTCTGCTTGAACCGAGCGTGCTCGCGGCTGGCCAGCGTCAGATCACAGGTCGAGTGCAGGCTGTGCCCGCCGCCGGCGGCCCACCCGTTGACCAGGCAGATCACCACCTTGGGCATAAACCGGATCAGCCGCTGCACCTCCAGGATGTGCAGCCGTCCCGCCCGCGCAATATCGACGGTCGCAGCGGTCTCACCGACGGCGTATTGGTAACCGGTGCGTCCACGAATGCGCTGATCCCCGCCCGAGCAGAACGCCCAAACCCCGTCCTTGGGCGACGGCCCGTTCCCGGTCAACAGCACCACCCCGACGTCGGGCGACATCCGGGCGTGGTCCAGAACCCGGTATAGCTCGTCCACCGTGTGCGGGCGAAACGCATTGCGTACCTTTGGACGGTTGAACGCGACCCGTGCCGTCGCGTCGCTGACATGGCCGTGATAGGTGATGTCGGTCAGATCGGCGAATCCATCGACGGAACGCCACGCCGACGCGTGAAAAGGATTGTCGCTCACAGTTACCGGTTGCGTCGCCGAAACGCCGTTCTGGCGTCGTCTATGTAGAGGGCGATCGCCTCCGACCGGTTGATGGCGCCGATCTTGCGTAGGATCCGCTTCACGTGGGTCTTGACCGTTTCAACCGTGATGACAAGCTCGTCGGCGATCTCGGCGTTGGAGGCTCCCAGGACCAGCCTCTCGAACACTTGGCGCTCACGGTCCGACAGCGTGGCTGCCAACGCGGAATCCGCCGCTATGGTCGGGGGCTCGACCCGAGTGTCGTCTTCGACATCAAAGCTAATGGCTGCTGCGGCGATGCGGTCTGCTTGCTCGGTCAGCCGCGCAGCCGCGCGGGCGATCGAGGTCCGCTGTTGCTGCACCCATTCGGTATTCAGCATGCGCTCATGAAGCAACGAATAGGCGGAGGCGAACGCGTCGAGCACATCGATGTCAGCGGTAGAAACCCCGCCTTCACCGCGGCGCCCGACGTGCAGGAGCGCGACCACCCGCGATTTCGCGATGATCGGGGCAACGAGATAGTGCACGGAGCCGAGCAGCTCCCGATAGCCCGGCGAGGCGGGCATGTCGGCCTCATTCGTCTGGACGGTGTCCCGGTGGCGAATACAGGCCCGCTCGGGTTCACACTCACGACGCGGGATCACGGTGGGGCCGCCCAGGCCGTGGTCGGATTCCTCGACGACGAATCCGTCGTCTTCGACGAACGACAGCAACGCGCCGTCGAAACCCAGCACGTCACACAGTTCGGTACAGGCTTGGCGGCCGAGCCCTTGCAGCGATCCGGCCTTCTTCATGCGACGGATGCCAGCGGTCAACGACCGCACCACATCGACGCGGTCACCGGCTCGCACCTGGCGCGCTTCGACCTGGGCCTGCAGGAAATCTGTCAGGAGGCTCGGTCCGATCGGTGACGCGGTGTCGTCGCGGACGCAGCGTTGGTGGGTCAGCAGCCGCTCGGTGGTGGCGGCCGACATCGTGACGGCCTCATCGAGTGTCGTCGCGTCACCCGATCGGTGGGTGCCAAACGCGCTGCATAGTTGTTCGTCGAGTTCGTTGAGCCTGGCGACCATCGCGCGGTTGTTCATCGAGACTCCCCTACATCAGCTGGCGATGCCAGCATAGATCGCGACCGCCGCTGCCCTGCTGGACGTATTGAGCTTCTTGGCAATGTGTTTCAGATGCGACTTCACTGTCCCTTCGGAGATCACCAGGCACCGGGCAATCTGGTGATTGGTGGCGCCGGTCGCCACATGCGACATGATCTCTCGTTCGCGGGCGGTCAACGCGGGGACAGCGGGTTCCTCGCCGCGGTGATAGGCATCGTGTAGCTGTATCGGCACCGCGCCTGGCAATGACCACAACACCGATCGGGCTGACCCGCTGAGCAGTTCGTCGACGTTGTCGCACACATTGTCGACTTCGACGCGTTGTTGCGCGGCCTTCTCTTCGAGCGCCGCGCTCTCGAACGCCACCGACAGACACTCGGCGAAGGCCTCCAACTGTTCGAGATGGTCCATCGTCACGATTCCGTGGGGTTCGGGGCGGTCGACATGCAGAATGCCGATTGCCCTGCCCTGAACGGTGATCGGGGCGGCGATATAGCCAAAGCAGCCGGAGGCCTCGACGAGCCCCTTGAAAGTACGTTTGTCATCCATCGGTGACGGCGCAAATGCGCCGCACCGTTTGCGGACGACTTCTGTCTCCAGCGGAGCGTCCGCCAACGGGATGTGGCGGTCAGTTATGTATTCGAGAAACTGTCGCCCATGGGGATCGGCCTTTTCCTCTTCGATGTGCAGGTGCTGGGGCAGCCACAGCGAACCGCGCACGATGGAGATCAGCGTCCGCGCAAAATCCAACTCCCGGCTCAATACGTCCGGGGCGGCGTGGATCATTTTGCGCGGCGGCAGACCCCGTAGGTACCCCAGGGCCTGACGGATCTCCGACATGGATTTGACCCGGCGAGCCAGATCGTGGTCGAGCAGTTCGCACTGCAACCTCAGGATCGTGACCAGAATTTCGGCGGTTGTCGCCGCGTCCGCTGTCGGATCGGATGGCAGCGAAATCCGTTGTTCCAGGCGTTGCCTCAGGCTGTCCAACTGGTGCGCTAACGCGGCCGGCGTCAGCTCGGGAGGCGGCACTTTGAGGTGGTCGGCGGCGGCCGCGACGGCCGCCTCGGCACGCGCAATCACCATGGGATCCTCCGCGATGGAGGCCATAGGCACCCGCAAACTCATCGCTGCTCCTCTGTTCTCGTGAGCCGGCCATCGCGGCGATTGGTCATACCATTAGACCGAAGTATAGAGCACATGTAACGCGCGCCACAACGCATCCGCAAACATTGGCTTGATCACAGTGCCCCGCAGTCCAACAGACCGGAATTTTCGTCCAACTCATCCGACCGCAAAGGCGCTTGTGCGCAAACTTAGGCAATGGTCTAATGGTCAGGCCATAGGAGGTGGACTTTGCACGCTGTGATCATGCAGGAGTTCGGGACCGCCGCAGTGTTGCGACCCGGCGAATTTCCCGGCCCCGCGACAAGGCCGGGATGGGTAACTGTAGCGCTACGCGCCAGCGCGTTGAACTGGCATGACGTCCTCGTTCGCCAGGGCCGTTACAAATCGCCGCTGCCACATATCATCGGCGCAGACGGCGCCGGCGTGCGCGCCGACACCGGAGAGGAAGTGGTGGTGCTGCCCTCGCTCAACTGGGGCGATCGCGAAGAAGCGCCGGGCACTCACTGGGAAATCCTCGGCGACTACAGCCCTGGCACATATGCTGAGCTGGTCAGCGTGCCTGCTGACTGCCTGGCACCCAAACCGCACGGTCTCAGCTGGGCCGAGGCCGCGGCGCTGCCCTTGGTCGGATTGACGACATACCGCGCACTGTTCGCCCGCGGACGGCTGCAAGCAGGCGAGTCGATGCTGGTGGTCGGTGCCGGCGGCGGGATCGCCACGATGGCGATCGCCCTCGCGGTCGCCGCCGGGGCGAGCATCACCGTGACGTCCTCCTCGGCCAAAACCATCGAGCGCGCCGTGGCCGCGGGGGCCCGCGATGGCGTGCTGCACAGCGAAGAGGGATGGCCGGAGCAGGCTCGCGCTATGTCGCCGGACCACGGGTTTGATCTGGTCCTCGACCCGGTTGGCCGTTGGACCGAGTCAGTGCGGGCGTTGCGCCCCGGGGGCCGGTTGGTGGTCCTTGGTGCCAATGCCGCACAGACCGCCGTCATGGACATCCGCAGCTTCTACTTCGGTCAGTTCGATCTGCTGGGAACGACCATGGGCAGCGGCAGGGACTTCGCAGGCCTGCTCCACATGATGGATCGATGCTCGGTGCGCCCGCCGGCCATCGACCGTAAGTTCCCGCTGGATCGGGCCGCCGAGGCACACGAATACCTGGAGCGCGGGCGCACGTTCGGCAAATGCGTACTGACACACGACTAGGAGGCCCGCGGTGAGCGAGCAAGCCGAACTGATTATGTACCGGCTCGAAGCCGCCACCCCCGAGGGCGATGCCCTGGCGGCTTACCTGACGATGAATGACCCGGCGCGACGCAATGCCTTGTCGGACGCGCTCCTCGATCAGCTGAGCGCATCGCTGCAACGCGCGGCAGCCGACCCGCGGGTGAGAGTGGTCGTCCTGACATCGTCTCACCCGCGGATCTTCTCCTCGGGCGGCAACCTTGACGCATTCGCCGACGATCGCGCAACAATCGTTAAATACGCTGGCCTCTCGCGCTTCCCTACCCTCTTCCGCACGCTTACTGGAATCGAGAAGCCGGTGATCTGCGCGGCCAACGGTGACGTGCTTGCTGGTGCGCTCGGCATCGCGTTGGCCTGCGATCTGATCATCGCCAAAGAGTCGATACGACTTGGCTGCCCCGAGATCAACGTCGGCGCCTTCCCGTTCATGATCTCGGCTTTGATCTTCCGCGCCACCGGTCGCCTGGTCGCCAACGAACTCATGATGACCGGCCGGCTGGTCAGTGCCGCGGAGGCTGCGGCCGCCGGGTTGGTCAACAAGGTGGTACCCGACGGTGAGTTCGACGACGCCCTGCGTCAGTGGATCACCGACATTGCCGGCAAATCACCGTTGCTGCTCGGTATGGGCAAGACGGCGCTGGCGGCGACCCGCGACATGCCGCTGGAATCGGCGCTGGACTACCTGCAGGCACAGCTGGCCTTGGCCTTCACCACCGATGATCTGGCTGAAGGGGTCCTGGCCTTCAAGGAGAAGCGCTCCCCCCACTGGCGCAACACCTGAAGACCGCATCTCGCCGACACGCACTCCTTGCCGTTTCGGTCTGACCATTCTATGATTTGAAGAATTATGCCTCCGGGGCAACCAGTGCCTGGAGGGCGGGATCCCGAAACCGAGGAACAGCGCGATGAAGCCGAGCCCGTACACCGACCGCTACAGCCAGCAGGAAATCGACCACTACTACGAATCGGGAATCTGGGCGACCGAGACCTTTCATGACTTGTTGGTTCGGCGCGTCCAACAAAACCCCGACAAGATCTTCGCGACCGACGGGACGAGATCGCTGACGTACCGAGAGCTCTTCGAAGCCGGCCAAAGGTTGGCCGTCGGTCTACACCGGCAGGGCTTGCGACGCGGCGACACTGCCGCCGTCCAGCTGCCCAACTGGGTCGAATTTATCCAGGTGCTGACCGCACTGTCGCGACTCGGTGTCGTCATGGTCCCGATCATGCCGATTTATCGACGCGACGACGTCAGCTATGTCCTCGCTAATGCCGGCGTCCGAGCGGTGTTCACTCCTGCGAACTTCGGAAAATTCGACTATTTGGACATGTATCTCGGCCTACGCAAGGAACATCCGACACTCACGCTCGTCGTCGCCAGGCCCGACAGCACCGCAGAGGAAGTCGCCGACGCCGATGCCGATGTGTTCACCCTGCAGCAGCTGGAGGCCGATACCGACGACGAGAGCGCCCGCCGGGAGCTCGACGCTCCGCCCAATCCGGATGAGCCGTTCGTCATCGTCTACACCTCGGGCACCACCTCGCGGCCGAAAGGATGCGTGCACACGTTCAACACATACTGTGCGGGATCACGCGCGCTGGCCGGACCATTCGGCTACACCGAGACCGATGTCCAGTTTGGCCCCTCGCCGATAGCCCACACCACCGGGCTGGTCACCAGCGTGTTGCTGCCCCTGCTGACAGGGGGGTCGACACACATCATGGCCAAGTGGGACCCGGCCCGCGGCATTGACGAGATTCAGCGCTTCGGCTGCACAGCGGCAGTAACGGCACCAACCTTCCTGCACACCTTGATATCTGAGTACAACGCCGAGCGTCACGACCTATCCACGCTGCGGTTGTGGACATGTGCGGGCGCGCCCATTCCTGCGGCGGTAGTTCAGCAGGCCAGCGCAGCACTTCCCAACATGAAGGTCCTCAGCCTCTACGGGCGAAGCGAAAACCTAGTCACCACAACATGTTCCGTCACCGACGACGTTTCGCGCGCGCTAACCTCGGATGGCAAGCCTACGCCGGGTGCAGAGGTCAAGATCGTCGATGAAAAAGGCCACGAGGTGCCCCGCGGTACCGAGGGCGACATCGCTTACCGCGGCCCCGCCCATATGATCGAATACCTTGCGAATCCTCAAGAAACCGCGGCCCTTTTCACCGCTGACGGCTTTTCCAAGTCGGGCGACCTGGGAACCATGACCGACGACGGATTCGTGCGGGTTACCGGCCGCACCAAAGACATCGTCATTCGCGGCGGGATGAACATCAGCGTTCGCGAGATCGAGGAGCACTTGGCGCATCACCCTGCGTTGCAGGCGTTCTCGGTGGTGGGCATGCCCGACGAGAAGCTCGGCGAGAAGGTGTGCTGCTACGTGGTCGCCAAACCGGGGAACGAGCCGCCGACGGTGGAGGGACTCCGGGAGTTCTTGCTCGGCGAGGGCATGCCCATCCAAAAGACACCCGAGCGGGTCGTCACCCTCGACGCGCTGCCGATGACCGCAACCGGCAAAGTCCTTAAACACGAGTTGCGCAAAGACATCGAACAACGCCTCAAAAAGGAAAGCGCGCATACCCAGCAAACGGCTGGTGCTCCCTGATGGAATTGAAAGACAGTCCCGCCGAAGCTGAATTCCGTGCACAGGCGCGGGCGTGGTTACACGCCACCGTGCCGCAGTTGGGCGGGCCCGAACCAGAACGCCTCGAGGACAAGCTGGACTACTGGCGCACGTGGCAGCGCTTGCTTTACGATGCCGGGTATGCCGGTCTGTCATGGCCGAAGCAATACGGTGGCGGCGGCGCCGACGCGAAGCTGCGCGCGATCTTCAACGAGGAACTCGATCGAGCCGGTGCACCTGAGCGGCTCAACATCATTGGCGAGGATTTCGCCGGACCGACGATCATCGAGTTCGGTACGCCGGCCCAGCAGCAACGCTTTCTTCAACCGATCCTGACCGGTGATGAGATCTGGTGCCAGTTGTTCTCCGAACCGGAGGCCGGTTCGGACCTGGCGTCCTTGCGCACGACCGCCACCAAGGTGGACGGCGGCTGGCGGATCCAGGGACAGAAAATCTGGACAAGCCGCGCCCAGTTGGCGGCGCACGCGATCCTGCTCGCCCGCACGGGCGGCGGACCCCGTCACCGCGGGATCACGTATTTCCTACTCACGATGCACAGTCCGGGCGTCGAGGTCCGTCCGCTGGCACACATGCTGGGAGAGGCCGAGTTCAACGAAGTATTTCTCGACGAGGTCTTCATCCCTGATGACTGCGTCCTCGGTAGCGTGGATGGCGGATGGCAGGTCGCGATGGGCACCCTGGCGTTCGAGCGAGTGGCCATTGCCACCGGCCGGGTGAACACCACAGGGGCCGTCCACGATCTGATCAATCAGATCTCTTGTCGTACAAAAGATGACGGCACACCGCTGGGGACCGACCCGCTGGTGCGGCAACGCATCGCGGATCTGTACGGTCGGGCGCTCGTGCACTACCTGATCGGACAGCGAGTCATCACCGGAGCCGCCGGTGACGGTCCCCCGGGCCCGGTGACCTCGATCGGCAAGCTGTACTTTTGCCCACTGGTCGAAGACATCGCCGATTTCGGGCTAGAGCTCGATGAGATGGGTGGGCAGTTCTCGCTCGCCGAGAAGACCGCGGCTGATTTGTCACCGGCCGACGGTCAGCGGTGGCTGCGCCTTGCCTATCAGGCTCGGGGCACTGCCATCGCGGGCGGCTCCACGTTCATCCAGCGCAACATCGTCGCCGAGCGCATCCTCGGCATGCCCAAGAGCTGAAATCGCGAGGAGGCTTGTGACGATGGACAAAGTCGTAGCAACGACGGCGGAAGCCGTTGCCGACGTGACGGACGGGTCGTCGCTGGCAGTCGGCGGGTTCGGGCTGTGCGGCATCCCCCAGGCGCTGATCGCGGCGGTGCTGGAGCTCGGAGTCCGCGATCTGGAAACGGTCTCGAACAACCTGGGAGTTGACGGGATCGGCTTGGGAGTCTTGTTACAACACAAGCGAATTCGGCGCACTATCAACTCCTACGTCGGGGAGAACAAGGAATTCGCCCGCCAATACATGAGCGGTGAGCTTGAGCTGGAGTTAACCCCACAGGGCACATTGGCCGAGCGACTGCGCGCCGGCGGCGCCGGGATACCCGCCTTCTACACCCCCACGGGGGTAGGGACACAGGTGGCCGACGGGGGTCTGGCGTGGCGCTACCACGCAGACGGTACTGTGGCCGTTGCCTCGCCGCCGAAGGAAACCCGCGAATTCGACGGTGTCGCTTACGTATTGGAACGAGCGATCCGCACTGACTTCGCACTGGTGCACGCTTTCAAAGGCGACCGGCACGGCAACCTCGTCTACCACGCGGCCGCCGCCAACTTCAATCCGGACTGCGCCGTGGCAGGCCGGATCACTATCGCTCAGGTTGAGCACCTGGTCGAACCGGGCGAAATCAACCCGGCCCACGTGCACACCCCGGGGATCTACGTGCACCGGGTGGTCCACGTACCCAACCCGGTGAAGCAGATCGAAAAGGAGACCGTCCGGTGATGACGATGGAGCAGCAACGATGAGCTGGAGCCGAGACGAGCTGGCGGCACGCGTCGCCGCGGAACTGCACGACGGCCAGTACGTCAACCTCGGCATCGGATTGCCCACCCTGATTCCGAGCCACATCCCCGCCGATATCACCGTCGTCTTGCATTCAGAAAACGGGATTCTCGGCGTCGGGCCCTACCCCCAGCGCGAGGACCTCGACGCCGACCTGATCAACGCGGGCAAGGAGACGGTTACCACGTTGCCTGGTGCGGCGTTCTTCTGCTCGTCGTCCTCGTTCGGGATCATCCGCGGCCGGCACCTGGACATTGCGGTGCTCGGCGCCATGCAGGTCTCGGCCGCCGGCGACCTGGCCAACTGGACCATCCCCGGCAAGATGATCAAAGGCATGGGCGGGGCGATGGACCTGGTCCACGGAGTGGAAAAGGTTTTCGTGATGATGGAACACACCGCCAAGGACGGCAGCGCGAAGATCGTCGAGCAATGCTCGCTACCACTGACCGGCAAGCGCTGTGTGAGCCGAATCTTCACCGACCTTGCCGTCATCGACGTCGCCGACGATGGTCTGCACCTGATCGAGACCGCGCCGGATGTCAGCGTCGACGAAGTTGTCGCGAAAACCGAACCGCGCCTTGTTGTTTCTGCGCTGACTTGATCCTCAGTCGTCGACCTCGATCGCCTCGCGTTTATCCACAGCCAGTGCGGCCTTCGCGTAGCTGTGCACATGCCGACGCATGCGCCGACCGGCCGTATCGGCGTCGCGGCTACGGATTGCGGTGGTAATCGACCGATGCGCCCGCGCCGTGACTATTCGCACGTTTTCGTCGACGAAGGCCGCATTCTCGGTCCCGGCGTAGATAGCGTTTGACAACGCGGTCATGAAGCCGATCAACAGTTCGTTATGACTGGCCATCGCCACCCCCACATGCCAGTCAAGGTTGGACTGCAGAAACGTCGACAGGTCGGCGTCGGGATCGGCGATCTCTTCGTTGGCACGATCCAGCAATTCCAGATCGTCGTCGGTCCGTTTGCGGGCTGCCGACTCAGCGCAGAACGGCTCCAGCGCCTCACGGGTTTCCATCAGGTCCTCGAGCTTGATCCTCTGGCCGCGGATCAGCATGCTCACCGAGCTTGCCATCCCGTTGGTCGTCGGCCGCTGGACGAATGCCCCACCGGCCCGGCCCGCCCTGACCCGAACCAGGTTCTGCACCTCCAGGATGCGTAATGCCTCCCGGACCGTAGCCCGGCTCATCTGTGTCTGTTTGACCAGCTCACGCTCCGCCGGAAGCGCCGTACCCTCAACCAGCTCGCCGGACAGGATCCGCTCGCGAAGTTCGCGGGCTAACACATCAGACGCCTTGGGAACATCCACCGGCTTGAGCAACACGGTTGAACGTATTGGGGCCGAGCTCGTCGCGCCTGGTTCCATCGTCCTTCGCCCTTCTAAGCTTCGGTATAAAGGTAAGACCTATTATATGGTTATTTTATTACCCGAAGCCGCTGACCGCATTCGGCCGTTACCTACTCGCGATATACCGCACGTCACAGGTCGAATCGTCCCTTCTCCAATCGGCTGCGCGTTACAGGGTGGCGGCTAAAAAATCATGCGGGCAATAAGCTCCGCCACAGCGGCCGGCTTCTGAGAACCGTCCAGCTCGACCGTGTGCCGCACTATCAGGTCAACGGTGGTGTCGTCCACCTTGGCAGCGTCGACGACCTCAGATCGAACGCGGATGCGACTGCGAGCCGGAACAGGCGCAAGGAACCGCACCCTGTTGAGTCCGTAGTTGATGCCCATCTTCGCGTTTTCGACACGGTAGTTGGCCTTACTGAGGGCGGGAATCAACGAAAGCGTCAGGAATCCGTGGGCAATTGTTCCACCGTAGGGACTTTCGGCGCTCGCGCGGTCCGGATCGACGTGAATCCATTGGTGATCCCCTGTGACGTCGGCGAACGCGTCGATGCGCTTCTGGTCGATTCCCGTCCAGTCGCTGACGCCTAGCTCTTGGCCGATCGCCTCAATAGCGTCCTCGATCGATGAAATGACTCGCACTGCGCACCTTCCTGGTCGGGGATGAACCGGACCCGGCTCACAACTATCAATCTCTACGCTGGCGCCATTGGTTATCCGCGTTCGCCAGTGCGTTGACCGCGGTCGAGCCAGAGCCGCCGACGACCACACCCACAACGATCATCGCCGTGTTGTCCATCGCGAAACCCAGTACTGCGAGGGAGAATCCGGCGAGCGCTATAACCACCGCCATGCCTAACCGCAGTGGGGGCGCGCCGCACTCGCGTACCGCCGTATTCGTTGCCTCTGTCATCGTGGTGCCGATCAGTTACACCGAACGGGCGGCCTTGGCCGTCTCCGACGCCGCCCGGCTGCGCTCGCGTGCGGCCGCCCAATCCTCGTCCGTCATCGCCGTTAGGCCGGCGAACGTGTTCGGCCCGGCGAGCCGTTGGCCCCCGTCCATCGCGATGGTCTCCCCGGTCAGATAGTCGCAGGCGTCGGAGAACGCGAAGATCGTCAAATTCGCGAGTTCGTCGATCGTCCCTGGACGACCGAGTGGGATCTGCTCTGATTGGGTAGCACCGACCGAGCTCTTATCGGTGGGATTCAGCATTTCCCAGGCGTACTCGGTCGGAATCGGTCCCGGCGCAAGGGCATTGAGACGAATGCCGTAGCGTCCCCACTCGACGGCAAGTGACATTGTCATCGCATGTATGGCCGCCTTTGCCATGGCCGACGGAACCACGAACGCCGAACCGCTCCACACCCATGTGGTCAGGTTTGACAGCACCGATCCATGCAGGCCTTCGGCGATCCAACGCCTGCCGACGGCCAGCGTCGTGTTGAACGAACCGGTCATCACGGTAGAAGTGACCGCGTCGAATGCGCGAGGGCTCAAACTGACAGTGGGCGCGATGAAGTTCGCCGCGGCGTTGTTCAGTAAGCCGGTCAAAGGTCCTTGCCGATGCCAAATTTCGGCGATGGCAGCGGCCACCTGATCGAAGTCCCGGACATTCACCGCCTGGTAGTGGACGCGGCCGGGCTGGCCGGCCGAGATCTCTGCGGCGGCCTCCGCCAGCACCGTTTCGCGTCTACCCCATAAATGGACTTGGGCGCCATGCGCGACCAGCTGCCCAGCCACCCCACGGCCCAGCCCCGTGCCGCCGCCGGTGATGAGGATGCGCTTGCCATCCAGCACCATGGGGTCAAAGATGCGCGTCATAGCCCATACTCTTTCCGATGATTGCGCCAGTCGACGATCGGCTCAGTTGCCGCGGTAGGCGGCGAATTCCGGCACGCGCTTCTCGTTGAACGCGGTAATGCCTTCCTGCGCTTCGGGTGTCTCGCCGAACATCTTCAGAGTCGAGTAAGCCATCTGGCCTACTGATGCGAATTGTTCGGTATCGGTGTTGAACGACTGCTTGAGAACCTTCAGCGAGGTCGGCGAAAGCATCAAAATCTCGTCCGCCCACGCCCGCACCTCTGACTTGAGCTCGTCGGCAGGCACCACCTTGTTGACCAGTCCCCACTCTGCTGCTTGCTCCGCCGAATACCTGCGGCACAAAAACCAGATCTCGCGGGCACGCTTTTCTCCCACCACGCGTGCGAGGAAGCCGGTGCCGAAGCCCGCGTCGAAGGATCCGACCCGTGGACCGTTCTGACCGAAGACCGCGGTGTCCGCCGCGATCGTCAGGTCACACAGCACGTGCAGGACATGGCCGCCGCCGATCGCAAAGCCGTTTACCGCAGCGATAACCGGTTTTGGCACGTCGCGGATGACCCGATGCAAGGTGTCCACCTCGAACAGCCCGGTATCGGACGGCCCGTAGTCACCAGTTTCGGCGCGCTGCTTCTGGTCACCGCCGGTGCAGAAGGCTTTCTCCCCTGCCCCGGTCAGACAGATCACACCGACTTCTGAACTTGCCCAAGCGGTTTTGAAAGCACGGATCAGCTCGTCGAGCGTTCGCGCCCGAAACGCGTTGTACCGATCGGGCCTGTTGATCGTGATCCAGGCCAGGCCGTTGTCGACCTCGTAGGTGATGTCGGTGAACTCGGTCATCGGTTGCCTCTCTTCGTTGAAAGCCACAGCACGGTGGTCGCCACGGTTATGGTCTTACCATATTACCAAAACCACATCGGTTGGCGAAATCCTATTCTTCCGGGGGCCCCCTCAAGCCGGTGCGAAATCCCGGCGCTGCTGGGCCAGTTCGCCGATCGAGCGCTGCAGGTCCTCGAGCTCGGCGACGAGCGCTGCCCGACCATCCGCTATGTCGGTCGAAGCGGTCTCGGTATCGAGGAGCCCCCGGTGACGCGCCATCTTCAACGCGGTGGCAAACATATCGCCTGATACCGATTCCTCGGTGATGCGATGTTGCAGTGACCACTGCCGAGCGAGGCGAAGGCACCTCGTCAGAAATTCCTGTTCGTCGACGTGGCGGCCCGCACCGAGGTTCAGTAACTCCTCGGCCACCACTCGGTAGGCGTCGATGAACGGCCTGAGCACCAGATGAGCTACCAGCAGATCACTTTCATTCAGACTTCGCGTGGCCTCATCGATGTCAATCGGTACGTCCGGGTCGTGGCTGCGGCCGGTCATGATCGCAAACTCATTCCACAGCTCATCGGCGAATTCAGCCCGTCCGGCGAAGAAAAAGTCGAACTTGAGCAGTTCGCGGACCGCTAAGGCTCGCTCCCAGCCAATGCGCTTGGTGGCTCCTGGCGTTCGCACGATCGCCAGCAAGGCGAGTTCGGCGATCGCCCTCATCACCAGAACATGGATTGCGCTATTGCGATAGACCGCAACGATCAGATGCTGGTCAGCGCCGATGCCCCACACTGTCGTCGGCCCTTCGGAGTAGGACGTCAACACACCCGAGCCCACCAAGTCGTGCAGCGTTTGCGATACGGTGGCGCGCTCAGTGAGATCTGCTCCCCCGGCGACGGGCCAGTCGCGGTCGTGCAAGTACCGAGCCAGCGGTGCGACGGTGGCGCACACTTCGTCGAGGGTCAGGGCGCGGTCTGCGCCGAGCATCGCAACGCACACGGCCGCCGTCGCAGTCACCGGCGTGGCTTGATTTAGCCGGTGACAGATTTCCAACGCGATCCGTTCAACCACCTGCTGCTCGTTCAGGCCCTCTCCGCGCAACTCAGCCATTCGCGCATACAACGCCACAGGTGACCCGAAGTTGATGTATATGCGTCCCAAGCGATCCCGCAGGCCGCGCACATAACTGAGTAGCCAGCGCGCATTCTCGGGCCTCTTCGGAAGTCCGCGCGACTCTTCCGTCATCAGTTTTACTTCGTGCAGCGGCAGTTGGTCGAAAAGGATAGAGACCGGTACAGCGAGGGTGCGCTCTGATCGGACCGACTCGACCGCGTCGGTCACATAACGCAGCAACCCGTATCGCGGCGGCCGTAACTTGCCGGTGCGCGTCCGGCCTCCTTCGATCGACCACACTAGGTTGCGACCGCTGGCTACCATCTGGCCAACGAGTGCGCGCAACGCCAATCGGTACACCGGCATATCCCCCGTCGAGCGTCGCACCGGAATGAAGCCGTTACGCCGAGCGAATGTACCCATTGGAAAAAAGTTAAGGTTCGCGCCGGCCAGTCCGAACGTCGGCGAAATGCCCTCCTGCGCAAGGCGTGGGGGAAACGAAAACTGGTCCAGGTAGGAACGGTGTGAGATCAAGAAGATCAAAGCGTGGTCACGGTCGAGTTCCCGCAATTTGGCCAGATCGTCGTCATCGACAACGACTTGGAATCCGCGCACCATCCATGCGGACCAGGCCTGCCAGGCGCGCACCACACCCGGAACATGGGTTGCTGCCATCTCGCGCACGTAGACGGCAGCCTCGGCCCGAACGTCGGCAACGTCGCGGCCCAGCCGCGATGCTAATTGCGCTGTGCTTTTGGAGAATTCGTTGGAACTGAGTAGAGCGCCGGCCTCATCCGGTGACTGCGTGGAGGCGGACCCGTTGGCGCGCAGTAGGCGCGCGAGGCGATCCGCCAGCACCGTCATTTCCGCACCGGTGCCTTCGCGATCATCTCGGACCATCGCTGTCCCGCCTGGCTGCCCGGCCAGTCGTCGAGGGTGTCTACGTAGAGTTGGCGCATTCGGGGCACCCACTCATCGAGATCGGCTTTCGTCCAGTCGACAGTCGGAAGTGGCTCGTGGACAACGACTTCGATCGTGCCTTCCTGAGCCACCTTTGCATTGCGCCACATGATTTCGCCGGCATTGCGGATCACAATCGGAACGATCGGAACTCCGGCATCACGAGCCAGGTGAAAGCCCCCCTTTTTGAAAGCCCCGACCCGGGGGCTGAGCGACCGGGTGCCTTCTGGCGAAATCACGATCGAAACGCCTGTGCTCAGCTTGTCGATCGCCGGCTGCATTTCGGAGATGGCCTTCGACGTGTCGGCGCGGTCGAGGAACGCCACGTCGGCCAGCGTGAGTAGCGGTCCTAGCACGGGTATCTGCTTTACTTCGGCCTTCGCCACAACGGTGAACCCCCGCTGCACGACGTTGGAGGTGACAAGCGCGTCAATCAGCGTGCTCTGGTGATTGATGAAGAACACGGCCGGCCGGTGCGTCGTGTGCTCCCGACCGACGACGTCAATCTTGATATTGCCGAATTGGCCTGCGGCCCTGCCGAACAGGGACGTGGCCAGGTCCACTCCACCACGGCTGTCGTTCGTCAATACTCCGACGATCGCTCCGGCGCCCACCGCCGCGGCGAAGCTGCCGTACAACGCGGTCGTCCGGGCCAGCGCCACCGGGTTCAGTCGGCCACGCTTGCCCCGGAACCGCACGACATCCCAGCCGTGCTCCGCGGCGTGTTTGGCCAGGATCGGCGCCGGGTTGACCGGATGCGGGAATCCAACGCTATCGAGCATCGCGACGTCCTCATCGCCATTGGCATAGCCGTAGCAGTTTCTCAACGAGATGCGTTGCCGTCTCGCGAATTCCTTGACCGCGGCGGCCTTACCGTCGCCCCATAGCGTACGTCCTGCCAGCTCCCCGGTGAGCACGCCTTGCTCGGTTTCGAGCTGGGTGCACAAGACGTGCTCGATACCCAGTTCGCGGGCCATCGGCTGGGCCTGCATCCGCGTCGCCGATGTGGCGATGACAACGGTGTGGCCGCGGTTTTGGTGGGCGCGTACCAGTCGCCACGCCCCGTAAAAGAGCGACCCGGCGATGTCTTGGCTGAAAAGCTGTTCGCCGAGTTCCATCAGGTCGTCTTCGGTGCGGCCCACCCAGCCGCGGATTCCTTGCACCAGGAGGTCTTCGAACGCGGCTTCGTCGAGGGGCCCCCCGAGCGCGGCACGCAGTGTGCGGACGAACTCATCTGGTCCGAGTTCAAAATTGCGGGCGCGATGAGCGTAGAGCGCGCCGGCCGAGTAGCCGTCAATCAGGGTTCCGTCAAAGTCGAAGAACGCGGCGACTTTCGGACCGTCAGGCGCCGCTTTGATCTGCTCGATGAGCTCGTTGACCGTTATCAGCGGCGGAGTAGTGCTGGTCATTTCACATCACGCTGCCAGCGTCGTGAGCTGCCTCGAGGACCCCGTTGTCCTCGACGCAGCCCCTGAGCATCCACATCTTGCCTCGGCTCGGACGCAGGTTCTCGTCCCAGCGCAGCTGGTGGGCGTACTGCGATTCTCACTTCATCTCCCCTGCGTCGCCGTCGTGACGGCCGTGCCGCGGGATTGCGGTCTCCGTTGACCGCAAACCCGGCCCCGACACCGCGCCCGCATGCCTGGAGTTTGGGACGGAGGGCACACCGGCACGCTATCGGGGCGGGTAGCTTGCGACAGTCACCTTGGCTCTGGCCATCTCACTATGAAGAGTCAAAATCGTGCGGCCAAGAGTATTGGAGCGAAATACCCCTTCTGTGGGGTAGAGAACCGCCCGATGTGGTGACGCGCCCGCTCCGTCAGTTCGGCCACACTCGCTCCATCGGGATCAGCGCAGTTGAATCCGACTTCTACTGGCTCGGCTGTTAATCGCGAGCAGAGCCAGTTCGGACCCACCGCCGCCGGAAAGAAAAGGGGCACGGATGCAGATCTCAGCCGCTGTGGTTCAGGAGATCGGTGCGCCGTTCACCCTCACCGAAGTGGAGCTTCAAGAGCCAGCCCCCGACGAAGTCGTGGTAGAGATCGCCGGAGCCGGCATCTGTCACACCGACATCGCCGTCCAGCACGGGCACCTACCGTTTCCGTTACCCGGCGTGCTGGGTCATGAGGGTAGCGGAACCGTGGTGGCGGTCGGTGAGCACGTAACGACTGTCGCCGTTGGCGATCACGTCGCGATCAGTTTCAATAGCTGCGCCGCCTGCCCGCGGTGCACCAAGGGAGAGCCGGCGTATTGCCATAACTTCCTGGAATACAACTTCGGCGGGGTGCGTCCCGACGGTTCGTCCGGGTTAGCTTCTGGCGGAACGAAATTGGGAGCCAACTTCTTCGGACAGTCGTCACTGGCGACGCACGCGCTGGCTCACGAACGCAACGTGGTCAAGCTCCCGCCGGGCGCTCCGGTCGAGCTCGTCGGCCCGCTTGGCTGCGGCATCCAGACCGGGGCCGGCGCAGTGCTGAACTCACTGGACGTGCAGCCTGGCACGACCGTGGTCATCGCCGGCGCGGGAGCGGTGGGCCTGTCCGCCGTAATGGCTGCTGTGGTGCGCGACGCCTCGTCGATTATCGCCGTCGATCTCCATGAGAGCAGGCGGGCACTGGCCACCGAGCTCGGGGCCACCCACGCTGTTGACCCGCAGGCCGGGCCATTGGCCGACCAGATCCGTGAAATCGCACCCGCGGGCGCCGATTACGCCGTCGACACCACCGCTGTGCGACCCGTCGTCGAACAGCTGCTTGCCTCCCTCGGGATGCGGGGGATGCTCGGGTTGATCGGCGTGCCTGCCGACCCACAAGCCATCTTTTCGGTCGGGCTATTTCAGCCGCCGCTGCTCGGGCTCACCATCCGGGGCATCGTCGAAGGCGATGCCGACCCGCAGACGTTCATCCCCTACTTGCTTGCTCTGCATGATCAGGGCAAGTTCCCGTTCGACAAGCTGATCACCACAATGCCGCTGGCCCAGATCAACGAAGCGGTCGCGGCTCAGCACCGCGGCGAGGTCCTCAAAGCCGTGCTGACACCCTGATCGAGTTCTGAGACAACAATGACGACCAACAGGCGACGACGGGCAACCACCGTGGCCACGGCGCTCCTGGCCGGCAGCGTCGCGGCCGCGGTGGCTACACGTGCCCTGCGCGAACACCAGCGACCTCGCGAGGTGTTGCCCGTGCTGGAACTGACCCCTAGCCATCGCGGTGGAACCGGAACGCCCCTGCTGTTGCTACACGGCATAGGCACCATCTGGCGGGTCTGGTCGCCGGTACTGCCGTATCTCGAACCTCACCATGACGTCATCGCGCCGACCCTGCCGGGCCACGGCGGCGCGCCACCATTGGATCCACAAACTGCGCCCTCGATTCAGGCCTTGACCGACCGCATCGAGGACGATCTGGACCGGCTGGGTCTGCAGCAAGTGCACATCGCCGGCAATTCCCTGGGCGGGAGGATCGGAATCGAGCTCGCGCGCCGCGGCCGGGCGCGATCCCTGGTGTTATTCAGCCCCCCAGGGGCCTGGCGCTCACAGCGCAGCATTGAGTTACGGGCAACCGGGGTACGGCTCTCGCTCGGCGCGCTCAGTCGCTACGCGTCGCGCGCCGACGCGATCGCGGCAAATGGCGTGCTGCGCCGATCACTATTGGCCGGGCAGGTCGCGCACCCGGATCGCGTCCTACCCGAGGCGCTGGCGGCTTCCATCCGGGCCGGGGGCCTGGCGCCGGTAGTCGCTCCCTTACTTCGGGAATTCCCGATTCAGCAGGTACAGCCCCTGCCAGCTGTTCGGGACTACCCCGTCCGGCTGGTGTGGGCCGGCCAGGACCGGGTGCTGCCGTTCGACGGTTTCGGCGCGCCGATGCTGGAACGGCTGCCCGGGGCGGAGCTGATCCACCTTCACGGCGTTGGACATGTCCCGATGTCCGACGACCCGGTCACCGTCGCGAAACTGATCCTTGAAGTGACACGTGCGGTGGACAACGCAGCAGCGTCAACCGAAATGGGCGATGACCATGCCTAACGCCGACGACGACACGCTTGCCTCGTGGGGAGGGGGACAAGACCTCAGCGCGTGGGAAGCATTGATGTGGCGCACCGGTGGCGACTACCGAACGCGGTCGACCGGTGTCATGGTCGAGTTGCTCGACACTGAGCCCGATTGGGATCGATTGGTGGCCGCCCATGATCGGTTTACCCAGCGAGTGCCGCGGCTGCGGGAACGGGTCGTCGAGCCGGCGGTGCCCTTGGTTGCACCGGCATGGTCACCCGACCCGCATTTCGACCTGGAGTACCACCTGCAGCGGGTGCGACTACCGGGCGGCGGGTCAATGGCCGAATTGCACGATCTGGCCGCCCAATTCGCTGCGCGCCCGCTAGATCCCGAGCGTCCACCCTGGGAGGCGCTGCTAGTGCTCGGCATAACCGAAGGTCGGGCCGCCTACCTGTTCAAGCCGCATCACAGTCTGAGCGACGGAATCGGTCTGCTGCAATTGCTGGACCTGGCTCACGGGCACAGCCAGGATCCCGGACCCGCCGACGATCGGCCGATGCCCGAGCCGCGACGGGCAGAATCACCGGAGGGCCTCCTGGTAAACCGGTTGGCAGGCAAGATCGCCGGTGCTCCCGCGGACGCGCTGCGCGAGACCGTCCGCCTCGCCGGCCGGTTTGTCGGCGATCCCATCGGAACAACGAGCGAAGCCGTTAAATTCGCGATGTCGCTGCGGCGCGTGCTGACACCGCCAGACACACCGCATTCCCCCGCGCTGACCGGCAGTGGATCGGGTTACCGGCTGGACACCTTCGACGTCGCGTTCGACGACCTGAAAGCGGCGGGCCGAGCTGCCGGAGGTTCGGTCAACGACGCATTCCTGGCTAGTCTGCTCGGCGGGGTACGGCGCTACCATGAAAAGCTTTCTCTTTCAGTCGATTCCATGCCCGTGGCGATACCGGTGAGCCTGCGCACCGACGCCGATCCGATGGGCGCCAACAAGTTCGCCGGCGCACGGTTTGTCGCACCGGTCGGTGAAGTCGATCCCGCAACTCGTATCGCCGCCATCCACGACTTCATCGCCGATGCGCGCATGGAGCCCGCGCTCGGATTTCTCGATCTCCTCGCGCCGGTGTTGAGCCGCCTACCGGGGATTGTGCTCTCTCGCCTCGCCGGTGGGATGACCGGACTTTCCGACCTGCAGGCTTCTAACCTGGGCGCGATCGGTCGTCCGCTGTATCTGGCAGGCGCGCGGGTGACACGGGTCTACCCGATGGGACCCCGTCCCGGCATCCCGGCCATGGTGGCGATGTTGACTTACGACGGAACCTGTTGCATCGCAGTCAACTTTGATCCAGACGCCATCGTCGACGCAGCAGCATTCTCAAGTTGCCTGCGCGAAGGTTTCGACGAGGTGATTTCCCTCGCGCGAACCGCTTAATGCGAATTTGTACAGGCGGATGAATTAACGAACACGACTGGCGAAAGGACAGGGTCATGAAATTTGATGACGTCGTCGCACTCCTTGATAAATCGGTTGGGGGAGCGGACGCCGACGTCGCTTCTCACGGTCCCTTCTGGCGTGGCGTCACTCGAGACCGCTTTGTCGACATGAAGGTCGGCGGACGCAGACTCGTGAGCCTCGGTGACGGGGCGAACTCAAATCTGGTGTTGTCGCTGAAAGGCGAAGCACCATTTGGCTCCGACCTGGACGACCCTCCCGCGGGAGCCGTGACGCCCGCCATGCCCGCCTACCTCGATCCGATGCCGGCGGACGACGTCAAGGCCATCGAGCAATGGATAGACGACGGTTGCCCAGCCGACTGAGCGACCGTGAAGTGTCAATTCGAGTGTCGACCGGCACCGATTACCCCCAATGTGGGAGCCATCACCCCCCGTCATGGTGACGCACAAAGCAGCCTATCGCGATGAGACTTGAGTCACCAGAACCCTCGCCCACAACGGCTCGTGGACGAAGGCTGTAGGGCACCCAAGAACACAGAAAGAGGACGTCGATGACGACCGCTCAGCAAGCCGAACCGGCAGTTCTTCCCGAAAAAATCGCTCGGCAGTTGGTGCTCCCCGAGGGCCACGCCGACCTCGGCGCGCTATATGACGCTTACAAGTGGATGCGCAACAACATGCCGGTGGCACAGGCCATAGTCGAGGGTTACGACCCCATCTGGCTGATCACCAAACACGCTGACATTCAGGAGGTCGAGAGCCTGTCGGAGGTCTTCGCCGCCGGCGGCGGCGAAGAGCACCCCGGCTCACACAACCCGATCCTGCAGAACGCCGCGGGTGACGCGTTCACCAAGCAGCTCCTCGGCGGCAGCTTGCGCATCCTTGACGCCCTCCCCTATATCGACCCGCCCGAGCACACCCATGCCAAGAACATGGCTTTCAACTATTTCAAGCCACCGTCGGTCAGAAAATTGGAAGACCAGATCCGCGACCTCGCCGGGGAGTCCGTCGACCATCTCAAGACGCTTTCGGCCCGTGGAGAAATTGACCTCGTCGACGACTGGGCGCTGGGCTTCCCGCTGCACGTGATAATGACGCTGCTGGGGGTACCGCCCGAGGACGAGCCGCGGATGATGGCGCTCACCCAGGAGTTCTTCGGCACCGCCGATCCGGAGCATCAGCGCGAAGACGTCGAGGCGCTGACCCCGGAGGCGATGGCCCAACAGTTCGCCGCCACCATTCAGGACTACTTCGCCTACTTCGACACCTTGGCCGAAGACCGCCGCGCCAATCCGCGCGACGACCTGGCCACGGTGGTCGCCTGCGCGAAGCTGGCCGACGGTGAGTACTGGCCCAAGACCTTCGTTTACGGTTGGTACACAGCCATTTTCACCGCCGGTCACGACACCACCTCAGCAACCCTGGCCGGCACGCTCAAAGCTCTGGCTGAACACCCCGACGTGCTGGCGCGGGTCAAAGCGGACCCGAGTTTGGTGCCCGACCTCATCCAGGAGGGTTTGCGGTATGTGGCACCGGTTAAGCACTTCATGCGCGTAGCGGTGAAGGACTACACGTTGCGCGGGCAGACCATCAAGGCCGGTGACCGGGTGATGCCGCTGTTCCAGTCGGGCTGCCGCGACGAGGACGTCTTTGACCACCCCGACGAATTCGACATCGACCGCAAGCCCAACAACCACCTGGCTTTCGGCTTCGGAGCACATACCTGCGTCGGCCAGCACCTGGCGAAGCAAGAACTGAAGGTGATGTTCGAAGAACTGCTGCCCCGCCTGGAATCGATCGAGATCCGCGGACCCGGCAGTGTCACGCAGACCAACTTTGTCGGCGGCCTGAAACACTTGCCCGCCAAGATCACAATCTCCTGAACGGGCGAGATCTCCATGACCACAATCGATTATCCGCAGCTCTACATCGGCGGCACGTGGACCGCGCCCGCTGGCCACGACACCATCGGCGTCCATTCCCCCGCTACCGAGAAGCGCATCGGTTCGGTGCCCAGGGGCACCGAGGCCGATATCGACTCCGCCGTTGCGGCCGCCAGGACAGCGTTCGACGCCCCTGACGGCTGGTCGACTTGGGATCCGAAGGAACGCGCCGATGTCCTCGAACGATTCGCGGTGGAACTGGAAGCCCGCGGAGCTGAAACGGCAAGACGGGTGTCGATGCAGAACGGGATGCCGATCTGGCTTGCGCAGCAGTTCGAGGCTGGCTTCCCACCGCTGCTGGTGCGCTACTACAGCGACCTGATGACGAGCGCACCCGTTGAGGAGTCACGTCCAGGCATGCTCGGCGGCGTTTCGCTGGTGTCCAAGGAGCCTGTCGGCGTCGTCGGTGCGATCGTGCCGTGGAATGTCCCGCAGGGGATTACGTTCCTGAAGATCGCTCCCGCGTTGGCCGCTGGTTGCACTTTCGTCCTCAAACCGGCCGAGGAAACGGTGCTCGATGCGTTCCTGATGGCCGAGGCCGCGGCCGCGGCCGGCATACCGGATGGTGTCGTCAATGTGGTTCCCGGCGGCCGTGAAGTGGGTGCCTACCTCGTCGAGCACCCAGGCGTCGACAAGGTGTCGTTCACCGGTTCGACCGGCGCGGGACGTTGGATCGCCGAAGCATGCGGGCGGCTCTTGCGACCGGTCACCCTCGAACTTGGCGGCAAATCCGCGGCCATTATTCTCGACGACGCCGATATGGCTTCCTCCATGGAGTCCTTATTCGGGTGCACCCTGCTGAACAATGGCCAAATCTGCTGGCTCAATACCCGGGTGCTGGCTCCGCGTAGTAGGTACAACGAAATTGTCGATGCGATAACCGATTTCACCCGCTCCCTGAGGGTGGGCGATCCACTCGATCCGGAGACCAAGATCGGCCCGTTGGTATCGCAGCGCCAGCGCGACCGCGTCGAAGGTTACATCGCCAAAGGCAAGAGCGAAGGTGCCCGAATGACCACCGGCGGTTCGCGGCCATTTGACCGAGGCTGGTTCCTGGAACCCACCATATTCGCCGACTTGGACAACAACGCGACGGTCTCGCGCGAGGAGATCTTCGGGCCGGTGCTGTCGCTGATTCCCTACTCCGACGAGCGCGAAGCCGTTGCGATCGCCAACGACAGTATCTACGGGCTAGGTGGCTCGGTGTGGTCATCAGATCCCGAACGGGCGACCAATGTCGCCCGTCGCGTTCGCTCGGGAACGGTCGGGGTCAATCACTACGTCAATGACCCTGTCGCCCCGTTCGGCGGTATCAAGCAAAGCGGCATGGGACGCGAATTGGGTCCGGAGGGTCTGAATGCGTTTCAGGTGTACAAGACCATCTACCTGCCGCCCCCGCCGAGCGCTGGTTAAGCGCAGGCAATACGACTGGCGTCGAACTGATTTCGTGCCACGATCGGAGCAAGTCAACAATGTCTGCGCCCGCCGTCACCACACCCGGTGCCAACGTACATGAGTTCACATCAGATTTGATCGTTCGACGCCGTAGCACACCGGCAGACGGCGTGGTGATGCTCGACCTTGCCCATCCAGAAAACGAAGACCTGCCGCGCTGGGAACCGGGAGCCCATATCGACTTGATTCTCGACGACGGATTAACGCGCCAATACTCGTTGTGCGGTGACCCCCACGATTCGAGTCTGTGGCGCATTGGGGTCTTGCTCGATCCCAACAGTCGCGGCGGCTCGCGCTACGTTCACGACAACCTCGACGAAGGTGCCAAGGTGCGAGTACGTGGCCCGCGCAACCATTTTCCCTTGGTTGACGCGCCGCGCTATCGGTTCATTGCGGGAGGTATCGGTATCACACCGATTTTCGCGATGCTCGAAGCCGTGGAGCGAGCAGGCGGGGACTGGACGTTGCTGTACGGCGGACGAACCAGGGCATCCATGGCCTTCGCGGAGGACCTCGCCAAGCGCTATCCCGAGCGGGTAACTGTGTGGCCACAGGACGAACGCGGTCTTCTCGACCTGGAATCGCTTTTCAAAGAGCCCGAAGACAACACCTTGGCCTACTGCTGTGGACCCGAGCCATTGTTGTCTGCGGTCGAGCAGCACTCCACTCACTGGCCGGCCGGGATCCTTCATATCGAACGGTTCGCCGCCAAGGCGCCAACCGCCGAGGAGGCGGCCGAAGCGCTCGACCAGTTCGAGGTCGTATGCCAGCGGTCAGGGTCGAACTTCGAGATAACTTCGGACCAGTCAATTTTGGAAGTCCTTGAGGAAGAAGGCATCCCAATTCTCGGTAGCTGCTATGAAGGTGTCTGCGGCACCTGCGAAGCGAGAGTTCTGGAGGGAACACCCGACCACCGCGACTCCGTGCTCACCGATGCTGAAAAAGCTGCCGGCGAAGTCATGTTGATCTGCGTGTCGCGTTCTCGCACCGAAAGGCTGGTGCTGGACCTGTGAAGACTGTTAAGACCAATTACCCGAAGAAGTGCTGGTACGTCGCGGCCACCTCCGACGAGATCGGAATGTCGCCGCTCGGGCGTCGTTTACTCGGTGAGGAGGTCGTGCTGTGGCGTAGTGGCAACGGTGACGTCCACGCGTTCGAAAACCGTTGCGCACACCGAGCATTCCCGCTGTCGCATAGCACGATCCAAGGCGATCAACTGGTGTGCGGCTACCACGGATGCACCTACGATCCTGATGGCAAGTGCATATACACACCCGCCCAACCCCAAGTCCCGACGGGCATGAGGGTGCCTGTCTTCCCCGTCCTCGAGCAGCCACCATTCATCTGGATCTGGCTTGGAACGCCTGCGGCCGCCGCGGGCGGCCAGCCGCCAAACCTGAGATGGATCAACGACCCCGCGTGGACAACATTCGCAAGCACCTGGCAAATAAACGCGAACTACATGATGGTGCACGAACATTACTTGGACTTCAGCTACGCTCCCATCCTGCACAGGCGTGATGTGCCAGAAGAGATCAGCAGCATGCCCGCCTTCAATGATGTCGAAGTCAGCGAGACCACCGTGTCCTACACTCGACTCCTACCGGATGCTCAGCTCACAGACTGGGAGGCCGACGCCACCGGGCTCGACCGCGGGCTTACTTATAAGCGTCGCGAGAGCGGCACGTTCGTCTCTCCGGCGGTGCACCGCCAATATTGGGAGATCGCCGCTGCCGATGGCGAGCTCTACACCACCACCCGAACTCACGCCATTACTCCCGAAACGGAGACTTCGACTCATGTGTTCATGCAGGGATCGCGTGACTACAGACTCGATAGTGGTGCGGTGACCGCTCGGCTGGCATCGTTCCTGGCTGAGGTTTCTCAACGCGATACCGCCATACTCGAGATGGCGTCAAATCACTCGGGCTACGACGGTTGGAGAGGCGGTGTGGAGTTTCAGGCGGACGCCGCCGCCTTGCGGGCGCGTCGCATCGTTGGGGTGATGTTGGCCAAAGAAGCGGGTCGCTCGACGATACGCCCCGGTTTGGCTCCGAGCAGCAGGAAGGACTCGCTCAGCCCGCGTCAGCCCGTGAAGGGTTGAGGAATCCACGGTTGAGAAGGCCGCGGTCATATTGCTGAAGTCCTTGTCGGCGTGGGTCGTTGCGAATTTCGCGCAGATGTCGGCGGCGTGGCTACCCAGTGGCGCGGCTGAGCCGGTCGAGTTGACCGGAAATTGATGGTGCCCTACTTCATCGTCGGGATGCTGAACTCCGCGCCGTCCTTGATGCCCGACGGCCAGCGAGACGTGACGGTCTTGACCTTGGTGTAGAACTCGATCGAAGCCGGGCCGTGCTGGTTGAGATCACCGAAGCCGGAACGCTTCCAGCCGCCAAACGTGTGGTAGCCCACCGGGACCGGGATGGGTACGTTGACCCCGACCATGCCCACCTGCACCCCCGAGACGAAATCACGGGCTGTGTCGCCGTCGCGGGTGAAGATCGCCACTCCGTTGCCGTACTCATGCTCGGTCGGCAGCCGCAAGGCCTCCTCGTAGTCATGGGCCCGGACGATGCACAGCACCGGGCCGAAGATCTCGTCGGTGTAGATCGACATGTCCGGGCTAACGTGGTCAAACAATGTGGGCCCGATGAAATAGCCGCCCTCTAGGTTGGCATCGCCGAACGTCAGATCGTCGCTGGTGCGCTCGCGGCCGTCGACGACGAGGTCGGCACCCGCCTCGACGCCCTGGCCGATGTAGTGGCGGACCCGGTTAAGGGCGGCCCCGGTGACCAAAGGCCCGTAGTCCGCTTTGGGGTCCAGGCTGTGCCCGACCCGCAGCTGCTTGATGCGCTCAACAAGCCTGTTGCGCAACCGGTTTGCCGTCTCCTCGCCGACCGGCACCGCGACGGAGATCGCCATGCACCGCTCCCCGGCACTGCCATAGCCGGCGCCGATCAGTGCATCGACGGCCTGATTCAGGTCTGCGTCGGGCATCACGATCATGTGATTTTTCGCGCCGCCGAAGCACTGCGCACGCTTGCCGGTGCTCGTCGCCGTCGCGTAAATGTACTGGGCGATATCTGAACTGCCGACGAACCCGACGGCTTGAATGTCGGGGTGGGTCAGGATGGCGTCGACGGCTTCCTTGTCGCCTTGGACCACCTGGAACACGCCTGCGGGCAGACCGGCTTCGAGGAACAATTCGGCCAGGCGCACCGGCACCGACGGGTCGCGCTCAGAAGGCTTGAGGATAAACGCGTTTCCGCATGCGAGCGCGGGACCGGCCTTCCACAAAGGGATCATTGCCGGGAAGTTGAACGGGGTGATGCCGGCCACCACACCCAGCGGCTGACGCAACGAATACACGTCAATGCCCGGGCCGGCGCCCTCGCTATATTCACCCTTGAGCAGATGCGGGATGCCGACACAAAACTCGATGACGTCGATACCGCGCTGAATGTCTCCACGCGCGTCCGGCAGCGTCTTACCGTGCTCGCGCGACAGCATCTCGGCGAGTTCGTCGACATGCTCGTTGGCCAACTGGATAAACCGCATCATCACCCGTGCCCGGCGCTGAGGGTTGAACGCCGCCCACTCCTGTTGCGCCCGCGCCGCGGAGGCCACCGCGGCGTCGACCTCGCTCTTGCTGCCCATGGGCACCACTGCCTGGACCTGGCCCGTGTTGGGGTTGAGCACGTCGGCGGTGCGACCGGACTTGCCGGCGGTGCGCTGGCCGTCGATAAAGTGGGAGATCTGTGCGGTCATGGATGCCCTCGGATGCGCAAAAGGTGTCGATGGGTTACTGGGACATCCTAGTAATGGAAGCGTCCGAGGCTATAGACCCAACGGAGGGTATTTGTCTCTTCCTTTGGAGTGATGCCCTGAGCTTCCATACTGACGACTTACGGTCGCCACCACTGCCGCAACGGCAGAGCGGTGTCGATTCCGCGGTCGTCAAGCTTCGTCGCTAGCACTTGATGTATCTGAACAACGTTGTGCTCGAACCCTAATCGCGACCCCGCCAGGTACAGACCCCACACTTTGGCAGTACCCAGACCGACCTCGGCGACGGCTTCGTCCCAATGCGCCACTAGTTTGCGGCACCAGTCGCGCAGGGTCATCTCGTAGTGGTGCCGGAGGTTCTCCACGTGCAGCACCTCCAGGCCGACGTCCTGCATCTCAGTGATGATGCGTCCCGAGCCGGTCTCTTCCCCGTCGGGGAATACGTACCGGTCCAGGAAAGGGTCTGCATCGAATTTGGACTTGTTGTCGTGCCGGGTGATGCAGTGATTGAGCAGTAACCCGCCGGTGCGCAATTTGGACTTGAGGAAGCCGAAATAAGCGGGATACTGTCCGACGCCGATGTGCTCGGTCAGCCCGATCGACGAGACGGCGTCGAAGCCCGTCTCGTCGACATCGCGGTAGTCGCAGTGTCGCACCTCGGCCAGCTCGCTCAGCCCGTCGGCCTCGATCGCCTTTTGTGCCCACTTGGCCTGTTCGGCCGCCAGCGTCACACCGATTACGCGGACGCCGCGGCGAGCCGCGTAGCGCGTCATGCCGCCCCAGCCGCAACCCACGTCGAGCAACCGATCCCCCGGCTGCAGGCGCAGCTTGTCGAAGATCAGCCGGAACTTATTCTCCTGCGCCTCCTCCAGCGTCGCATCGGCGGTCGGGTATAGCGCGCAGCTATAAGCCATCAACGGATCGAGCACCAGCTCGTAGAACCTGCTAGAGACGTCGTAGTGGTGGTGGATGGCTGCAGCGTCCCGAGCCTTGCTGTGCCGCAACCCCAGGGCGATACGGTGCCACCGCGGAAGCACCTCCTGCGGCGGCGGCGCGACGGGCAGCAGTCGACTCAAGCCGACGGACCGGATGATGTTGGCCATCACCCGCGCCGGGGGCCGCTCAAAAATGAGCGTATCGGTCAGCGCCTTTAACAGCTCGTACGGATCGCCGGGGTGCACGCCATTGGCTTCCACGTCACCCGAGACGTAGGCGCGGGCCAACCCCAGTTCCCCAGGCGCGGTGACGAGGTAGGTGACGCCCCGCGGGGTCAGCAGATTCAGGCCTACAGTGGCGTCGTCGGGTCCGGCCATGCTGCCGTCGAAGGCGGTGAACCTCAACTGCGGCTGCTGACTGCCTTCGGCGAAGATCGCCAGGATCTGCGCCAAGCTCAGCTTGCCGGTCGCCGTGCGGGTCGGCTCCTTGAACGTCACCATCGTCGTTGCACCGCCTTTGCCGGAGCTCGAGGAGACAGGAATCGGGATCGTAAGTCGTCTTCGTCGTGCCAAGTATCGAGCCTCCCGGTACGGAACCAGCTCCATCTCGTTTCGCTGTGTGAAATCCCTCGTGACTAATCATTTCGGACTCATGACAAAATGTAGTCCGACCAACCGGCAGGCGACACGGAAATGTGCGAACCGCGGTTCCGGACTGCGACCAGCCCACCCGATCGCTGACTCGATAAAACGCCTGTCCGTGAGTCGATCGGCCTATCCTGAGTGAGTCCTGGAGACGCTGAGGCCAAGCGGCGGAGGGTCTGATGACCGCAGCGACCGCGTGCCGCACGTGTGGCACCGAACCGCGGAAGGATGCGCGATTCTGTGACGGCTGTGGTGCACCCGTCACGGAGCACGACACCCCCGCGGAGTACAAGCAGGTAACCGTCCTGTTCGCAGATGTGGTGCACTCCATGGACATCGCGGCACTTGTGGGCGCCGAGCGGCTGCGCGAGATCATGGCAGAACTCGCCGACCAGTGCGCGGCGGTGGTGAGACGGTACGGCGGCACGGTGGACAAGTTCACCGGCGACGGCATCATGGCGGTGTTCGGTGCGCCGATAGCGTTGGAGGACCACGCTGTTCGGGCTTGCCTGGCGGGCCTGCGCGTTCAGGAGGACGCCAAGCAGATTGCTGTCACCGTGCGAGAGCGCGACGGTGTGGATCTCCGGTTACGCGTGGGTCTCAACTCCGGTGAGGTGATCGCCGGTGAGATCGGTTCGGGTGCACTGGGCTACACGGCCGTTGGTGAACAAGTCGGCATGGCCCAGCGGATGGAGTCGGTGGCACCGCCGGGTGGGGTGATGCTCAGCGCATCGACCGCACGACTGGTTGAGGGCGCAGCGACTATCGGCGACGCTGAGTTGGTTCAGATCAAGGGTGCCGACGCGCCGGTGACTGCCCGGCGGCTGTTGAGTGTGGCGGACCGGGATCGGCCTGTTGCTGCTTCTCAATCGGCTCTGGTGGGTCGGCGCTGGGAGATGGCCGCCGTCGACGGACTGCTGGAATGTGTTATCGACGGCCAGGGCGCGGTGGTTACCGTGGTGGGATCACCGGGTATCGGCAAGAGCCGTCTCGTGCGTGAGGCGACCGCAATCGCTAGTGGGCGCAAAGTCGAGGTGTTCAGCGCCTTTTGCGAATCGCATGCCACCGACATTGCCTTCCACGTCGTGGCGCGGCTGCTGCGGGCGGCCACCGGCGTGCGTGGCCTGGACGCCCCGGCCGCTCGTGAGCGAGTGCGCTCCCGGGTGCCGGGTGCAGACCCCGAGGACTTGCTGCTCTTCGATGACTTGTTGGGCATCGCCGATCCCGAGGTTGAGCTGCCCAAGATCGATCCCGATGCCCGGCGGCGGCGATTGACCACGCTGGTCAATGCCGCCTCGTTGGCCCGCCACGCCCCGGCAGTCTATGTCGTTGAGGACGTGCACTGGATCGACGAGGTCAGCGAATCCATGGTTGCCGACTTTGTGGCGGTGATCCCGCAGACGCACTCGCTGGTGCTGATCAGCTACCGCCCCGAATATCGGGGCGCGTTGAGCCGGGTGCCCGGTGCTCAGAGCATCGCCCTTGCGCCGCTAAGCGATCCGGAGACCGCGGCACTGGTCAGCGAGCTTTTGGGGTCGGACTCCTCGGTTGCGGGGTTGGCCCCCATCATCGTCGAAAGGGCTGCCGGTAACCCATTTTTCGTGGAGGAGATGGTGCGCGAACTGGCCGAGCGAGGTGTCCTGCGCGGAAACCACACCGCCTACGTTTCGACCGTCGGCGCTGCTGAGGTCAGCGTGCCCGCCACCGTGCAGGCCACCATTGCCGCACGCATCGACCGCCTTGACCCGGCGGCCAAGCGAACCTTGAGTGCTGCGGCGGTCGTCGGCTCACGGTTCAGCCGGGAACTGCTGGAAACGCTGGGGATTGATCCTGTCCTTGAGAGCCTGGCGAGCGGCCAGTTCATCGATCAGGTCAGCTTCACCCGGCACCCCGAGTATGTATTCCACCATCCGCTGATCCGCACGGTGGCCTACGAATCACAGCTCAAGTCGGATCGCGCCCAGCTGCACCGGCGGCTGGCCGCCGCGATCGAAGCCCGCGAGCCGCAATCGGCCGACCAGAGCGCGGCGCTGATCGCCGAACATCGGGAGGCCGCCGGTGATCTGCGGGCCGCTTACGGCTGGCACATGCGCGCGGCGACGTGGGCGACCAACCGCGACATCGCCGCAGCATGGCTCAGTTGGGAGCGGTCCCAAAAGATCGCCGACGCCCTGCCCGCCGATGACCCGAACCGAGCGGCCATGCGCATTGCCCCGCGCACCATGTTGTGCGGGATCGCCTGGCGCGTCCAGGTAAATGTTGCCGGTGACCGCTTTGATGAATTGCGACAGTTGTGCACCGCCGCCGGGGACAAGGCGTCACTGGCCATCGCCATGGCGGGGCTGGTGATGGATCACGCGTATCACGCCCGGATCCCCACGGCGTCGCAGCTGGCGTCGGAAGCCATGGCCCTCATCGAGTCCATCGGCGATCCGACCTTGACGGTGGGGCTGTCCTTCGCCCCGATCTACGCCAAGGTTGAGAGCACCCAGTGGTGTGACGTGCTGCAGTGGTCACAGGCAGTTATCGACCTGGCCGACGGTGACCCGTCCAAAGGCGACTTCATCTTCGGATCTCCGTTAGCACTCGCCTTTGCGACGCGGGGTATGGCCCGTTACTGCCTGGGTCGTCCCGGATGGCGAGACGACCTGCTCCACGGCCTTGACATGGCACGCAGTGCTGACCCCCTGTCCTACGCCAGGGCCGTCACCTACGTCTACGTATTAGCAATACCGGTTGGCGTGCTGAGGCCCGACGATCGCGCGGTGCGCGAGATCGAGAATGCCCTAGGGATTGCCGAACGATCCGCTACTGGACTCGCGGTGGCCGCCGCCCGGCTGACGCTGGGCGTTGCGCTGGTGCACCGCCCAACGGCTGCCGAGCGTGACCGCGGACACAAGCTGCTGGCCGAGGTCAGCGACGTGTTCCTACGCCAGGACGGTTACAACCTGGCCGAGTTACCGGCCCTCGACATGTACTTGGCGCGTGAGAGGGCGAGAGGTGGAGATCGCGATGACGCCATATCGCTCATGCGCGCCCAAACCGACCCTCTGTTCCGCGATGGACATCTGCTGATGTGGGGTGTTCCTGCGACGGGTGTTCTGGTGGAAACACTGCTCGACCGCGGGGCCGACGCTGACGTGGCCGAAGCCGACGCCGCGATCGAGCGGTTAGCGGCGGCGCCAGCCGACGACGGCTTGGCTATACGAGAAGTCACCCTGTTGCGACTGCGGGCTCTACTGGCGCGGGCGCGCGGTGACGAGGCCGCCTACCGAGACGATCGGGATCGCTACCGCGACATGGCGACATCGCTTGGCTTTGAGGGGCACATTCCCTGGGCCCAGGCAATGCCATAACGGTGGGTTGCACCCCCCTGCGAACGGCTTCTTGCGCTTTGGCCTAACGCTGTGCGTATAGCGCCGAATTGGCGAAGGAGGTCGAAGCTCCCGAGTGGAATCTCGGGGTCAGTTTTCGGAAGTTGTTGATAGGGCTCGCCGACGCGGAAATAAGCGTCTTCGGCATGCATGTCGCCGACCCGGTCATTGGAACTGTCGTAACCGCAGATCGGGTCTACCGGTTCGTCACACCCGCCGATTCGACCCCGCCTGCGTGAGGTGCCCCGACTACTTCGTCAGTTGCGTTGGTTAGCTCTGCATACCGTGCGAGGTGATAGTCGGCTGATCCGAACTCGTACTGGATGGCGGTCAGTCGTTTGAAGTAGTGCCCGATCGCCAGTTCCTCCGTCATGCCCATGCCGCCGTGCAGTTGCACGGCGTTCTGCCCGATGAAGCGAGCCGCGCGCCCGATCGTCGCCTTTGCGGCCGAAACGGCCCGCGCGCGGCTGGCCGGCTCGGCCGACAGGTGCAGGATCGCGAGGTATACGGCCGCAATCGCCTGCTCGAGCTCCATGTACATGTCAACCATCCGGTGTTGCAGGACCTGAAAGCTACCGATCGGCTGCCCGAATTGCTGGCGCTGTTTGCAGTACTGGACGGTGTCGTTCAACACTTTTCGCATGCAGCCCACTGCTTCTGAGCAGATCGCCGCCGCTCCCTCATCACGCGCCTGCGCAACGGACGACCAGGCCTGTCCCTCGTCGCCGAGTAGCGCGCCGGCGGGCAGCCGCAGACCGTCGACCACCAAGTCGGCCGCGCGACGGTCATCGATCGTTGGGTAACTGTGGATCCCAAGGCCGGGACCCGCTCTGTCCAAATCGACGAGGAAGAGCGAGATGCCGACGGGAAGCAACCCGGGGCTGGAGGTCTGCGCGGTTACCAGCAGATGTGTGGCCAGGGGCGCGCCGACGGAGACGATCTTGGTCCCATTCAGCACCCAGTCGTCGCCGTGACGTTCCGCTGTGGTCGCCACGTGTTGCCAACGATCGCCGGATGTCGGTTCGGCTGCGGCCAAGGCGACGATCGCGGTGCCGGCCACGATCCGTTGCAGTACCGAGGTGGCTGCCTCCCCGCGGGCACGGCGCAACAGTCCGCCCGCCACCACGACGGTGTCGACGTAAGGCTCGACGACCAGTGCCTGACCCAGCGCTTCGGTGATGACCATGAGTTCCACTGGGCCGCCGCCCATTCCGCCGACATCTTCGGGCAGGGTGGCGCCCAGGATGCCGAGTTCATCGGCAAACCCTCGCCAGATATCCGGTTGCCAACCGGCGCCGGATTTGGCGGCAGTGCGGCTCTTGTCGAGGTCGTAGCGGGTCGCGAGGAACCTTCCGAGCCCGTCGCGCAGCAGTTCTTGTTCCTTGGTCAGGTTGAAATCCATCAGAGCCCCAAAGCCCATTTGGCGAGAATGTTGCGCTGAATTTCGTTGCTGCCGGCAAAGATTGAGCCCGCCCGGTCATTGAAGTAGTGCAGCGGCGCGACCGCCTGCCACGGTTCCCCGCTGATGTATCCGTCGGCGGGTGGCTCGAATTCGGAGACCGGCCCGCCGGGCCGCGTCGCATGCGGTTGATATATCCGGCCACGAGGCCCGGCCGCCTCCAGGGCGAGTTCGGTGAGCATCTGGCTCAGCTCGGTAGCCAGGATCTTCAGCATTGACGACGCGGCGCCGGGGTTCTTGCCTTCAGCCACTGTCGCCAACGTTCGGTATTCGAGTATCTCGAGCACCTCGGTCCGGATCCGCACATCCGCGAGCTTGTGCGCGAAGGCCGGGTCGTCGAGCAGCTCGCCGCCGGCGGGTCCCGGTTGCGCAGCGGCGACGGTAGCGATGTCGTCGGCCATCACCTGCATCCCCGGTGCGGTCGCACCTCCGCCGCGTTCGAACTCCAACAGGTACTTGGCCACGGTCCAGCCGTCGTCGATCTCGCCAACCACGTTGTCCTTGGGCACCCGGACACCGTCGAAGAACACCTGGTTCTGGATCTGCTCGCCGGAGGTCATCACCAGCGGGCGGATCTGGATGCCCGGGGAGGTCATGTCGATCAGCACAAACGTGATGCCCTGTTGTTTGCGCTGCATGCGCGAGGTACGGACCAGACCGAACATCCAGTTCGCCTCGCGTGCGTGTGTCGTCCAGATCTTGCTGCCGGTGCACACCAGGTTGTCGCCGTCATCGACAGCGGCCATCGACAGCGAGGCCAGATCCGAACCCGCTTCGGGTTCGGAGTAGCCCTGACAGAAGAAAACCTCACCGGTCAGGATGCGGGGCAGAAAGAACTCCTTCTGCTGCGGCGTACCGTACGCCAAGATCGCGTAGGCGACCATCCGAATCCCCATCGGCGACAACACCGGAGCTCCGGCCAGCGTCGACTCGCGGCTGAAAATGTAGTGCTGAGTCAGGCTCCAGTCGCACCCGCCGTATTCGACCGGCCAGGCCGGCGCTGCCCAGCCCCGCTCGTGCAGGATCCGCTGCCACTGCATGCTGGCCTCGTGGTCGGAATAAAAACTTGTCATCAAACGACCGGCCTGCCGCAAGTCCGGCGTCAACTTCTCATCCAGGAAGCTGCGGACCTCGTCGCGGAACGCCAGGTCGGACGCCGACCAGTCCAGATTCATGTGCGCTCCTTTATGTGCGCTCCCCGTTTGTCCCGCTCTGGCTTCAATGTTGCTACAGCAGCCGACCGTTGGCCAGCCACCTCGCGCAGTTCCCCGATACCGCCTGGCGTCTGCCACAGCAGCGCTGGCGCAGTGATTGCACCTGTCCGATCCCTTCTCGATCGGGGCGTTCCCCGGGTTGTTCGTAGCAGCGTCGGGGTTCAAACTTTCTGACCCTGCGACCCGGCGCGGTGAAATTCGCCGGGGCCTTTTCCGTTACCCTACAGCACTGCTCGCCCATGCGTATCCAATCTTGTTGAACTCCAACGTTTTACACAGTTTGCACAGGGAGCTTTTGATAACCCGCCTCACCTTCACTCAGAGATGTTGTGCGAGTGATTATTACAGCTGTTTTCGACTCGAGGGCCCAGACGCGCTGCCCGATGCGCCGGACCGATTCGAGCGCGACGCCGCCGCCTTCGCTGCTATCACGTCAAACGAGCTAACCGAGCGCGAAAGAAACTACTGGTCGCTCGTTCAAACCGCGGCCTCCGACCCGACCGGGAGCGACGAAGGCGATTGAGAACATGCTGCGCCGCTCTCGGGTTGGACACGCAACTCGCGCAACTCAACCAGGGTGTTCGAGTTCTATTCGGGCCTGGTCGATTTGGTCGTAGGCATACCTCACCATCTCGGCGGTGGTCATGGTCTCGCCCTTGCGGGCGAGTTGTTCGTAGGTCTGGTCGCCGAGAACATCGCGGAGGTAGGTGATCGCGGTGTTAATTTCGGGGGTTCCTAGTGCGGTGAGCGGGCTAAGTGCGAAACCGGCGATGGTGGCCGCCAACTCGCGGCGTCCGAGCCGGTCGAACACAGCGTTCCGAGACGCTAGGGCAGCCCTCGGGTCTGCCCGTCTCGCGGCATCGCCTCGGCCCAAGCGGAATGCCCCTCGAATCCAAGCGTTCTCGCCATGTCGCTATAGCGATCCCGGTATTCGCGGTAGACGGAATCGTCGCCGCGAGCCCGCGCCAGCAGACCGTGCAGCCGCAGCAGCCAGATCTCGCGTATCACCAGACCCTCATCTGCTGGCGCTGCCGCTAACCGTTCGACCGCGGCCTCGGCCTCGGCCGCGTCGCCGTCCCCCGCGCGGTCTAGCAGGGTCTGCACCAGAACACCTGTCGCAGCGAGGCCCCACATCAGCAGTCGTCCTGTGCGGAACAGATGGTCGACGGTGGAGCGCATGAGCGCTATTGCGTCATCGCGGTACCCCGCTCTAGCCCTTTCGCGTGCCAGGTAGACCTCGATGATCGGCAAATCGCACAGGTTGCGTCCTTGGTTGCGGAGCACTTCGCCGACCTCGGCCGCGAGCTTCTGTCCGCGATCACGCTCTGCAGCCTTTTGACAGTGCATCAGCGCAAGCGCCAACGCCGCCCGGATGTAGCCCACCACGGTGTCATCACTGGATCGCTCGGCGATACGTAGCGCATCCTCGATCTCGTGCAGCGCTCGGTCATCGGGCGTCAGCACGCCAAGAGGTATCCCCATCAAGTAGGTATAGCCGACAACCCCGGCGTAGGACGCGGGGTCAGCGCCGCGGGCCATCGGCTGGCCGTCGCGCAGGTCGTCGAGCCATCCGGGACGACCCAACCAATACCGGGCCATACCCCGCGTGGTGATGGCCAGCGCTAATGGACACCCGACAAGAAAGTTGCCGCTAGATGGGTCACCGTCGGCTAGGTCGACAACGGCCTGTGACCATCGCAGCACCTCACACCACTCGGCGCTCTCGATCTTGCCGTAAATCAGCGGAAACGACAGTCCCACTGTCAAGGTCGCATCGCCGACCGATTCAGCGAGGTCCATCGCTTCCGATGTCAGCTGCGACACCTCACGCATCCGGTCCTGATGCGCGTGATCCATCACCAGCCCCGCCATGCCGATGGCCAGTGACGCCTTGTCCCCGGCGGCAGCGCACAACTCACGCAACTCGTCGAAGCGGTCCCCGGTCACATTCACATGCACTCGCCAGGCGGTCCCGCACAGCATGGTGCGCGGGGCGATGCGCATGGCTGTCCTGTTGGGGTCTTCGGCGGGCAGGGCGTCGGCGATCTTCTGGGCGCGCCCCCAGCTCAGCCGCGCCGTCGCGATGTCGCGGTTGGTCGCCCATGCTGCGGCCCGCATGTGCCAGCCGTAGGCGGCGTGCAAATCGCCAGCGGCCTCAAGATGTTCGGCGATGAGCGCCGCATTCTGGTCGGCCGATTCCGGCTCGCGGGCTTCGATCGCGGCGGCCAGCCGCCGGTGCAGCTCGGCGCGATCCGATTTGAGCTGAGCCTCGTAGGCCACCGCACGAATGAGCGGATGGTGAAAGACATATTCCGGTTGTCCAGTGACCTCGACCTGATCGACGAGCTGGGCTGCCACCAAGTCAGCAGTCACCGGCTCAACACCCAGCACCGTGAGCAGGTCGAGGCCGAACCGCGAGCCGACGACCGCCGCCGCCCTGAGCGTGCGTTTGGCTTTCGGATCGAGCCGGTCGATGCGCGCGGCAATAGTCGCCTGCAACGTGGCGGGCACGCTCACCTCGCTGACCTCCGCTGCCGACGCGTAGGCGCCAGGCTCCCCTTGCAGCACACCGCGCTCGGCAAGATCGCGCACCAACTCCTCGGCGAAAAACGGATTACCGCCGGCCCTTTCGGCGACTCTTCGGCCCAGTGCATCAACCGACGGCTCCGCGCCGAGCAGATGTGTGACTAGTGCCGCGGTTTCTGAATCACTCAGCGGCGCAAGGGCTACGGTGTGGGCACCGGCCACTCTGGTGAATGCGCCTTGATATTCGGGTCGGTAGGTGACCAGTACCAGTGCAGGCGTCTGAGGGATCAGGAAATCGGTCAGCATCGACTCGCTGACCTCATCGATCCAGTGGGCGTCCTCAACGACATAGATCGCCAACCTCTGGCGGGACAATCTGGCGGCTTTCAACAGCGCGGCCAACCGCCGCCGACGGGCATCCGGATCAATCGCCGGTATGGCAGTAATCGGGTCGGCGATGCCGAGCAGATCATCAAGCAGCAGCACGTCCTCAGGGTCTGCGTCTGGAATTTGGTCTCGCACTCGGGTGCGGGCCGCCTGCCCGTCAAGACCCTCGACGCCGGTGGCCGCCCGCAGCAGACGCGCCACGGCATGAAATGGGACCTGGCTGGTGTGTGATTCACAGAAGGCGCTGAACACCTCCACATCCCGGACCGCTGCCATCGCGGCGACCTCGCGCACCAGACGACTCTTGCCGATGCCGGGTTCGCCCACCACCTCAACCACAGCGCCATGTCCACCGAGTGCGCGGTCCAATAAGCCCTCTACGGTGGACATTTCCCACCCGCGACCCACCAGCTTCGACTCAGCACGACCAACAGGGCGACGCTCTTCCGACATGCTCAGCAACCGCTGGGCGTAAATGGCTCGATCGGTGCCCTTGATGTGCACAAGCTCAACCGCACCCAACGCGACCGCGTCTTCGACCAGCCGCGCAGTCGACGCACTCACCATCACTCCACCGGGCGGAGCGACCGATTCCATCCGTTGCGCCATACCCACTTGCTCGCCGATCGCGGTATAGCCCAACGACGTTGAGCCGACTTCGCCAGCGATGACCTGACCCGAATTGAGACCAACACGCAACCGCAGGTCTATACCGTCGCGGTCCTTGACCTCAGTAGCCAACCGGATGGTCTCCTCTTGGATGCCCAGCGCCGCGAGACAGGCACGAAGAGCGTGGTCTTCCAAGGCAACTGGCGCACCGAACACCGCCATGATGCCGTCACCGGTGAACTTGTCCACCGTGCCGCCGTAACGCTGCACCACCACCGAAGCACGGGTGACCAGCTCGGTCATGATCTCCCGTAGCCGCTCTGTGCCCACCGCCGCAGCGATGTCCATCGAATGGACTACGTCGGCGAACAGAATCGTGACCTGCTTGTACTCCGCCCGGGTATCGCCGTCTTTGACTGGTGAGCCACAGCCATGACAAAACCGGGCGTTCTCTAGAGGCTCAGTGCCACACGTCCGGCACGCTGCTATGGCCGTCATCCGACCCTCCGCCGATCCTGGGCCCCAGCCACTCCTGGGTTCTTAAAGGATAGGCGGTTGACCCCTTTCACGAGGGCCGGTGGCGTTCACGCAGTTCTGGACCGCCCCGCCGTTCGGCCTGTACCTCCACTAATGGAACAATCTTTTTGACGTAGTCGCGGTATGCGGCAGTTTTATGGCCTGACCAGCACTTTCTCAGTGGAGCTGCCGGGAATCGAAGACGCATATAACGCGGTTGAGCTGCGATAATGAAACATGCGTCATCACTGCGCGACATGGGAAAACACGGACGGACATGAGCTAGGTGCTGACCACCGTCAGCACGCCACTAACATCTGAGTCGAGCTCTGCGGTCTCGTTCGTTACCCTCTGACGACGAAGCTCTAGCTAGAAGACACGACGAGCGCATCACCGATCTGTACACCGTCATCACTCCAGCCCCGGACTGACCCGATCCGCTCGGTGAACCACATCGCACTGACCACGTCGGCGCAACTCGTC
>NZ_DASXHW010000448.1:0-2142 GCF_036488105.1 Mycobacterium sp. | reverse complement strand
CCGGTCAGCGGCGCGGTGACCCAGCGCACCGTGCGCATCGTGAGCAGCCGGTCCAGCCGGGCGCCCACCGCCGGGCTCGCCGTCTGGAGCAGCCGCACCGGTTGTGCCCAGACCAGCAGGATCGGCGCGATCATGATCAGGAGTAGGTGTTGCACCATGTGCACCCAGAACAGCACGTCGCTGTAGCGGGCCACCGCGCTGTTCAGCGCCACCACCAGCGCGAACATGGCCAGCACCCAACTCACCGTGCGGCCGGCCGGCCAGCCGCCCCGAGCGCGGGCCCGGCGTGCCAGCCGGCCGTAGCAGACCGTGCCGAGCAGTACCGCCAGGTCGGACAGCGGTGCCGGCGACCAGCTGATGAGCGCCGCGGTCAGGCCCGGCGCGGAGGGAAACACGATGACGAATCTGCTCCGATTGTTGATCTCCGCCCGGTGCGGACCGCCTCGTGCGCGGGCCCGGACCGAACGGCTGTCTGACCTAACAGTCGGTGCGAGCCCGCCGGTGGTTCCCCTCGGCCACCGATCGTGATCGGGCGCTCAGTTGGCCCCCGTACCGGGAGGTACACGGCACACATCTCCGTACCGCCGCCCATAGGGCCCAACCTGTGTGTGATGTGACAGGACATGTCTGACGGCTGGTGACAGGGGATGTCTGACAGTTAGGGGTGGGGTTTGTAGTTGAGCGTATGTCTTGTGCCTGTGCGTGGTCGGGCGGGTGGTTGGCGTTTGCGGGTGCGGTCGATGGTGAGTTCGCGTAGGAGTTGTTCGCGGTAGAAGATCAGGGCGTGGTCGCCGGTGACGAAGGCGGTCAGTGGTAGTCCGGCGTATTCGACGCCGAGTGGGATGACAGCGTTTTGCAGGGCGATGTAGCCGTCGCGGTTGCTGGCATGGGCCTCGATGACCTGGGTGTGGGTAATCGGTTCGGTCGGGGCTGGTGGAGTGGGGCGGGTGCCGGCGAGGCGTCGTTGCAGGGGTGTGTGCTGGTCGATGCCTTGGTGGGGGCGGCGGTTGTAAGCGGTGCGGTAGCGGTCGAGGTGGGTTTGGAGCTCCTCGAGGGTGGTTGCGGGGGGTTGGGCGGCCAACCAGCGTCGGGCGGTGGCGTGGGCACGTTCGTTCTTGCCGTTGGTCTGAGGGTGTCCGGGCCGGCTGTTGATCAGTTTGATGCCGAGACGGGCGAGGTTCTTCTCGAACAGCACGTAGGTGTTGAGTCGCCGTCCGGTGAAGGCCAGGCCGTTGTCGCTCAGTGCCATGCGCGGTGGTCCGTAGCGGTCGATGGCCCTGGTCATGGCTGTCCAGGCACCTTCGGTGTCTTCGCGAGGCCAGGCCAGTGAGGCGACGTTGTATCGGGAGTGATCGTCGAGGATCTCGAACACCACGGCCACGGTCTGGGCGAGGCCGTGTAACGAGTACTCGAACGCGTCGATCTGCCACAGATCGTCGGTGGCGGGGAAGACGAAGCGCTTGTAGGACGACCGAGGCCGCTTGCTGGGCGTGGGCTCGATCAGGCCCTGCCGGCTCAGGACTCGGTGGATCGTGCGGGCCGAGGGCAGCGGGGCGACTCCGTCATGAAGCAACCGGGCGTGGATCGACAGAGCACCGTTGTCCCAGCCCTCGCGCTCGAGTTCCTTGCGTGCGGCAACGATCAACCCGATCATCGGCTCGCCGGTGCGTGTCGGGCTGCTCTTCGGTGCCCGGGAGCTGGGCAGCAGCCCGGCCAGTCCCTCTACGGCGAACCGCCGCCGGTAGCGGTAGTAGCTGTCTCGGGAGATATCCAGCTCGGCGCATACCGCGGTGACGGTGGCCCGGCCGGTGGCGACATCAGCGAACATCGCCGCGAGTTTCTGCTCCATCGTGACAACTTTCCGGCCCATCGACCAAGGCTGATCGACGAGCTCGCCAGTGTCAGCTATGTCCTGGCACTGAGCTGTCAGACATGTGTTGGCACTTCACAGGTCCAAACCTGTGTGCGGCGGCCGCGCGGTGTGTGCCGTTCCGTGTTTCAGCTCGGGAAGCAGCGCCCGAACGCGACCAGCAGCCGGGGCGGACCGCTCAGTCGGATCCGACGCAGCAGCAGCGCCGCGACCAGCGAGCGCTCGCCGGCCAGGAAGCCGAACCAGCTCCGCGTATCGGCCCGGACCCGCAG
>NZ_DASXHW010000391.1:0-13240 GCF_036488105.1 Mycobacterium sp. | reverse complement strand
TCTCCAAGCATCGGGAAGTTGTACTGGCGGTTTTTGAAAATCGGCGCCAGGTACTGCGCGCACAGTTTCGACGCTTGCTCGGCCCCGAGCCGGGAGGCGGATTGCACCGCTCCGCAGAGGAAGGCGATCGGGTTGGCGAAGTTGTTGATCGCCAGCGCGCCGGTCAGCGAACCGTTGGCCGGCTCGAAGATGTTGTTGAAGTCCTGCAATACCGTCGGGCCGATATGCAGCAGCTGCTTGATGTCGTCGAGGCTCTGGACCACCGCCGTGGTGATCGACGCCAGCTTGTCCGACGTGGTTCCGATGGCCTCACGGTTGTCTGCGGCGAAGCTCTGCAAGTCGTTCAGGACCCCGTTGAGGCTCTCCACCGTCTGACCGACCTTGTTCGGATTGTCGGCCAGCACCGACGAGACCGCGGCCAGGTTGCGGTTCAGCTGTTCGAGCAGATCGGCACTATCGTGCAGTCCCGTCACCAGCGTCGACAGGTTTTTGAACGTGGCAAAGATGTCCTTGCTGTGGTCACCGAGTGCGGACATCGTCTGCGACAGTTTGATGATGCTGTCGCGGATGGTGGGGCCCTGCCCGCGCAGGTTGTCGGCGGCGGTGTTGACGAGCGAACCCAGCGTGCTCACGCCGCCGGGCTGGGTGGGCTTCAGCAACTCGGTGACGCGCTGGAGTTGCTCTCGCAAGTCATCCCACTCGACCGGCACCGCCGTGCGCCCCTGGGGAATGATCGCGCCGTCGCCCATCGTGGGCCCGCCGGTGTAGGGCGGGGTCAGCTGGATGGCCCGACCCGTCACCAGCTGCGGCGACAGGATTACCGCCTTGGCTTCGGCGGGAACCTTGTACTTGCGATCGAACCAGAAAGAAATCTTGGACCGCAGGGGCTGCGGTTCAATCTTTTCGACCTTGCCCACTGGCACGCCCCGGATGCGCACGTCGTCGCCGGGAAACACGCCGTTGCTGTTGTCGAAGTAGCCGACCACCACTGTGCGGGCGACCTGATCGCTGGCTCGCATCGCGACGAACAACCCGGCAACGAGCACTAGGACCAGGGTGCTCGCGAGCACCACGCGGGAGTTGTTTCGCAGCCAGCCCATCACGGGCGGCCTCCCGGTCGCGTCGCGGGGTCGTTCACAATGACCGGCGCGGGCGTCGGTGCGGGAATAGGAACAAGGGGCGGCCCCGGCGGCGGACCGCCGGGCGGCGGGGCCGGCGGCGGTTGCCGATAGGGGTAGCAGCCAGGACCGGGCAACGCCACGCCGGGCACACCGCACAGATGGTCGTCCGGGTTGCCGGTGATCGCGTCGGGCAGATTTTGCCGCGGCTGGCCGCCCTGGCCGGTCCGCGGGTACGGCATCGGCAATGGTGGAGTCCCGGGCTGACCGGTCGGCGGGTTCGTCAGCTGCGACGGCAGCAACGTGGCCGGGTCCAGCCCCAGGTCGGAGAATGCGGCATTGATGTACGGCTGCACGAATTGGCCCGGCAGCAGGTTCACCACGTATGCCTTGAAGAACGGGCCCGACGCAACCGACTCGCCAAGCGACATGACATAGGCGTTGACCATTGGGATGGCCTTCTGCAGGCGCTCCTTGCGGTTGTCGATGATCGTCAACACCCCGTTGAGCTTGTCCAGTGCGGGCCGCAGATCCTGCCGGTTCTCGGCGATGAATCCCTGCAGTTGCCGCGACGCCGCGGAAATATTCATCCAGATCTGGTCCAGGGCCGCGCTCTGCGTCCGCAGCTGCGCCAGCAGCGCATTGGTGTCCTTCACCAGGCTGACCACCTGGTCGGTGCGCTTGGCCAACACTCCCGTCGCCTTGGCCGCGTTGTCGAGCAGGGTGCGGAGGTGGGCGTCGCGTTCGTCGAGTGTTTGGGCAAACCTCGCCACCCCCTGTAACGCGTTCCTCAGATCCGGCGGCGTATGGGCAAAGGTTTTCGCCAAGGTGGCCAGCGATCCGGACAGCTGGTCGGTGTTCAGGCCGCTGATCGTGGTGGCCAGGTCGCCAAGAGCGTCGGGCAGCTGGTAGGGCGACACCGTCCGATCCATCGGGATGGTGCCCTCGAGCTGGCCTTCGCCGCGGGGTGTGATGTCGAGGATCTTGCTGCCCAGGAGGCCTTTGGTTTTGATCGCCGCCTCAGCGCGGTCGCCCAGACGAACGTTTTTGGAGACCTTGAACTTCACCAGCACGCCGGACCCGTCGAGTTCGATGCTGGACACCTTTCCCACCGGAAAACCGGAGATCTCGACACCATTGCCGGTCCTCAGCCCGCCGGCGTCCGCGAAATACGCGGAGACGTTTCTGCCCGGGTTGAGAAAGGGCAGCTTCTGCCACTCCAGCGCGGCCAGCACAACGACAGCGACGGCGGTGAGGCCAACGGCGCCGATGATCATGGGGTTGCGTTCAGAGAACAATTTCATTTTGGCGTGCACCGTCCCGAGGGCTGACCGGCGACCTTGATGTACACCGGCTGGCCGCCCTTTCCGTTGAGCTTGAGCACGACGTCGCAGAAGTAGAAGCTGAAGTAGTCGCCGTACATCGCCTGGCGGTCCAGCGCCCGGTATTTGTCCGGCAGCGTGTTGATCAGGTTGTCGAGGTAGTCATGGTCGGCCAGCGCAATGTTTGCGACCCGGTCGGTCTGCTGGACCACTTTCCGGAACGGCTGCCGGGCCTGCGACATGAGGTCGGCGACTGAGCCGGCCGCGGCGTTGGTGTAGGCCACCGCGTTGGAGATGTCGGTTTTGCGGGCGGCCAGGCCGTGAACCAACTGGGACAGCGACGTCACCGCTTTGTCCAATCGGTCGCTCTGACCGCCCAGCGACCCCAGCACCACATTAAGGTTGTCGACCACCTGTCCGATCAGCAGATCGCGGTCGGCCAACGTGTTGGTCACCGCGGCCGCCTGGTTCAGAAACGTCCCGATCGTGGGTCCCTCGTCCTGAAATGCCTGGATGAACAGTTTGCTCAGCTCATTGACCTGGTCCGGGTTCAGCGCCCGAAACAGTGGGCGGAAGCCGCCGATCAGCGCATCCAAATCCAGCGCGGGTTCGGTGCGTGACAGCGGGATCGTTTGACCTGGCCTAAGCGTCTTGAGCCCCCCGGCCCCTTCTTCGAGCGCCAGGTAGCGGTCGCCGAACAGGTTGTCGTACCGCAGCACCGCCCGGGTTCCCTCGGTGAGGGTGACTGATTTTTCGGCGGTGAACTCGACCCGCAACGTCGCGTCCGGATTGATGGAGATGTTCTTGACCTTGCCGACCTCCACCCCGGCGATCCGGACCAGCTTGCCCTTCCTCAGATTGGTCACGTTGTTGAACTCGGCGTAGTAGGTGTTGCCTGCGCCGAACCGAACCTGGGCGAACACCGAAACCAAAAGGAACGCCGAGAGCAGGCAAACGGTCAGGAAAATGCCCAGGCCCACAACGGTGCCTCTGAGGTTTTCCTTCATAGCTTCTCTCCTGCGTCTGTGGATCGTCGGCGGTCACAACGGCGGTCAGGGTGGCGGCGGACCCGTTGCCGGCGGCGGCGGTGCCGGCGGTGCCGGCGGTACCCCGGGAAACAGCGGCACCCCGCCCGGCCCGTAGAGCTGCGCGCCGTACGGCGGCGTCGCAAACCCTTGCGTTGGCTGTGGCCCGACCGCCGTTCCGGGGAGGCAAGCACGGAAGCGTCTGCTCGTCGCCGAGGCCGGGTCATCGAGCCTCGCCTGCGGCGGCTCCGGCCACGGGTGGGTGGCCCCGAAGTATGACCCGTAGCAGGGACGCCCAATGCCTGGGTTGGGCCGGATATCGAGCCCGGTTCCCCAACCGGTGTTCGTGACGAGCTGGCGCACCGGGAAGTTCTTCGTGGCATCCGGCAGCGACCCGCACCCCGGCTGTCCGCCGGGCCCACCCTTGGCCTGCGCAATGGGCAGGTTGTCTGGATAGAGGTACGGGTCGTTGCCCAGCAACAAAGCGACGTCGAGTTGAAGCGTCCGGCCGTCGGCGCCGCCGAACGCCGAATAGCCCCCGTTGTTGAGATACCAGGTGACGCCCTGTAGGAAGCAGGTGTACTCGGGGCTGTACTTGAGCAGCAGGTTCGTCGTCGGTTCCAGGGTGTTGACCGTTGCGACGAAGTTGTCCTTGCTCGGGCCGAGCAAGTCGGTCCCTGCCTGTGCAAAGCCGATGGTGTTGAGCAGCAAGTCGTCCAGCGCCTTCTGATGATTCACGACGGTGCTGCTGGTGGTGCTGGCGGCGTTCAAGATGGTCAGGATGTTCTGGGCGGCTGCGTCGTAGGTGTTGCTGAGGTCGCCGAGCTTGCGCCAGTCCTGGCGGATGGTGTCGCTACGCGCGTTGAGTGCCAGCAACACCTGGTTGAGGTCGGTGGTAGCCTCGCCCATCCGTTGCCCTTGTCCGCGGACACCTTCGGCCACCGCGCTCAGCACCGCGTTCAGCTTGAGCGGATCGACCATGTTGAGCAGGTCGACAACATTTTCGAAGACCGTGTTGATCTCGGTGCTGACATTCTTCGAATGCAGCACCGCACCGGCGGCCAGCCGCGCAGGACTCGGGTTCGGCGGATACATCAGGTCGACGAATTTGGCACCGAACGCGGTGGTGGCATTGATCTGTGCCTGTACGTTGGCCGGGATATACCGGATCTGGTCAGGGTCGATCTCCAGCCTCAAGCTGGCCTGGTTCTTGCCACCTCCGATCTGGCTGACCCGGCCGACCTGGACGCCACGCAACATGACCTTGGCGTTGGTCTCCAGTACCAGCCCCGCTCGATCCGATGCCAGCGTCACCGGCACATACGACCTGCCCAGCCCGCTGAACGCCCCCAAAGTCACGAACAGGAACACGCCGACCGCCGCGAACAGGACCACCGTCCACCAGGCGGTGGGGATGCGGTGTTCTCCTGGCCTGCGTTGTGCCATGTCAGCTCGCCAGGTGGAAGTTGCCGGACTGGCCGTAGACGGCGAGCGTGATCAGCACGATCTCCACCGCCGCGACCACCATCGAGGTACGCACGGCCCGGCCCACGGCCTCACCGACCCCGGCCGGCCCGCCGTGCGCCGTATACCCGTAGTAGGTGTGCACCAGCATGACGACGACCGTGATCGCCACCACCTGGAAGAACGACCAGATCAGGTCGCGGGGACTGAGGAACGTGTTGAAGTAATGGTCGTAGACACCGGAGCCCTGGCCGTAAACGGAGGTGGTGCCGGCGCGGGAGGCCAGAAACGCCATCATGATTGCAATGCAGTACAGCGGGATGACCACGACGACCCCGGCGACGACCCGGGTGGACGCCAGATAGCTGACGCTGCGGATACCGATCACCTCGAGCGCATCAATCTCCTCGTTGATCCGCATCGCACCCATCTGAGCAGTAGCACCGGCACCAATGGTCGCCGACAAGGCGACGGAGGCGGTTCCAGGCACGATGAGCCGGACATTGAAGTACGCCGACGCGAACCCGGTGAGGGCTTCGATACCGACGGACGCCAACTGGTTGTAGCCCTGCACCGCCACCAAGGCGCCGGTGGTCATCGTCAGGAAGCCGACGATCACGACGGTCCCGCCGATCATCGCGAGCGCTGCGGTACCCAACCCCATTCCCGCGATCAGCCGCAGCAACTCGGTCCGGTAGTTGACGACAGCATCGGGAATCGAACCCAGCGTCGTGGCATAGAACCGCATCTGCGATCCGATCCGATTCCACTCGCGGACCAGAACGTTCGTGGCGCGCTGCAGCCGCGGATGGAGCCCGCTCGGAACGGTAAGCGTCATGGGTTCACCTCATGACACCGTGAACTGGATACCGACGGCGGTCACGAGGACGTTAATCGCGAACAACACCATGAACGTGTACACCACGGTCTCGTTGACCGCGTTGCCGACACCGGCCGGACCACCGCCGACTGAGATGCCCTTGTAGCAGGCGATCATGCCTGCCGCGTACCCGAATAGCGTCGCCTTGACCATCGAGACGAGGACGTCGGCAATGCCGGTGAGCGTCGTCAGCCCGGTCACGAACGCACCCGCCGAGACATGTTGGACATACACGGTGAAAAAGAACGCGCCGGCGAGACCCACCACGGTGACCACGGATTCCAGCGCCAAAGCCACTGTGGTGGCCGCCAGCACACGCGGGACTACCAGCCTCTGGACGGGGTTGATGCCGAGCACCCGCATCGCGTCGAGCTCTTCGCGGATGGTCCGCGCTCCCAGGTCGGCGCACATCGCGGTGGAGCCCGCGCCGGAGATCACCAGCACTGTGACGATGGGAGCGATCTGGTTCACGGTGCCGATCGCGGCGCCGGTTCCGGAGAAATCGCCGGCACCGATTTCGGTCAGCAGAATGTTGAAGATGAACGTCAGGATTACTGAGTACGGAAGGGTCATCATCAGCGCCGGCAGCATCGACTCCCGCGCCACGAACCAAGTCTGAAGTAGGTATTCACGCCAGGCGAACGGCGGCGTGAACGTCAGCACCATGCCGTCCAGCGCCATCGCAAAGAAGCCACCCATCACGCGGACGGGCTTGGTGACCCGATACACCGTCACCATTCGGGCCCCCTGTTTGTCCCGCCAGGGCCTCCCCGCCCTTGGTGCGACGACAGTATCGGTTGCGGGAGAATCGCACACACGTTTTGACGAACGACCCGGTCGTCACGTGGGTGCACCGCAAGTTCGGCCGTGAACGCTCGTCGGCGTACGCTTCGTCGGCCCACCAGTAATCCCCGCTGGCGACACGGGAACCGGCGACCGGTTATGCCGGGTTCTCGACGGGCTGCACCGCGTGTGCGAACCGCGTCGCGTCGCGGTATGCCCGACGGCACTGCCACAGCGAGGACACCCCGAGTCGGCAGCTGCGGATAGTCATGCTCGGCCAGCGGCATGGCGGGAACGATATCGACGCTCTCATTACGGTGACTGCTCCACCAAGAGGGATTATGGGTCCCTCTTCAGGGTCAGTCTCCGGTTTTTCGGCCGACCGCGTGTGGTTTGCTGTGCACGCGTTGAACAAGGCGCCAAGTACCCTACTGCCACAGGCGCGCGGCGCGGGCCACACGCGGGCGAAGCCGATGCAGCGGTGATCGTCAGCGTCGGACGCGGTGAGCGTGGTCCACGCCAGTTGTGGCTTGTTCGGATCCCACACGCGGACAAGGCGATAGCGATAGGTGCGGCACATGCTGATCGCCGCCCACGATCGCGGGCGCGAGCGCCCCATGAATAGGCGGAGACGGTCAATGCATGCCGGCGGCATGATCGAACGCTATCGAGATGATCAGTCCGGTAACTGCTCGACCAAGAGGGAGTCAGGTGCCAAGGTGGCGGTATCTGGGCATCGGGTGATCTTGGGCCGCAGAGCATATCGCCCGTGGCGAAGTGCACCCGGCTCACCGGTCGTAATATGCATCCGTCAGATCGTTTGGCTCGCAAGAGTTTTCGCGAGCCGCGAGTCGACCCCGCTAGGCCACCGGAAAGCCGTGACCGCGGCGTCGTGGTCGTCGCGGTGTCGCACCAGGATGTCGCGGACAGCGCGGTAGGGCTGCTCGGCCAGCCGGTCGGTCCATCGATCGGACTCCTCACATCGATTCCATCTGAGAAACTTGCTGTGCGGCGCCACCGCGGCGCTGGCGGCGATCCGAAGGAGGCTGCGCGTGCAACGTCGCGAGCCTGCACTCCGGTCCTCTCGGGCCGAGCGCGTCGCAGCCGATCTGGAACACGAGATCCTCAGTGCGCGCCTTCCGGTCGGGGCCCATCTAGGACGCCGCTCGGAGATCATGGACCGCTTCGGCATCAGCCCAACGGTGATGAATGAGACGTTGCGGATTTTGCGCGATCGCGACCTAATTACGGTTCGACCCGGACCAGGCGGCGGGATCACGGTGGCGAGTGCGCCCACGCAGGTTCGTGTCGGGGCGCTGGATTTATCGTTCCAGCCTTCCACCCCGCATCCCCTGGACTTGTTCGAAGCCCGGTTGTACCTGGAGTTCGGCATGACCAAGGCGGCTTTCGAGCGTGCGACTAGCGACGACGTCGCTGCGATGCGATCGGCGATGGTCACGATGCGGGCCAGTACCGGTGCGCTGGAGTACTTCGACGCCGTCCTCGCGTTTCACGGCGTCGTCGCGGCGGCCGCCCACATCCCCGTCCTGGAGGGCATGCACCAGCTTGTCGTGACCAGCATCAAAGCCGTGCTGAGCCGGGTGATGTTCGTCCACAATCACGAGCCGCTGCTCGCCACGAGCCTCGACGTGCACGACGACATCGTGGCCGCTATCGCCCTGCGCGATCAGACGTCTTTCGTCGAAGCCATCAACCGCCACGATCAGGATCTGATCCGCGCCGACGACCCGGACCGCACGCCCAGCACACCGCAGCACCCCTGACCAGCTCTCGGCACTTCCTTGCCTGCTCAGGGAGCGGTGCCGCCAGCTTGCGATCCATTGTGCATATACATCTTGAATTATGTATGCACAATAGCTATCGTAGGTGGAGCCCGACCCTCATCCCGTTGCGCGGAGCCGATCATCAACGTTCAATTGACCAAACCCGCCGGCCTCGTCGATGTCCACACCCACGCCATCGACGTCGATCTGCCCGACCTGCGACGCGCCTATCCGCACGATCGCTGGCCCGGCGTTGAGCGCACCGGCGAGACCGAAGCGCAACTCCAGTTCGGTGGGGTTTCCTACCGCCCCATCGATCACCGTTGCTGGTCACCGGAAGCGCGGATCCTTGACATGGACCGCGAAGGCGTTGCGATGCAGGTGCTTTCGCCAATTCCGGTGACGTTCTGCTACGACGCATCGGCGGCCGGCGCCGCGGAATTGGCAACAGCGCAGAACGAGTTCTTCGCCCGAATCACCCTCGAGCACCCAACGCGCTTTGCCGCGCTGGGGGCCGTCGCCTTGCAGAACCCCGACCGAGCTGTCGACGAGATGCGCCGGAGCATGCGTCACCCGGGGTTTCTCGGTGTCGAGATCGGCACGCGGGTAGGAGATAACGAACTTGCCGACCCCAGCTTGGACCGGTTCTTTGCGGTCGCGCATGAACTCGGCGCTTTGGTCCTGGTCCATCCCAGCGATCAGGATCTACCACCCCGAGTCGCCGCACTCGGATTGGGCTTCGGTGCCGGGATGCCGATCGAGACGGCACTCGCCGCGGCGGCGTTGATCACGAGCGGCGCGCTCGCACGCCGGCCGGGAGTACGAATCTGCCTGGCGCACGGCGGCGGCGCGCTGCCGGCGATCATCGGACGACTCGACAAAGGGGCCACGATCACTGGCGTCTCTGTCGATTCATCCGACTTACCGAGTCGGCTGGCCCGACAACTGTGGTGTGACTGCCTGACCTACAACCATGACGCGCTCACGGCAGCAGTCCACGTGTTCGGTACCGACCACGTGGTCTTCGGATCCGACTACCCGTTTGCGGCGATGCCGCAGTCTCTTGACGACATCGTCACCACCCTGCCCGCTGACTTGCGTCGCAGGATCTGCCGCACCAATTTGGAGGAGCACTATGGCGCACTTCCTGGGTCTGGGCATGACCCACTATCCGCTACTGGCCGGCACCGACGAGCACATGGCGGACCTGTTGCGCTGGACGCTAACTGACCCCGACATTCCCGCCGAGGCGAAGGACCCTGCCACCTGGTCCGCGTCGATGCAAGCCGAATGGGGCAACGACGGCGGAGCTGCCGCAGCAGCGCATCACCGAAAGCTGTTGGTGGAGAACCTTGCTCGAAGCCGCGACGCCCTCGACGAGTTCGCACCCGATGTCGTGGTGGTGTGGGGTGACGACCAGTACGAAAACTTTCGCGAAGAGGTCATCCCGCCGTTCTGCGTCCTCGCCTACAGCGATGTCGAGGTCAACCCCTTCGAGTTGATGACGCGCCGCGGCAGCCCAAACGCATGGAGTCTGCCCGACGACGCAACCATCACGTTGCACGGCGACGCGGACGGGGCCCGCAGACTCACCGACGAACTCATCGGCAGAGGATTCGATATCGCCTACTCCTACCGAAAGCGCAGCGACGCACCTTTTCCGCATGCAATCCTCAACACCCAGCTGTTCCTTGACTACCCAAACGCCGGGTCGCACTTCAACTATCGGCTGATCCCCATCACGGTCAACTGCTACGGGCAGCACGCAATCGCACGCCAGGGCGGCCTGGCACGCTTCGCCGCCATCGCCGACGAACGCCTCGACCCGTCCGGGCCGACGCCCGCCCGCTGTTTCGCACTGGGGCGCGCCGTCGCACAGGCGTTCCGCGACACCGACTTACGGGTTGCACTGGTTGCTTCGTCGAGCTGGTCGCACGCATTTCTCACTGACAAAACCTGGCACATCACTCCTGACACCGACGCGGACCGTCGCCTCTATCAGCTTTTCGTCGACCGCGACTACCAGACGTGGCAGGCCACCCCGAGCCGCGACATCGTCGACTCCGGCCAGCACGAGATGCTCAACTGGTTCTGCCTGACGGGAGCTGTCGACGAGCTCGGCTTGGACCTTTCTTGGTCGGAGCTCATCACTACCGATGTCTTCAACTCCAACAAGTGTTTCGCAGCGTTCACGGAAGGAGGCACACGATGACGTCGATAGTCGCACGGATCACATTTGAGCCAAGGACGATCGATGCCGGAGGTATCGAAACCAGCTACCTCGAGGCCGGTTCCGGGGAGACAGTCCTCATGCTGCACGGATCCGGCCCCGGGGTTTCGGCGCTCGCTAACTGGCAGCTCAACATACCGACGTTGGCGCACCGCTTCCACGTGCTTGCACCCGACATCGTCGGCTTCGGCGCCACCGAGCGGCCCGAAGACGTCGTCTACTCGCTGCGCACCTGGACCGATCACGTCTGGGCATTTATGGACGCACACGGCATCGAGAAGACCAGGGTCATCGGCAATTCGCTGGGCGGGCGCATCGCACTGCAGATGGCTACCGACCAGCCGGACCGGATCGTCAAAATGGTGCTGATGGGCACACCGGGCGCGGGTATGACTCCCACCGAGGGGCTTGCCGCGCTACGCGCGTACGAGCCGTCGTATGGCGCAATGCGCGAATTGCTGCGCAATTACTTCGCGGTCAATCCGGCAATGATCAGCGACGACCTTGTCAAGATCCGGTATGAGGCCAGCATCGCCGACGGCGCCTACGAGGCTTACCGTGCCATGTTCTTCGACCCGCGGCACACCGGATCCGACCTCGGTATCACCGACAACGAGGTGCGAGCCATCACCACCCCGACACTGCTCATTCATGGCCGCGAGGACAAAGTGGTTGTCCTTCAAGTCTCGGTCACGATGCTCGGGCTACTGCCCAACGCCGATCTGCATGTGTTCAGCGGTTGCGGCCACTGGACCCAAGTTGAGCGCGCAGACGAGTTCTCAGCTGTGGTTACCGATTACCTCGGCCGGTCATGAGCGCCGGCATCGAGACTCGGCGCCCCCAACAAGCCGATGTGCCCGCGCAACTGCCGATCGTCGACGACGACCCGGTAGCCCAACGGTTCCGGGTGCATCGCTCGGCGATGACCTCGCCGCATATCCATCGGGCCGAAATCGAGCGCATCTTCGCCAGGTCGTGGCTGTACGTCGGCCACGAATCCGAGATCCCGGAACCGGGCGACTTTGTGCGGCGGCCGGTGGGCGGGCGGCCGCTCTTTATGGTGCGCGGGACGAATACCGGTAACGTCAACGTGTTCCACAACACCTGCACACATCGCGGCGCGCTCGTCTGCCGGCAGGACTCGGGCAACTCCAAGGTATTTCAGTGTTTCTACCACGCGTGGACCTTCGACTCCGAAGGTCGACTCAAGGGTGTGCCGGACCGCGACGCGTATGCCGGCGGGGTGAACTTTGACGAGTTGGGACTCAAGCGAGTGGCGCGGGTCGAGTCCTATCGGGGCTTTGTCTTCGCCAGCTTCGACCCCGACATCGTTGACTTGCCCAGCTATCTGGCCGGCGCCAAGGACTACATCGACCTTGTCGTCGACGGCTGCGGCGGATCGGTCGAAATGGTCCGCGGCACCAACCAGTACAGCTTCTCAGCCAACTGGAAGCTATTGGTGGAAAACAGTTTCGACGGCTACCACGCCGAATCCACCCATGACACCTACTTCAAGTACCTGGTGTCTATCGGTACCGACCTGCGCGGAGGCGTCAGCGGTCGAGAAGTTGACCTCGGCAACGGTCACGCGGTGATCGAATACAGTTCCCCGTGGGGACGTCCGGTTGCCAAGTGGGAGCCGCTGTTCGGCGAGGAAGCCCGCACCGAAATCGAGCGGCTGCGGGCGGATCTGGTTGCGCGCCATGGCGAGGAGCGCGCACACGCCATGACCGAAGTTAACCGCAACCTGTTGATCTATCCGAACCTGATCATCAACGACATTATGGCCGTGACGGTACGGACCCTGTATCCGTCGGCGCCCGACGCCGTCGACGTCACCGCATGGGCCCTAGCCCCCACCGACGAACCGGCTCCCCTCCGTCACCGCCGGCTCGACAGCTTCCTGACTTTCCTCGGCCCGGGCGGCTTCGCCACACCTGACGATCTGGAGGCGTTGGAATCCTGCCAACAGGGCTTCGCCAGCGGCGGCGTCGAATGGAATGACATCTCCCGCGGCATGGGGCGCGTTCCGAAGGCAAACGATGAGGAACAAATGCGCGCGTTCTGGCGGCGCTGGCAGCACCAGATGGGTGCCGCAGCGGACCTGGCGGGTGCCCAATGACCGCGGCGAGCGTCGCGGTGTCCCGTCAGCAGATTGAGGACTTCCTCTACGCCGAGGCGGCACTACTGGACTCGTGGGCGCTCGAGGCGTGGCTGCAGCTTTTCGATGAGGACGCCAAGTACGAGGTGCCTTCTAACGACGCGCTCGACGGCGATCCTGCGCACGATCTGATGCTTATCGACGACAACTACATGCGGTTGACGGCCAGAGTCGAACGACTCAGCAGCCGACGCGCCCACCGCGAGTACCCACATTCCCGCACCAATCATCAAGTGTTCAACGTGCGGGTAGACGAGTCGAATGACACCATCTCTGTCACCGCATCGTTCACGGTCTGGCGATTCCGGGCCGGCCGATCAAGCTGCTATGTCGGCCGGTACCGCTACCGGCTGCGACGAACCGACGACGGCTTGCGCATTGCCGCTAAGCGCGCAGAACTGGACATGACGGACCTGCGGGAAGTCGGCGACGTGGCGATCATCCTATGAGCGACGTACTGTGCGGCCGGACCG
>NZ_DASXHW010000242.1:0-12579 GCF_036488105.1 Mycobacterium sp. | reverse complement strand
AAGCGACTTGCCTCTCAGCTCTGCGGAACTCTCGGCGCTGGCCAGCCAGCTCTACGCGGCCAGCATCCGGCCCGGTTTCGACAGTCCGCCGCAGTCGGCGCCGGTTGCCCCGCGAGGCAACGCGCCCGACACAACGGCGGCCGCCTCGACAGGTCACACGGCGGCTGGCTCCGCGGATCAGTACCCGGTGCCGGTTCCGTTGCTCGGCGTGTCCGACGTCTACCTTCCCGCCCCGACGTCCCCGGAACCGGAGCCACCACCGCAGGCGGTTCCGGTGGCCCCGCGGGGCAACATGCCGAATACGACGGCCGGACCGTCCACTGCGGCGACGGCCGGGGGCATCGCGGATCCGTTCGTGCCGGCTGACCTCAGCGCATATGCGGTGCCCACCGAAGGCATCGTCCCGACGTTGCCGGGAGTGCTGGCCTCAGGTGTGCCGACGGTTCCGGTTGCTCCCCGCGGTTCAGCGCCGTCGTGGCCTGCGGGTGCACCGTCGGTTCCTGAGCTGGGGTGGACCGACAGGGTGCCCGCCCCGCCGAACGCACCGGCCGGCGATGAGGGCAACTATCACTTCCTGACCGCCAACGACCCGGTGCCGCTGTTGCCCGACGAGCACGAGGTGTTCGACGTCAACGCGGTGCGGGCGGACTTCCCGATCCTCAAAGAGGTCATCAACGGAAAGCCGCTGATCTGGTTCGACAACGCAGCCACCACGCAGAAGCCGCAGGTGGTGATCGACCGGCTGGTGACGTTCTACTCGCACGAGAACTCCAACATCCACCGTGCCGCGCACGAGTTGGCGGCGCGGGCCACCGACGCCTACGAGGAGGCTCGCGACACCGTTGCCGAGTTCATCGGGGCGCCATCGGCGGAGAACATCGTGTTCGTCCGCGGCACCACCGAGGCGATCAACCTGGTGGCGCACGCGTGGGGCGGCAAGCACCTGCAACCCGGCGACGAGATCGTCATCACCCACCTGGAGCACCACGCCAATATCGTTCCCTGGCAACTGATCTCACAGAAAACGGGAGCGATCCTGAAGTGGGCGCCGATCGATGATGCGGGCAACCTGCTGCTGAACGAGTTCGAGCAGCTGTTGGGTCCGCGTACGAAACTTGTTGCGGCAAGCCAGGTTTCCAATGCGCTGGGCACGGTGGTTCCAGTCGAGAAAATCGTCGAGCTGGGTCATCGCTACGGTGCGCGGGTGCTGATCGACGGCGCTCAGTCGATCCAGCACATGCCGGTCGACGTTGCTGAACTCGGCGCGGATTTCTTCGTGTTCTCCGGACACAAAATCTATGGCCCCACCGGGATTGGCGTGCTTTATGGCACCGAGGAAGCGCTGACCGAGACGCCGCCGTGGCAGGGCGGCGGCCACATGATCGCCGACGTCACGACGGAACGTTCGCTGTATCAAGGGCCGCCGACGAAGTTCGAGGCCGGTACCGGCAACATCGCCGACGCCGTCGGCCTTGCCGAGGCATTGCGATACGTGCAGCGGCTAGGTATCGAGCGTATCGCGGCCTACGAGCATTCGTTGCTCGAGTACGCGACACCGCGACTGGCCGACATTCCCGGAGTGCGCCTGGTGGGCACCGCCGAGGAGAAAGCCAGCGTGCTGTCGTTCGTGCTAGCCGGTCACGAGCCGCTCGAGGTGGGTAAGGCGCTGAACGCCGAAGGAATCGCGGTGCGTGCGGGTCACCACTGTGCGCAACCGGCCCTGCGGCGGCTGGGGTTGGAGGCGACGGTGCGCCCGTCGTTCGCCTTCTACAACACCCACGAGGAGATCGACGTCTTCCTCAATGCGGTGCGGCGTATCGCCGAAGGCGGCGGAGGAGTCGGCTGAGTCTGCGCCGGGCCTGGGCAGCGGCTGAAATCTCAGCTATCTGCCCAGGTCAGTGGCGTGTTTTGGGCTCCAATCGTCTTTTGGGCCACATTTCTTCTGGTTGATCCGAAACCTCACGCTCAGCGGCCAAAACCCGTAATTTCTCGACGTGGTCTGTGTGTGCAGGCGGGCAGCGGCATCGATGTCGCGCGCCTGCACGCGTCCATACCCGCAGAAAGCCGGGTGACCCCAAGCCTTCCCCGTAGTCAGAGGAGCGCGATGACGTGCATCACGAGCCGGCAGAACGAGCAAACTCGATGAAGGCCGCCGCCGTCGCCGGATTCTCGACAACGCATTGCGGGTTGCGCCTGGTAAGGGTCATGAATCCAACGTGCCGGAGCTACCGTCCGGCGGCCTGGTATGAGTCCTTTGAGCAAACTCGTCCAGCGATAAAGTCGTGGTCGTCGTCACACGCACGCGGCTCTCGGCGGAGCGGATAGGCCGTTGCCGCAAAGAACTCTCGGGCCGACGGTATCGGGGATTGATTGGTCCAAACCCGCTACCGGCATCGGCGACTTCGTTGTCATGGCGGGCGAGACATTCGCCGCCGCCTTTCGCCGGCCTTTCGCGCTGCGCGAACTGATCGATCAGATCTGGTTCGTCGCGAGGGTGTCGATCGTGCCGACCCTGGTGCTGTCGATCCCCTACACCGTTCTCATCGTTTTCACACTGAACATCGTGCTGATCGAGGTCGGCGCCGGTGACTTGTCCGGTGCCGGTGCGGCCCTGGCTTCGGTCACCCAGGTAGGGCCGGTGGTCACGGCGATCGTGGTCTCCGGTGCGGGCTCCACGGCGATGTGCGCGGATCTGGGCGCCCGCACCATCCGCGAGGAGATCGACGCGATGAAGGTCATCGGCGTCAACCCCATCCAGGCGCTGGTGGTGCCGCGGGTGATCGCCGCGACATTCGTTGCGCTGCTGCTGTATTCGGCGGTCGCGGTGGTAGGCCTTACCGGCAGCTACTTCTTCGTGGTGTACGTCCAACACGTCACACCGGGGGCGTTCATCTTTGGGATGACACTGCTGACCGGCCTTCCGCAGGTGATCGTGTCCCTGGTCAAAGCACTGCTTTTCGGGCTTTCGGCGGGTCTGATCGCGTGCTACAAGGGCCTATCCGTCGGCGGCGGCCCGATCTCAGTGGGCAACGCGGTCAACGAGACCGTGGTGTTTGCCTTCATGGCTCTGTTCTTGATCAACATTCTGGCCACCGCTTTCGGCGTGAAGGTATCTCCATGAGTACCGCCGAAGACGAGAGATACATACCCGGCACCGAGATCGTGAGTCGGCTCGTCGACTCGGTGCGCAGCTTGGGGGAGCAAACGGCGTTCATCGGCAGTGCGCTGGTGTCAACCGTCGACGCGGTTCGCCGTTATCCAGGTGAGGTGCTGCGGTTGGTTGCTGTTCTGGGCATGGGCACCGGGGCGCTGGCCGTCATCGGCGGCACTGTGGTCATCATCGGGTTTTTGACCCTGACCACCGGCGCGCTGATCGCCGTGCAGGGCTACAACACGCTGTCCAACGTCGGGATCGAGGCTCTCACAGGGTTTTTGGGCGCCTTCCTCAACGTCCGGTTCATCGCGCCGGCGACGGCGGGTGTGGCCCTGGCTGCCACCATCGGTGCCGGTGCCACCGCGCAACTCGGGGCCATGCGCATCAACGAGGAGATCGACGCGTTGGAGTCGATGGCCATCCGGCCAATCACCTACCTGGCATCCACCCGCATCGTGGCGGGGGTGCTGGCGGTCATCCCGATTTACACCGTCGCTGTGCTGATGTCGTTTCTGGCGACACGATTTGGCACGACGATCATCTACGGCCAGTCCCGCGGTGTGTACGACCACTACTTCTCATCGTTTCTGCACCCCACCGACCTGCTTTGGTCGTTCATCGAGGCGCTATCGATGGCGGCCGCGGTGATGGCCATTCACACGTATTACGGCTACCACGCCACCGGCGGACCGGCAGGCGTGGGCGAGGCGGTCGGTCGCGCGGTGCGCACCTCGATCACCGCCGGAGTTTTCATTCTGCTGACCATCACGCTGTCGGTATACGGGCAGTCCGGCAATTTCCACTTGTCGGGGTGATGAGATGAGCCAAGAGACTCGGCGGCGCCGGGGAATTGATCCAATTTGGTGGGCACCGGTACTCATTCTGGTGATCGTCGCGATCAGCACGGTGACCGCAATGGCGTTCGAGGGAACGCTGCGGACGACCGTTCCGCTCACCGTCATTTCTGACCGGGCCGGTTTGGTGATGGAAGACGACGCCAAGGTGAAGTTGCGCGGTGTGCAGATCGGTGAGGTGGCGCACGTCGAGTCCTACGCAGATTCGGCCGGCACGAATCTTTCGAAGCTGAAGCTGAAAATCTATCCGGACGAATTCCGCTACCTGCCGAGCAACGTCGAGGCGGAGATTAAATCCAGCACCGCGTTCGGGGCCAAGTATGTCGACCTCATCGTTCCCGCGGAGGGCACCAGTCATCATCAACTGGCCAAAGGCGCTGTGTTGCACAGCCGCAATACGACCGTCGAGGTCAACACCGTCTTCGAGAACTTGCAGTCGATAGTTCGTGCGATCGATCCGGCGAAGCTGAACGGTGTGCTGTCGGCGCTGGCGGACGCGTTCCGTGGCAAGGGCGAGCGCATAGGCGAGGCGATCAGCGGAGGCAACCAATTTCTTGTTGCCGTGAACCCCAAACAAGCCACCATCCGCAAGGACTGGCAGCTCTTCGGCAAGACCACCGCAGCCTATTCGGTTGCGACGCAGGACCTTTTGTCAACGCTTGACTCGTTCTCGACAACGAGCGTAACGATCACCAAGAACAAAAAGGCGCTCAACGAACTGCTGCTGGACGCGATCGGCTTCTCGAATGCCGGGATCAACACGATCGGCCGGAACGAGCAGAACCTGGTCAACTCGATCAACCTGGTGGCGCCAACTTTCGAACTGCTGAACAAATACTCACCGACCTACAAGTGCACCTTCGAGGGCGCGGTGTGGTACCTGGAGAACGGCGGCAGGGCCTACATGGGGGGCAACGGCAAATCCCTCATGATCGACGGTGGGCTGCTCTTCGGCGACGACCCGTACCGCTATCCCGACAACTTGCCCCTCGTGCAGGCCAAGGGTGGTCCAGGCGGCAGGCCGAGTTGTGGTTCGCTGCCCGACGCCAGCGCGAACTTCCCGGTGAAGTATCTGGTGACCGACACCGGATTCGGCACCGGCCTGGACATCCGGCCTAACTCCGGCATCGGTTTCCCCGGCTATGTCAACTACTTCCCGGTCACCAAGGGAACGCCCCAACCGCCGCTCATCCGTTACCCTGGCGGTCCGGCGCCGGGCCTGGAGCCCGCCTATCCCGGACAACCGCCGTACGGTGCACCTGACTATGCGGGGGCTGCGACGCCGCCGATCCCGCCCGCACCGCCAGCACCCTGACCGCGAAAAGTAAGGCATAGCAATGAGAACCAACAACGGCGCCATCGCGCGTGTGGTGGCGTTCACTGTTGTCTCTCTTGCTTTCGTCTTCATTCTGGTGACAGTTTTCGGGCAGTTCCGGTTTGACACCCGCACTTCCTACAGCGCGGTGTTCTCCAATGTCTCGGGGCTCAAAGGTGGGAACTTCGTCCGTATTGCCGGTGTCGAAGTGGGAAAAGTCAGTGCCCTCAAGCTGGAAAAAGACGGCACTGTCCACGTCAACTTCGCCGTCGACAAGGGACTGAGGCTCACCGAAGGCACCAAAGCGTCAGTGCGCTACGAAAACCTCATCGGTGATCGATATCTCGCGCTCGAGGACGGGCCCGGTCCGCCCAGGAGATTGCCGGAGAACGCCACTATCCCGTTGGCCCGTACCTCTCCTGCCCTCGACGTCGATGCGCTCATCGGTGGTTTCCGCCCACTGTTCCGCGCGTTGGATCCCGACCAGGTGAATGCTCTGTCCGGTCAACTGCTGAGGGTGTTCCAGGGTGAGGGCGCAACCATTTCGTCGGTGCTCGGCGAGACGTCGGCGCTGACCACGACGTTGGCCAACCGCGACAAGCTGATCGGCGATGTGGTCAACAACCTGAACGTCGTGCTGCACACCTTCGGCACCCGCGACAAACAGTTCTCAGACGGCCTGGACAAGCTCTCTCTACTGGTCGGGGCACTGTCTGAGCGCAGAACAGATATCACCAAGGACGTCGCTTACATCAATGCCGCGACAGGATCGGTGGCCGACCTGCTGACGCAGGCGCGACAACCGATCAAAGACGTGATAGTGCAAACGGATCGCGTCTCGGGGCAGATCGAGTCCGACCACAACTACGTCGACGACCTCGTCAGAACGCTTCCCGACGTTTATCAAACGCTGTCCCGCCAGGGTCTCTACGGCGACTACTTCGGCTTCTACATCTGCGATGTGATCATCAAGCTCAACGGCCGGAACGGGCAGCCCACGTTCGTCAAGCTGGTGAGCCAGGTAACCGGGCGGTGCTTGCCGAAAAAATGACCTCGATCACAAGTAGCTTCAAAGACAAGTTCAAGCGGCCCAACATCAAGCCGCTCGCCGAGCGTAACCGGACCACGGTCGGCTTGGTCGGCATCGCCATCGTCGTTGCCTTGGTGGGCGCTGTCTTCTCCTACGAAAAAATCCCGTTCCTCACCGGAAAGTCCGGCTATTCCGCGTATTTCACGGAGGCGGGCGGGATCAAGCCGGATAGTGACGTGCGGGTGTCGGGACTGTCTGTCGGCAGGGTGTCCAGCGTCAAACTGGACGGGACCAAAGTGCTGGTCAAATTCACCGTCGATGACGACGTCGCACTGGGCAACCGCACCGAAGCATCGATCAAGACCGAGACCGTGCTCGGCACGAAGATGCTGGAGATAACTCCGCGTGGAGACGGCACGCTGCAAGGCCCGATCCCGGTCGAGCGCACTCGCGCGCCTTACGACCTACCGGACGCCCTGGGCGATTTAACCAGCACCATCAGCGCATTGGACACCGCAAAGCTTTCTTCGGCGCTGACGACGTTGGCGAATACCTTCAAAGACACCCCACCTGATTTGAAGGCCGCCCTGGAGGGAGTCGCGCAGTTCTCCAGCACGCTGGACAACCGTGACGCGAAACTGCGCAGCCTGCTGGCCAATGCGAACAAGGTCACCGGCGTGCTGGGCAAGCGCAGCGACCAGATCGCCAACCTGGTCATCAATGCGAATGCCTTGCTGGCCGAGCTTCTGACGCAACGCAACGCGGTCGACGCGCTGATGACCAACGTCGGGGCCGCGACGCGGCAGATATCTGCAGTCATCGGTGACAACCGGACGCAGCTCAAGCCGGCCCTGGACAAGCTCAACTCTGTGCTGTCGATCTTGGACGACCGCAAAAAGGAACTGCAGCGCACCTTGTACCTCATCCCGAAATACGCGATGTCGTTCGGTGAAGTGCTGGGGTCGGGACCATTCTTCAAAGCATCGCTACCGAACCTGACGCTGGGACAATTTGTGCAGCCGTTCACCGACGCGGCGTTCTCCGATCTGGGGCTTGACCCCAATGTGCTGCTGCCGTCACAACTTGTCGATCCGGGCAACGGCCAGCCTGGCCTACCGCTGCTGCCGTTGCCCTACCCGCGAACCGGACAGGGCGGCGAGCCGCGACGGTCGATCCCGGATGCGATCACCGGCAACCCGGACCAGCACTCCTGCGGTCCCGCCGGGATCCCGTTACCCGGGCCCGGCTGCTACCCGTACCGGCCGCCGTCACCCGCGCCGCCGCCGGGTGGGCCACCACCCGGCCCACCGGCGGATCTCCAGCCGCCGCCCAAGCAAACGCCGGTGTACCAGCCGGCGCCCAACGAAGTGCCTGCGAACGGGGGTCGCTGATGACATTCGCGAATGTCCTTGCGAGACTTCGTAATCGGGTTGAGAACAGCGTGGCGTGGATCGAGAACCATCGGCGCCTGACGAAGATCGGTACGGCGATCAGCCTGGTGCTGATTCTGGCGGTCGGGATCAGCATGATGGTCACGCCGTGGTGGAAGCAGGTCACCCGCAACACATACGTCGCGTACTTTCCGAACACCAACGGTGTCTACACCGGTGATGAGGTCCGCATTCTCGGCGTCGCGGTCGGAACAATCGAGAAGATCGAGCCGCAGCCCAACGCGGCGAAGGTCACGTTCACCGTCGAGTCGGAATATCCGGTTCCCGCCGATGTCCGCGCGGCGATCTTGTCGCCGTCACTGGTCACTTCGCGCGCGATCCAGCTTGTCCCGGTCTACTCCGGCGGCCCGAAACTGGCTGACGGCGCGACCATTCCGGAGGAGCGGACCGCTGTCCCCGTCGAGTGGGACGACTTGCGTAAGCAGTTGGAGAAGCTGACCGAGTCCCTGCAACCCACGACCGAAGGCGGGAGCAGCGCGCTGGGGCAATTCGTCAACACCTCGGCCGCGAACCTGCGCGGGGAGGGTGACACCGCGCGCGACACCATCATCAAGCTCTCGCAGGCGGTTTCAGCGCTCGGCGACCACAGCACGGACATATTCAGCACGCTGCGAAACCTGCAGACGTTCGTCTCCGCGCTGACCTCGAGCAGTGAGCTGCTGGCGTCGTTCAACAAGAACCTGGCCAACATCACCACGGTGATGACCAATACCCCCAACGAGTGGGGCCAGGCCATTGCGGGATTGGACGGCGCCGTCAACGACCTGCGTCCCTTCGTCGCCGATAACCGCGAGGCCATCGGTACGACCTTCGACCACCTCAACGAAATCACCACGGCGTTGAACGACAGCCGCCGTGACATCACACAGACCCTGCACGTCGCGCCGAACGTGTTCCAGAACTTCCTCAACATCTATCAACCGGCGCAGAGCGCGGTGACCGGGATTCTGGCCCTGTCGAACTTTGCCGACACGGTCCAATCCATTTGCGGTTCAATCGAGTCCGACGGCCGTATCGGGGCGAAACGGTCGGCGAAGCTGTGCGAGCAGTATCTGTCTCCGATCATCAAAAACCGCCAGTACAACTACCTGCCGATCGGTCTCAACCCATTCGTGGGTGCATCGGCACGTCCCAACGAGCTCACCTACAGTGAGGACAAGCTCAACCCGCACATACCGCCGCCGGGAGCACCGGGTGGGCGGCCGCCCGCGGACAACGGCCCCCCGCCGACGTCGACTCAAGCACTGCCCGGCGGTGCCGTACCGCCGGCGCCGGTCGCCGTCCATTCGACCGACCCCCGCGGGGGACTGCCGGCCTTGATGGTGCCGGCGGCCGCACCGGCGCCGCCCGGAGGTACACCGTGAGGCGCATCCTATCTGCGGCACTTGCCATCTCGTGCTTGTCCTTGCTGACGAGTTGTGGAGGATGGCGGGGCCTCAACTCGCTACCGTTGCCGGGAACCCAGGGTAAGGGCGACGGTGCGTACACCATTCAGGCTCAACTACCTGACGTCGTCGTCATTCAGCCGAATACCCGGGTACGCGTCGCCGACGTGAACGTCGGCAACGTCACCAAGATCGAGGTGCAGGACTGGCATGCCCTGGTGACCATGCGGATCAATGGCGATATTCACCTGCCGGCGAACAGCACCGCCAAGGTCGGCCAAACCAGCCTGTTGGGTTCCATGCACATCGAGTTGGCGCCGCCGAAAGACGAGGCACCGCAAGGACAGCTCAAAAACGGCTCAGTCATTCCGCTGTCCAGAGCAGGCACTTATCCGACCACCGAGCAGACCCTGGCGTCGGTGGCGATTCTGCTCAACGGCGGCGGACTGGGTCACCTTCAAGAGATCACCCGGACTTTCGCGACGGCGCTGACCGGGCGCGAAAAAGAGATGCGCAGCCTGCTGACTCAACTGGACATCTTCGTCACCGAGACGAAAAAGCAGACCGACGACATCATCACAGCGATCGACAGTCTCAACTCGCTGGTCGGCCAGGTGGCGGACAAAGACCCGGTGGTTGATAAGGCGCTCACGACGATCCCGCAGGCGCTGGGGGTCTTGTCAGACACGCGGAAGACGTTGGTCGATGCGATCGACAAGGTGGGCCAGTTCAGTGCTGTCGCTGCCTCGACGATCCAACAGAGCAAGAAATCGCTCGTCGACAACTTCCGCAATCTCGCGCCGGCGCTACGGGAGCTGGCTAACGCCGGGCCCGCGCTGACCAGAGGTCTAGACTTCCTTTCGACGCTGCCGTGGGTGAAAAGCACTGTCCCCAATTGGTTTCGGGGTGACTTCGCCAACATCTCGCTTATCGTCGACCTGACTCTGAGCCGTCTGGACAGCGGCTTCTTCACCGGGTCGAAATGGGAGGGAAATCTGACCGAACTCGAGATGCAGTGGGGCCGCACCATCGGCCAGATGCCCAGCCCATACACCGCGGTAAATCCGTTGATCGCGGCGTACCACTGGGGGGGTTACTAGCATGTCGCGTTCGAGATCACTGCGGCTGTCCCGCCGGATATGGACACAATTGACGATCCTTGCATCGGTCACCGTGCTTTCTGTCGCCGTGATGGCATTCGGCTTCGTCAAAGTGCCTGCGCTACTTGGCGTTGGCCGCTATACCGTGGCCGTCGATCTGCCGGCTTCGGGAGGCTTGTACCAGACCTCGGTGGTGAACTATCGCGGCAGCGAAGTCGGCAGCGTCAAGTCGGTCGACGTGACCCAGAACGGGGTTCGCGCCGTTCTTTCGCTGAAATCCGACATCGCGATTCCTTCCGACGTGACGGCCGCGGTGCACAGCCGCTCGGCCATCGGTGAGCAGTTCCTGGAACTCACACCGCATTCCGGTAGCGCCACTGACACCGGCCCGAAATTGCGCGACGGCGATGTGATCGCGGTCGGCAAGACACAGATCCCTGTCGACATCGGATCCCTGCTGGACACAACCAATAAGGCACTCGCGGCGATCCCGCAGGACAACCTGCACACCGTCGTCGATGAAGCGTCGAAAGCTGTAGCGGGTCTGGGGCCGGAACTGTCCCGGCTCGTCGATGGTGGCACCGCGTTGGCGATCGACGCGGGCAAGACCAGCGACTCGTTCTCCCGTCTGATCGACGAGTTCCCTCCGGTGGCCAGTTCGCAAGTGCGAACGTCGGATTCGATCGCGACGTGGGCGCGGCGGGTGAACGCGATCACCAGTCAGGTAAAGGTACAAGATGACAGGTTTGCGGACCTGCTCAACACCGCCGGTCCGGCGCTCGACGAAGGCACCGCGCTGTTCGACAGGTTGGCTCCCACGTTGCCGGTGCTGCTGGCGAACCTGGTCAGTCTGGGCAAAATTGCCCTGTCCTACCGAAACGACCTCGAGCAGCTTTTGGTTATGTTTCCGCAGGGGACCGCGGTGATGTCGTCGATCATCGTGCCGGACCGGGTTGCCAAGATGGACTACAAAGGTATCTATCTCGATTTCAACTTGAACCTGAACTCGCCGCCACCATGCAACGCCGGGTTCCTACCGGTGCAGCAGCAGCGAATCCCTGTCCGCGAGGACTATCCCGACCGCACCAACGGCGAGTTGTACTGCCGTATCCCGCAGAACTCCGACATGAACGTCCGCGGCGTTCGTAACGTTCCTTGCGAGACCAGGCCGGGCAAGCGCGCACCGACCGTCGAGATGTGCGAAAGCGACGAGCAGTACGTCCCGCTGAACGACGGCCTGTTCTGGAAGGGCGATCCGAACGCGACGTTGAGCAGCCAGAGTGTGCCGCAGTACCCGAAGGGCGGGCCACCGTATTCGCCGGGCGAGCACTGGCATCCACCCGCTGAACCGGTGGTGAAGCCGCCAATCGCCATTCCCTACGACCCGGCGACCGGAAATTACGTGGGCCCGGACGGCCGTGCCTACAGCGAGTCCGACCTGGCCTTTACTTCGAAAGGTAAGACATGGCAGAGCATGATGGTGCCGCCGAAGAAACCGAATCCGTAGCAGCCCCTGAGCTCGACGCCGAGGATATCGACGCCGAGGAGGACGCCGGCAATGACACCAAAAAGCGCGTGCCGAAATGGGTTTCGAGTATTCCCAGGCCGATCGCGGTCGGGATCGCCATCATCGTGGCCCTACTCGGGCTGGGAGGCTGGCTGGGATTCCGCGTCCACCAAGACAATCAGGTGCAGGCGCAGCGCAACCTCTACGTGCAAGTCGCGCGGCAGACCGCGATCAACCTCACCACGATCGACTACACCGAGGTCGATGCCGACATCAAGCGGGTTCTGGATTCGGCCACCGGCGCCTTTCATGACGAATTCCAGAACCGCTCCCGACCATTCGTCGAAGTCGTCAAGAAAGTCCAGTCCAAATCGGAGGGCACCATCTCCGAAGCAGGTCTGCTCTCGTATACGAAGGACCAAGCCAAAGTGCTTGTCGCAGTGGCGGTGAAGACGTCCATGGCCGCGGCCCCGGCAGACCAGGAGCCACGCAGATGGCGGATGCGCCTCACCGTTGACAAAACAGGGGATAGCGCCAAGGTGTCGAATGTGGAGTTCGTACCGTGAGCAGCCGAATCGCATTAGCAGCGCAGGAGGACTCCGCGATGTCCGATGACACTGATCCAGTCGCCGACGAGTCGTCGCTCGACGACTTCGCCGAGCGCGACGACCTCGCCGATGAGGCCGAAGCGGCTGACGAGGCAGACCTGCTCGACCTCGAAGAAGTAGAAGGCGAAGGCGACGCGGCGGAAGCGCCTGTCGAGCAGAGCGGCCGGTTGTCCTG
>NZ_DASXHW010000262.1:0-10030 GCF_036488105.1 Mycobacterium sp. | reverse complement strand
GCTCCACCTTCAGATTGGCGCGGCCCTCGTCGTCGAAGGCTTGTGGACGGCGCGTCGGGTTGCCGCTGGCGTCGGGAAATGACGGGGTCTGCGAACCGGTGAACCCCACCAAGGAGGGCCGGTAATTCGGCTGCGCGTCTGCGCGCTCGAGTAGGAGCACGACGGCGGCCCATTGGCCGGCGTGGCTGCCGAATTCCGTGGCTTCGATGTTGGTGCAGTCCGCGTCAAGCGATTGTTCACGGGCAGGGAAGAGGAAGTAGTAGCACAGCAGTGCCGGGTTGAGGAAGGTGTCGACGACCTTGCCCAGATCGGGGGCTGGCACAGTCGCGGCGAGGCGACGCAGCCGTTCCGTGTCGAAAAGTTCTGTGTGGTACCAAAACTGGCTGCCGTTCAGTTTCGGCTCATTGGTGTAGCGGTCGTGAATGGCGTCCCGATTAGCGAAGTCATTGGAGCTGGTGGCCGTGACGTCGGGCTGTGAAACTCTGGCCTTATCGATCCATCCCCCTACTTCCAGGAAGTGCTCGGTTTGCTCGGAGTCATGGTTGCCGGGGGCGCCGATGTAAGTGGACCTGCTCGCGTCCTGAGTCTCAATCCCTCCGGAGGGAACCGCCGGGTGACGGGGGAACGGCTGTGTGCTGCCAGCGCCCCAGTCCGCCTTGTCGTCGAACGGCGGAGCGACGGCGACCCACAGCGCTGCGTTCTCGACATAGCGCTTCGCGTCCGACGGGAAGAACGATTCATCCGGGTGGCAGAACAGGATTGGCTCGAACTTACGGGCGAGTTGTTCGTGGCTCTCGACCGGACCGGGGGCCGGAACAGCGGGCACGGCGGCGGCCTTGACTTCAAGCGCGATGGCGAAAGAGTTCGCCGCACCGCCCGACCATGTCCAGTCAACGGTGGCCGTCGCGCCGGGGTGGTCTTGGCACTGAAGCGCCGCCGATGGGCCGAGTCCGGTGTTGGGCGACTGCACGTCAATCTGGGCGAAGCCTGGACCCGCGGTGATCGGGTGCACAGAGGTCAGGCCGATTGCCGCCACTGCCAGGTTCGCCGCTGGGTCACCAAACGCGCTGAGCGGCACAGACAATGAGGTGGCCCCGGCCGCCGTCGCGCTCGGATGCTGGATGACCGCAGCCGACCCGTTCGTCCCGCCCGTATCGACGTTGTCGTATTCGAACACCGACCAGGCGCACAACGCCTGGGTTTGCCCGGCGAAGTCGAACGTGATCGCACCAGGGGGCGGTGCGGCCCCGACGGCCAGAGCGCGCAGGCACGTCAGCCGATGCGCACCGCTGCTTACGCTCTCGACAGCCTCCCAGGTCAGCCCAATGCCGGTCAGTGTTGGTGCGGTGGGGGTCGGCGGTAAAACACCCGCGCTGGCGTTGAGCACGAAGGCCAGCAGGAGTCTGTCGGCGGATGGATTGATAGCCGCGGTGGTGTAGCTGGACTTGCTGACAGCGACGCTTCCAGCGGTAAGGTTTGTGCGGTTCACTGTGCGGTTCTCTCATCACGATTGTGGTGTCCGTCCAACATCGCCATGAACTGACGATCGCAGTCGGGCGATCCCACCTCGGATCGGAAGCGGCGCAGACATTCCGACTGACGTAGAGACATGACATCGGGATTGACATCCGGTGCGATCCCGGCTGCTTGCAACGCGGAGGCCAGCTCGACGAGCACACGGGCCATCGCAGGACTATCTAATTCGCCTGCGCGCCAATGCGCCCTATACCGCTTAGCCGAATCGGCAAGGTGCTGACGTAGCCGCGGCCCGTGATTCAGCGCGTCGCGCAGCAAGCTGTTCGCGGCCGCCATGGCCTCGGCCTGCAGCCGGTCGGCGCAATCGGGATTGCTGTCCATCCATCGGCGGAGCCGTCGAAGATAGTCATCCCAGCATGCCGCCGTTTCCGGATCCATCGGCCTGTCGAAGAAGTCGTCAAAGACGCGGCGGGGGTTCGCCCGCCAAACCTTTACATCGTCGAGTAGTCCGCGGATGGGTAACCCTCCGCTCGGGGCGTTACCGATCGTCACCCCGGCGCTGGCTTGCACCGGCCGGAGCGGCCCACTGGTCGCGGCTACGAGGATGCCGTCCAAGAATAATTGCTGATTCGCCACGCCATCATGGAGAAAGCCGACCGTCATCCACTGTCCGGTCGGGACTTTGACATTCGGCACGACAGCATGCAGAGCAGTGCTTACCTCGGTATAGCCCAGCGGATTACTGACGAACCAGGCCCTGAGCCCCCCCGCCCGGATATCGAACTGAACGGACCCGGCATCTATCAGACGGAAAACGGCCGGGCCTCCTCCGGCCGGAGGAGGATCGAGTAGCAAGGTGACCTCGCCTCGGATAGCGTCGAGCGGCTGCCAATCAGTGTTCGGGGGGATTTGGATCGCCGCGTCAGTTGAATGGAAGCGAACAGCGCCGGAGCCGGCCGTGGCTCCGGCGGCCACGAAGTCGCTGTCGGCGAGATCGACTGTTACACCTGAACTTCGGTGATTGGGGGACAGATCGTATACAACCCCGGGTGTCCCCGAATACGTGTGGTGACAGATCAATTCCCACTGATTGGCCATCGCCCCTCCCTGCGCGCCGTAAGAGAACGGCTCTCATGGACTGTATGCCCCCAGATCCGCGCCGTGGACGTTATCTCGCATAGGCATGCGGGCAGGACGATCTCAAGCGAACGGATGATCGCATCGTCGATCCATGCGTCATCACAAAGGCGCTTAAGCGATTCGGGGCGTTCCGTCGGGGTGGGTGAGGGTTTCGGCGAGCCCGGCGAGGAGCAGGTCGAGGCCCCGGTTGAGTTCGGCGGCGCCGTCGTAGGAGGCGAGGACCGCTGCCAGGGCGCGGAGGTGGGGGAAGTCGGTGATCGACAGTCGGTGCAGGCCGAGCCGCAGAACGTGGTCTGTTTCTTCGGGTCGCTCGACGATTTCCTGCAGTTCATCGATGACGTGGCCGTACAGGTAGGCGAATAGCACCCGGTAGATGTGCAGGGCGTCCTCGCCGGAGAACCCGGCGGCGATGAGCAGGGTGAGGACGTCTTCGAGGGGCCGTAGCGTTCCGGGCGGTCGTTGTCCAAGGGGGGTGGCCAAGGGGCGGGTCACCAGCAACGGCACGACGTTGGGGTGTGCGAGTGCGAGTCGCCGAAAGTCGTGGGCGACGGTGCGCAGCTGTGCGGACCAGTCCGGGTCGGTGGTGTCCACCGAGAGCTCGGTCAGGACGAGTTCGGCGACGCCGTCGAGCACGGCGGCTTTGTTGGGTAGGTGGCGATAGAGCACCGTGGTATCGCGATTGACCGCCTCGCTGAGACGGCGCATCGACAAGCCATCCTGGCCGTCGCGGTCGACGATCTCTAACGCGGTCTGCAAGATGAGCGACCGGGTGATCGGGCGGCCATCGGCGCCGCCGACTGTGACGGAGGGCCCTGCACCGTCAGTGGTCTTGTCCAGACCGGGGGGCTGTTTCATGGCAGCAGCACCTCCTCCGGTGACACTGTAGACCAATGGTGTATGTCAACGCTGTTGACAGGCCGTCTACCTGGGTGTGTACTGGGGTTCTCGCATCGGAATTAGAGGCATCGCCATGATGGTCATCGTCGGATTAGTTGTTCTGCTCATCGGGGTGATTGTCGGGACCGTCGGGGTGCTGGGCAATGCCGGGGCCACTCACCCGCTGGCAGAGAACTTTTCCGTGCTGGGTTATCACGTGACCGGGTCGACCGGCACATTGTTCCTGTCTGGGATCGTGGTCGGCGCGGTGGGGTTGCTGGGTCTGAGCGTGTTGTTGGCCGGCGCCCGACGCAGCGCGGTGCGTGGGCGCGACGCCCGACGCGACCTTGCACGTTCTCAGCGCGAGCCGGCGTTAGTGAAACGTCACCCCACCCAAGAGCTTGAACACCCAGGCGCCACCGCCACCGACTCGACGGTGAGTTCGACAGCAGCTCACCCCCGCAGGCGCGGTCTTCCCCTATTCGGTCGCTGGGCGCGTCGTCGGCAAACACGCCACGTCGACACCTCTGCGTAAACCAGCGCAGGTCGCTATCTCGCTCAGCCCGCCGTCGCGGTCTGTGACCACCGAAGAAATGAAGGAATCCGCTATGAGCATCGGTAAGAAGCTCGCCCACAAAGCCGAAGCCGCCAAAGGCGCCACCAAGAAGTATTTCGGCCGCGCCACCGGCAACACCCGCCTACGCACCGAGGGCCGCGCCGATCAGGCCAAGGCCAACGCCAAACAGGCAGGGGCAAAAGTCAAAGACGTCTTCAAACACTGACCGACACTTCCCAAGTACTTCTCCACAACCCGTCAAAAATAAGGAGCCGAAATGGCTACCAGCACAACCGTTTTGATCATCGTCGCGGCCGCAGTCGTGGCCATCCTGCTCATCGCAGGACTCACCTGGGTGGCACGCAACAAACGCAGCCAACAGCGCCGCGTCGAAGCAGACAAGATCCGCGAGAACGCCAGGCACGAAACCCTGCTAGTCAAACAACAGGAAGCCCTCGCCGACGAGACCGCCGCCAAAGCCCGCGCCGCCCAAGCCGAAGCCGACGTCAAAGCGGCACAAGCCTCCGGTCTGCAACAACAAGCTGCCGTCCACCGCGATGAAGCGGTCACCTCGCGCGACCACCTCAAAGGACAGTTCGACCGCGCCGACACTCTGGACCCGGCATCCCCAGCATCCGACACCCGCGCGCCCGTCCACAACGAACCATGACCCACCGCCGGGTCGCGATGAACCCCGCGATGTGACGGTCGCCGCGAACCGAACCGGCGACCGTTCAATGAAGTTGTGCACCAAGGGCATTGGTGATCCGGTCGCGCTACGCGGCGCACGCTGACCGCAAGACGTCAGGCGTCCACGCCGGCCACGGCGGCAAGCCGACGCAAAAACCGTCGTTCACCTGGGCGACGATGCGGGGGCCTTCAATCCCGCTGTTGTCGTACACCGTCGCAGAATCGCATCGGATGGTCGCGGTGGCGACAAGTGCCCAAAGCCGTTGGTAGCGTTCGCGAATCTTGTTCTCGGGCACATCGTGTCCGCCCGCGCTGACCCGGTGCCGGACCCGCTCGACCGCCAGGTCCTCGGGGATGAGCAGGACACGTGTCGGTGCATCACGGCAGACTCCTACTCATGTCCGAAATGGAAGCGTCTTCGGCGGTGGCCGTGTTGGGCCAGGCGAGTGAGTAAGTACATTGGTACCATTGCACTGGTAGAAAGGTACCCCAATGGCGTTGAACATCAAAAATGTGTCAGTCCACGAAGCGGTCAAGCAGATCGCGAAAATCACCGGCGAGTCCCAGGCGCAGGCTGTAGCGACCGCGGTCAACGAGCGTCTGGCCCGACTTCAGGGCGACGATCTCGCGAGCCGGCTCCTGGCCATTGGCCACAGGACCGCCAGCCGGATGAGCCCACAGACCAAGCTGGCGGACCACGGCGCGCTGCTCTATGACGAGCGAGGGCTGCCGGCATGATCGTGGACACGTCGGCAATCATCGCGATCCTCAGAGAGGAAGACGACGCCGCGCTCTACGCTCAGTCCATCGCCCACGCCGACGCGCGGAAGCTCTCTGCGGCAAGCTATCTCGAATGCGGAATCGTCCTGGACTCTCAGCGAGACCCGGTCATTAGCCGAGGTCTCGACGAACTCATCCACGAAGCCAAGTTTGTGATCGAGCCGGTGACCGAGCACCAGGCTCGCTTGGCCCGCCAGGCCTACGCAGATTTCGGCAAAGGCAGCGGCCACCCCGCCGGTTTGAACTTCGGTGATTGCCTCGCTTACGCCCTCGCGCTCGACTTACGGGAGCCGTTGCTGTGGAAGGGCGACGACTTTGGGCGCACTGGGGTCCAATCCGCGATGAGGGGATCAGGCGCATAGCGAATGCTGCCTGCCACTCCGGTCGTGTTACCGGTGTCGGTCAAAGTCATTGCGCCCCTGCCCATCCTCCCGGTGCGCCAATTATTCGTTCAACGGCCAGTTTTCGAGGAAGACTTTCACAGCGCGTTCGACCGCCAGTCCGCGCACGTTGGGGACCCAGTCAGCTCCCATGCTTCTGATCACGGCTCTCGCGAGCAATTCGTTAACGGCCGCACGCTGTTCGTTGGTAGGTTCGCGCGTGCTACGAAGCTGCGCAAGAAGATTGGGGTCGGCCTTGGCCAACTCATCCTCGATAATCGCGGAAGACTCTGGCGGCAAAGCGTCGAGAGCGCTCTTCATCAATGTCTCCAACCGTGATGGTTGTTCGGCCAGGCAGTGATCACTTCCCCATCCTTATTCAAAACCACCGTCGCATCTTTGCCCTGATAAAGGTAAGAGCCCTTGCCTTGTTCATTAATTTGATAACTCGGCGGTGAAAGTGGATGCTCCACGGCGTCCTGCAGGGCGCTGTCGCTGACCCCGTGCCCGTCTCGACCCTCAATCTGCTCTTGCCCGTGGCCTGTATAACCGTTGATTCGTTGAGGCGGAGGAAATGGCGGCTCGGCCGTATCAGGATGTTGAGCGGGTTCCTCTCCTTCTATGGGTACCTTGAGGTCGTGCAGACGTGCCCTGATCGCGGCCTGCTTGTCCAATAGCGGCTGTTTGTCGGCGATGCATGAGTCGTACGCTCCCTGCTCGGTCGGTAAGACGAAGGTACGTCCACATCGAGCGTTCCAAGCATTGATGTCGGCGTTGACGCCGGCCCACGCTGCGCGAGCCTCAGCTTCGGTCATGTCCTTCGGATCCACTGGCAACGGCGAAGGTGGATCTTGTTTGAACGTGTGGCTGTCGACGGCGCGGACTTGGCCGTTGGTCGGCGGCGTCTGCGGGAAAGTGGTACCAACGCCGGCCGCAGCCGCGGTGACTCTGCTCGCGACCTGCGCATCCGCGCTAACCAGTTGAGCTGCACGCCCGCCGATGTCGGCGGCGAATGTTTGCGCCGCAGCCTGGCGAGCGGCCCGCTCGGCGGCTGACCCACCAGACGTCCGGTCCGTGACCGAAAGATCTTCGCCCACTTGGAATCCCGCTGAGCGGGCGTCCTCAACCGCGTAGCGCACCTGCGCGCGGGCCGCTTCCAATTCCGAAGCCCCGCCGCGCGCCACGCTGGCTGCTGACTGCAGTTGATCGACCACCGCGCTGGTGGTCATCATGTCCGCGTGGGTGTCGGTACGTAGCGCCTCGGCGGCCTCACCGGTCCAATCGACGGTCAGCGCGTCGCTCCAAACCCCGTGGGCCACGCTATAGCTACGCTCGCCCACGGTTTCCCAGTGCGTGGCTGCCTCGGTGAGATGGTCAGTGGGCCAAGCCAACAGGGCCGACAGAGCGGGAGCCCCCGCGACCGCCGCCATTGCTACTCGCTGATCATCGGCTGAAAGACAGCAGCCACCGCGGCTGTCGACGCAGCTTCCTGGAAGAGATAGCTGAGGTCGGCTTGGACGATGCCACTGGCGCGCTCACCGACCCGCGCCGCCAGCCCGGCGGTGAATGCTGTGACGTCGACGTGCGCGGCGTTGACGGCGGCCGCGCTGGTCTGACACGACAATCCCAGACCCGTCGGCGCAACCGTCTCGTTGAGGTCACCCACCGAAGCGCCCCAACGAGTAGCCATAGCGTGCACACCAGCAGTGTCGACGTGCAATTCCTGCCCCACGGGCCGAAGTGTAGGCAGAACCTCACACGCCAACCAGTCACCATGGCGGCCGGTGGTTTCGACGCAGCTTGTCACCGCGACAAAGCCGCGATGAATCACGCGGGAACTCCTGCGTAACACTGCGGGTAACTGCACATTCGGTGGTCAACCACGTGTCAATTGGTCGCCTAGTGTCGAAGTCGATGGACAACCCACTGCGGCATCCTCCCGGAGTGCCGCGCGTTGAAAAGCCGCGGGCAGAAGGTCAATTCCTCCTGGCCGACGGCCGTCGACTCGGCTATGCCGAATTCGGCGATCCCGCGGGTCCGGTGGTGCTGTGGTTCCACGGCACACTCGGCGCGCGGCGCCAATTCCTCGCGAAGGGTCGGCGGGCCGCCGACAAGCTCGGCCTGCGGGTCATCGTCATCGAGCGGCCGGGCACCGGGCTGTCCGATTCGCACCGCTACACCTCGGTGAGCGAGTGGGTTGCCGACATGGCGCAGGTGGCCGACGCGCTCGACGCCGAGCAGATCGGCGTCGTGGGCATGTCCGGCGGAGGCCCCTACGCGCTGGCTTGCGGGGCGCTGCCGCCACTGGTCGACCGGGTGGCTGCCGTGGCCGTTCTCGACGGCACCGTCCCGGCGGTCGGTCCCGAGGCCACCCGCGCCGGCGTCACCAACGTCGCCCGGCGGTTTGGTCTTATCCTCACCCAGTTGCGCCGGCCGTTGGCGGTGATTGCCACCATCTTGTTGGCGCCTCTAATTCCCTTTGCGCACTACGCCTATCGCCTCTACATGCGGATGTGGCCCGAAATCGATCGGCAGGTCCTGGACGATCCTGAAGTCGAGGCGATCTTCGTCGATGACATGGTCAATGCCTTCCGCGGTCGTTGCCTGGCCATGGTCGATGATGCCCGTCTTCTCGGGCGCGACTGGGGTTTTCGGCTCGTCGACGTGAAGGTGCCGGTGCGATGGTGGCACGGCGAGACCGACCACGTCGTTCCGATCGACGGCGTGCACACGGCCGTCGCGCGCCTTCAGGACGCAGTACTTACCGTGCGCCCCGAGAGCCACCTGGGCGGCTTCGCCATGACCGAAGAAGTCCTCGCGCACATGCGCGCGCAGCTCTCGGGCGGGTCCGGAGCCTGCGATCTCCCGGAGTTGCGCAGCAGCTAACGCATCTGCGGTCCACGCGGCGCCCGAAGGTCGTGTGTAACTCCGCTGACACGAGCTGCGAAGATTGATCGAGCGTGTCCGTATCCATGACGAAGGGGACTATCGTGCAGATCTCTAAATTCCGACTGGCGGTTGCCGGTGTGATCACGGCAGCCGGCTTCAGCATCGTCGGTGCAGGGGCGGCCTACGCCATCCAGCCACACATGGTCAGTGCGAGAGACCACCTGAATCAGAGCCTCTCTGATTTGCAGACCGCCGAACCCTTCGATTCGGGTGGCCACCGTGAACAGGCGATCGAGATGGTTCGACTAGCGATCGACGAAGTCAACCAGAGTATCGACTACGCCGAGCTACACCGGTAGCACCCAGTCGCGTTCTGCTGCGATTCCGCCGGTGATCAGCGATCACCGTCACCGCAAATTCGCTCTGAGGCGGGCACTTCGCATGATGGTGCGGGGATGGTGAGTGTGGGGCGGACTCGACGTCAGTTGACCGGACACAGCGGCGCGGCTCCGATAACGTCGACGGACGTGACCGGCGCCGCGACCCGAACAGTGCTTGCCGGTGTCTTGTCCATCGGGCTGGCGGCAGTATCCGTAATCGCTGACCCTGCTGACCTCTCCGCGGCGCCGGTGGCGCGCAGCGCTTATGTGACCGTTTCGGTGGCCACGGTGTGGACCACCCCACAGAGCCCGCGTCCAGTCGACCATCCCGCTCTGACAAATCCGGTCGATATTCGCGGCTGGCTGTCCGCTATGACGCCGGACCAGCAAGAAGCGCTCACCTCGGACAATCTCGACCAAACGCAGGCCCTCTTCGGCGACCGGGTGGTGGTGGTGGGGGAGCAGGGCGACTGGGACGAGGTAGTGGTCCCCGATCAGCCCACACCGAAGAACTCTCAGGGCTATCCCGGCTGGATTCCCAAGGCCCAGTTGACAATCGACGCGGGCTACTGGGCACTGAAGGAATACGGTCCGTTCGCGCTGGCCGATCGCGGCATCACCGCCTGGCTCTACCGCGAATCGGGACTGTCCGATCGCGACCTCGAGATCAGTACCAACACCCGGCTTCCCGTCCTGAACCGCACCGATAAGGCAGTTCAGGTGGCCACCCCCGATCGCGGCCCGAGGTGGCTGGATGCTCGAACGGTGGCGGTCTACGAAAAGCCCGCGGACATACCGCATCCCACCGGAGCTGATCTGGTCCGGTACGCCGCCGGGTTCGTCAACGTCCCCTACGTGTGGGG
>NZ_DASXHW010000149.1:0-2754 GCF_036488105.1 Mycobacterium sp. | reverse complement strand
CGCGCTGGCCGCGTGGACCGACCGGGTGCGGCTGGTGACGACGGTGATGGTGCCCCAACTGCACGACCCGGTGATGCTGGCCAAGGCGTTGGCGACCGGGGACATGTTGTCCGGTGGGCGGCTGACCGTGGGTCTTGGCATAGGCGGCCGGGTCGAGGACTATCGAGCGGTCGGCGCGGATCCGGCGATGCAGACGATGCGTGGGATGGCCGAGTCGGTCGCGGTGATGAAGCGGGTGTGGGCCGGCGAGAAGATCACCGAGTCGGTGCTGCCGGTCGGTCCGGCGCCGGTTCAGCCGGGTGGACCGCCGCTGCTGGTCGGGACGATCGGGCCCAGGACGCTGCGCAGCGCCGCTGCGTGGGCCGACGGCCTGGCCGGTACCACGTTGGACCTCGACGTCGCCAAGCAGAACGAGCTGTTCGACGTCGCACGCGATGCCTGGGCCGAAGCCGGCAGGGCCAAGCCGCACCTGGCTACCTCGTTCTGGTTCGCGCTCGGCTCGGTCGACGAGGGCCGCCGCCAGGTGCACCGGCACTTGCGCCGCTACATGAACTGGATACCGGCCGAATACATCGACGCGATGGCGCCCACGACCGGCTTCGCCGGTAGCGAAGACGATCTGGCCGCGGTGTTGCGTAAGTTCGAAGCGGTCGGAGCCGATGAAATCCAGCTCATCCCAACCAGTTCCGACCTCGAGCAACTCCAGCGGGCCGCGGACCTGGTCGAGGCGATGCGGGGCGGGGGATGAATGCCTGAGCGCAACGTATTAGGAGGTCCGCTTGAACCGTGCGGAAGCGAGCCGCTCACCGGCTTCTACCGCGACGGCTGCTGCTCGAGCGGGCCGGAAGATCTTGGCTTGCACACGATTTGCGCGGTGGTAACTGCCGAATTCCTCGAGCACCAGCGGATGATCGGCAACGATCTCTCAACACCGATGCCGCGATTCCGGTTTCCCGGTCTGGTGCCCGGCGACCGATGGTGCGTCACGGCCGGCAACTGGTTGTTGGCCTACCGCGATGGTTTCGCCGCCCCGGTGGTGTTGGCGTCCACCCATGAGCGGACCCTCGAGATCGTGCCGCTGGAAGCACTGCAGGAGCACGCCGTTGACGTCCCCGACGACCTGGGCGATTTGTGAGGGATCACCAGTAACTTTCACGTGAACGCGCATCATCAGCATCCCGCGAGATATAGCCTTCCGCCATGATGCGCGTCGCGATTGTCGGCGGTGGAGCGGCGGGTGTGCTCGCCGCGGTGCATCTGCGCCGAGCCGCGCCAAACACACAGATCACGTTGATCGACGCCTCCGGGCGACCCGGCACCGGCGCGGCGTACGGCACCGACGACCCGACGCATCTGCTGAACGTGCCCGCGCCGCGGATGTCGGTCTGGCCGGACGATCCCGATCACTTCAGCCGCTGGCTCGACGAGCGAGCCGTCACGCCGGCCGAAAGCTTCGCACCGCGGCTTGCCTACGGCCGATACCTGCGAGACCAACTTGCGGCGGCCGACGTGCGAATGCAGGCCGCCGAGGTCGTGGAGTTGACGCCGGGCGCTCCGGTGCGGTTGGCGCTCCACGATGGACGTAATTTGTCGGCCGACGCCGTGGTGCTCGCGTCGGGGCGGCCCCAAAACGGCATGCCCGACTCGTTGGAACGTGCCTTCGCCCCGGTGCTGGCCGAAGGCGCCGACGGCAGGGTGGTGTTGGATCCATGGGCGCCCGGCGCGTTGGCGGCCCTTAGTGCGCGACGGCCGGCCAGCGTCCTGGTGATCGGTTCGGGGCTCACCGGCGTTGATGTCGCGCTGCATCTCACCGCGCGGGGCGCGGCGGTCACGCTACTGTCGCGGCACGGCGCACTCCCGCGCCGATTCCGCGCCACCGGTGCACCGACGGAGTTGCCCAACCTCGACGCGCTGGCCGAGGACGTCTCGCTCGAGCAATTGCGCGCCGCGCTCGCCGCCGACCTCGCGCACGCTCGCGACGGCGGTGAGGACTGGCGACAGGTGATCGATGCGGTGCGCCCGCGCACCGCCCGGCTGTGGCAGTCGTTGGGGTGGGAGGATCAGCGCCGGTTCCTGCGTGAGGATCTGCGGCAGTGGGAGGTGCTTCGGCACCGGATGCCGCCCACCATCGCCGACGCTATCCAGACGGCGATCGACGGCGGCAAGTTGGTCATCGAGGCGGGCGAGGTCGCCGATGTGTCGTTGCGCCGCAAGGGCGTCGAGTTAGTGGTGACAACCAGCGACCGATCCGTGCGCCGGCGTGGTGACGCGGTCGTGGTCGCTGCCGGCGCGGCCTGGGACCGGCGATCGCTGCAGAGTTCGGCACTCTGGGCCAACCTGTTGGCCGCCGACGTCGCGTCGCTGCACCCCTGTGGGGTTGGCGTGCGGCTCACCGAAGACGGCTATCTCATCGACGGGTCGGGGGACGCGGTCCCCAACATCGTCTGCATCGGCTCGATCCGTCAGGGCGAGGAGTGGGAAACCACTGCGATTCCCGAAATCCGTACGCAGGCGGCGGCTATCGCGAAGGTGCTCGCCGAAGGCACTCGTGACCATCCGAGGCGCGCGCCCCGTCCCGTCACGGCCGCGCCGACGTTGACCGGTGCCGCTGCGTCGTATGCCGAAGGTGTGCGTCGCCTGCTCTCGGTCCAGGACCGGGCCTCAACCGCCTTTGCTGCCGCGGTCGCAGAAGACCCACACCATGCGCGGGCGCACGTCGCGTTGGCGATGATCGCCACCGAACGTCCGGACCGG
>NZ_DASXHW010000096.1:0-3077 GCF_036488105.1 Mycobacterium sp. | reverse complement strand
TCCCAGGCCTCGACCATGATCGAGAGCATCTCGGTGGAAAGTGCGTTGCGGGCCTCAGGGCGGTTCAACGTCAAGATCAGGGTGTGTCCGCGCTGCTCAATGAGGGCGTCGGCCTTTTTTTCTGACTCGCTCACCGATGTTTGCCTTCCTGCGCGCCGGCCTGAAACTTGTCAGGAAATGTAACACGTTCTAATTTAGGGTCCGTGGCCCTGAATATTGCCGACTTGGCGGAGCACGCCATCGATGCCGTCCCTGACCGTGTTGCCCTGATCTGCGGCGACGAGCAGCTGACCTACGCCCAACTCGAGGAGAAGGCCAACCGCCTCGCGCACTACCTGCAGGAGCGGGGTGTGAAGAAGGACGACAAGGTCGGTCTGTACTGCCGCAACCGCATCGAGATCGTCATCGCGATGGTGGGCATCGTCAAGGCGGGCGCGATCCTGGTCAACATCAACTACCGCTACGTCGAAGGCGAACTGCGCTACCTGTTCGAGAACTCCGACATGGTCGCACTGGTGCACGAACGCCAGTACTCCGAGCGGGTCGCCAACGTCCTGCCCGACACCCCCAACGTGAAGACCGTCCTGGTGGTCGACGACGGGTCCGATGTTCCCGACAGCGCGTACCAGAGCTACGGCGGCGTCGAGTTCTACGCCGCGATCGCCGACAGTTCGGCCGAGCGCGACTTCGGCCCACGCAGCGCCGACGACATCTACCTGCTCTACACCGGCGGCACCACCGGGTTCCCCAAGGGTGTGATGTGGCGCCACGAGGACATCTACCGGGTGCTGTTCGGCGGAACCGACTTCGCCACAGGCGAATTCATCGAGGACGAGTACGACCTGGCCAAGGGCGCAGCTGCCAATCCGCCGATGGTCCGCCACCCGATTCCGCCAATGATTCACGGCGCAACCCAGTCGGCCACCTGGATGTCGATCTTCTCCGGCCAAACCACCGTGCTGGCACCGGAATTCAATGCCGATGAAGTCTGGCGCACAATTCACGACCACAAGGTGAACCTGCTGTTCTTCACCGGTGATGCGATGGCTCGCCCGTTGCTCGACGCGCTGCTGGCGCACCAGGACAAGGGCAACGAATACGACCTGTCGTCGCTGTTCCTACTCGCCTCCACAGCGGCGCTGTTCTCACCGAGCATCAAGGAGAAGTTCCTCGAGCTGCTTCCCAACCGGGTCATCACCGACTCAATTGGCTCGTCGGAGACCGGTTTTGGCGGGACCAGCATCGTCGCCAAAGACGCACCGCACAGCGGCGGCCCGCGCGTGACGATCGACCACCGGACCGTCGTCCTCGACGACGACGGCAACGAGGTCCAGCCAGGCTCCGGAGTCCGCGGCTTCATCGCCAAGAAGGGCAATATTCCGGTCGGCTATTACAAGGACGAGAAGAAGACCGCCGAGACGTTCCAGACCATCAACGGCGTCCGCTACGCCATCCCCGGCGACTTCGCAACGGTCGAAGTGGATGGCACCGTCACGATGCTGGGCCGCGGCTCGGTGTCGATCAACAGCGGTGGCGAGAAGATCTACCCCGAGGAGGTCGAGGCCGCTTTGAAGGGGCATCCCGACGTCTTCGACGCGTTGGTGGTCGGTGTGCCCGATCCCCGGTACGGCCAGCATGTGGCCGCAGTCGTGCAGGCTCGGCCCGGGGCGCGGCCGTCGCTGTCCGACCTGGACAGCTTCGTGCGGGCCGAGATCGCGGGATACAAAGTGCCGCGCAGCCTTTGGCTGGTCGACGAGGTGAAGCGTTCGCCGGCCGGTAAACCTGACTACCGGTGGGCCAAAGAACAGACCGAGGCGCGACCGGCCGACGACGTACACGCCGCCCACGCGACCGCTTGACCGACTTCGTCAAGAGTCACACCGGCGCACCCGCCGGCTTCTTCGCGTGTGAAGCCGCCGGGCTGCAATGGCTTTCGCAGGCTGACGGCGGCGTGCCGTGTGTGCCGGTCGTGTCGGTCGATGCGACAAGCCTGACGCTGCGGCGGCTGGAGTCGGTAAGTCCCAGTCCGGCAGCGGCTTTCGAGTTCGGCGGCCGGCTGGCTGTCACGCACGACGCGGGAGCTGCTGGCTTCGGTGCCGGTCCCGCTGGTTGGGACGGGCCGGGGTTCTTCGGGCCGTTGGCCCAGCCGTTGCCGATGTCGCTACGGCCGCACCGGCATTGGGGCCAGTTCTACGCCGACGAGCGGTTGGCTCCGATGGCTGCACTGGCCGCGCCGCACCTGAGCGCGTCGACCCGTGCGGCGGTCGACGCTGTCGCAACGCGCTGCCGGGGCGGCGACTTCGACGACGACGACTCGCCGGCCCGGCTACACGGCGATTTGTGGGGCGGCAACGTGATGTGGACGCCCGACGGGGTGGTGCTCATCGATCCGGCCGCCCACGGTGGTCACCGCGAGAACGACCTGGCCATGCTCGCGCTGTTCGGCTGCCCGCACTACGACAACATCGTTGACGGCTACCAGCGAGTGCACCCGCTGCGGCCAGGTTGGCGCACCCGGATCGGGCTGCATCAGCTCTTTGCGCTGCTCGCCCATGTGGTGTTGTTCGGTGGCGGGCACGCGCAGCGGACTGGTGTCTGCGCCCGCGCGGCTTTAGCGCTCTAGCATGCGGGCTAGGCTGCGTTCGTGAATGGTGCGCAGGCTCTGATCAATACCCTGGTCGACGGCGGTGTCGACATATGCTTCGCCAACCCCGGCACCTCCGAGATGCACTTCGTCGCCGCGCTGGACACCGTTCCCCAGATCCGCGGCGTGCTGACCCTGTTCGAGGGCGTCGCCACCGGCGCGGCCGACGGCTATGCACGGATCACGGGCCGGCCCGCCGCAGTGTTGCTCCATCTGGGCCCCGGCTTGGGCAACGGGCTGGCCAACCTGCACAACGCCCGGCGCGCCCGCGTCCCGATGGTGGTGGTCGTCGGCGACCACGCCACATATCACAAGAAGTACGACGCCCCACTGGAATCTGACATCGACGCGCTCGCCGGGAGCGTCTCGGGCTGGGTGCACCGGACAGCTGACACCGCGGATGTCGCATCCGATGCCGCCGAGGCGATCACGG
>NZ_DASXHW010000510.1:0-3050 GCF_036488105.1 Mycobacterium sp. | reverse complement strand
ACAGTGATCGCGCCAGAGTTGCCGAACGAGGATGGGTCTGCGGACTTCGATGCCTACGCGGATCTGGTGTGCACTGCTCTTCGAGGGTGTGACGACGGCGTCGTGGTTGTAGGTCACTCGATGGGTGGCCCGACTGCAACGTTGGTCGCGGCTCGGCACCCGGTGCGGCATTTGGTGTACCTGTGCGCTGCGGTTCCAGAGAGTGGAATCGGCCTGTTTGATCAATGGCAGGCGCAGCCTGACATGGTTACCAGGGAATTTGGTGAGGGATGGCTCAAGGGATTGAGTGAGCCCGATGAGCAATTGCGGACTGTGTGGGTCGACTTCGATTTCGTCCGGCAGGTGTTCTATGCCGACTGCGACGAAGCGACCGTGGCTGCAGCCATTGACCATCTTCGACCACAGGCGGGATACCCGTGGACGGTGCCTTGCTCCCTGACCGAACATCCCTCAGTGACGTGTACTTCCGTGGTGTGCAGTGAGGATCGGATCGTCAACCCCGATTGGTCGAGGCGCACAGCTCGCGACATCGGCGCCGATCTCGTCGAGTTTCCAGGCAGTCATTCACCGTTCTTTTCACGACCATCAGCGGTGGCTGATGTCTTGCTCCGTGTGGCCGACGGAAACTAACGGCGTTCTTCGTTTTGCAGCGCCGCCAGTGAATTCGTAAGACAGTTTGAGCGCGGACGACCGCAACGACGAGGTGCGATAACGAATCGCTTGTGGCCGAGGGTAACTCGCAGCAGTTTGCTGGTAACGGTGGGTGTTGAAGAGGTGCGAGTTACCGTCAAGCCGTCAGGGGAGCTAACTGGCGGTTAGCATCGCCCTGTGGCTGATTCTCATCCGCAGTATGGAAGCGACTGTGGGACAGGGGCAATGACGCCGCTAGGCAACGGGTCAACAAACCTTTCTCGCGTCTCAGCGACATCTGTCTAGACGACTTGCAGGTTGAGACGAGCGTTGTGGTTTCGGCGGACTGTCTCAAGGAATTTGTTGGTCGCTTCGATGGCGGCTTGTGTGCTCCAACGATCGGTCAGGTCGAATCCGTGACCCACTGCGGGGATTTCCAGGTAATGGACCGCTGAGGTGGACACCGCCTTTAGCTGGGTGACGAACTCTCGGGCCTCCTGGACCGGGATGACACGATCGGATTCACCATGAATGACCAGAAATGGCGGCGCGTCGGCATCGATGCGTGTGATGGGCGAAGCGTTTTCGAATACCTCGCGGTGGCGCTCCATGCTTTTCCGGACCACGACTCTTTCGAGAAATCCGACAAATTCGTCGCGGTCACGGGTGCTCCGGTCAGTCCAGTCGTAGCGGCCATAGAGGCTCACCACGGCATCCACCGACGGGTCGGCACCTGAGGCGAGTTCGACGTTGTAATCGGCGTCGTGGGGGGCCAGGCCCGTCAGTGCCGCCAGATGCCCACCGGCTGAGCAGCCGGCCACCGCGACGAAGGTTGGGTCGCCGCCGAATTCATCGATGTGGGCTCGCGTCCATGCCACGGCAGCGCGCACATCTCGGATATGACGTGGCCACCTGTGCTGCGGGGCAACCCGGTACTGCACCGATACGCACACCCATCCTTGTTCAGCCATGTGCGCCATCAGGCTGTAGCCCTGAAGCTGCCGCCCTCCGTGCAGCCATCCGCCGCCAGGGACAAACACCAGCACCGGTGCTGGACCGTCGAGATCGCGACGTCGCCACACATCCAGAACCTGTTGCGGCGCTTCGCCGTAGCGCACTGAACTGCGATACAGATAGCGGCTGCGCAATCCGCGGGCGCGCAGGAAGGGCGCGCGGCGAGCAGGCGCCGGCCACGACGCCACGGGTAGATCAGGTGCGCCCAAACCTGTCAGCGCGACATCGGTAAGGGCCTGCAGCTCACCGGCCTTGGGTGGGATACGCCGGCGGCCGCTGACCTGCCCAGCGGCACCGTTCAGCCAGGCTGCCGAACCGGGCGCGTTGCGCCGTAACCACGCCCCGACAGCCACGAGAGTGCCCAGTGGTTCGAGATAACGCCCGATCACCGGCGCGGAAGCCGCGACGCCGGTGCACGTCAGCGCATAATCGAGGGGCTTGAGGTGCCGGGTGGGAATCGCAGCGCCGCGAAAATAACGCGTGAGCGCCTTACTTACCGACAGGTCAGCTGTAAAGCGCCTCATTAGCAGCTCTCGCCCTCTCGAAGTGATGACCCTTGTGTGTGCGTTGGGCGCCGACCTCAGGCTGACCCGGTACCGAAGACTGCCGGTGTCTCAAAGTACCCGTGACCGCTTTCAGCCAAACCGACAAATTCTTCGTACAGGGCCGTCGTGCGGCGGCTGCCATGCGCATCCGCGCGTATGACCAAAAGTCTCGAGATGCCTTAGCCCAGTATCGGGAACCGGCGTTGACGGGCCAGCCGGCCCAGCGCAGTCTGCATGACCCCGCGCACATGCTCGTCGACCTTGCCTACGCCGGCTTCGGCACCGAACCGTGCAGCGACGTCGATGGGCTCCAACACTTCCATAATGCTTTGAGTGTGCGACAGTGACTTTCTCGTTATGCCGGGCAGGGGAGAAGCGTCACAGTGACGAAAGCGCATGTTTGCTGCGCCTTGGCCGCATTCTCGGAACGAGCATTGCCGGTGCGGCTGCCGACGACGAACGGGTCGACATTGTCGGGCTGCTTAGAGCACAGCGGGTTGACCGCCGTCGATCAACGACGGGTGCACTCCATCCGCCCGCAGCAGCGAGACATCGTCGAGTTGGAGAACCCGAGGGAATGAACCCCGGCAGATCGTCAGCCATGCGCGCGACCGACCGCTGCTTGCGTCAATGAGTCTGTGTCATAACGCAATTCGTCACAGTGACGAATCAACGGTGATCTAGGCGGAGGGTCGCAGTGGCGGTACCGGCCAGCCAGGGGGTTTACCGACACGCGGTCGCCAGCGGTCAGCGACGAGTGCACCGATACGGTCACCGTCATGGTTCACCTAACGGCCGAACACGTTGAGCAGCACAGATCGCCCAATCACCAAGTGGTGCGAGCACTTTCATTTAGTGCAA
>NZ_DASXHW010000040.1:0-3316 GCF_036488105.1 Mycobacterium sp. | reverse complement strand
CGTGATGCGATCGGCCGGGACTGCTGCGACGCCCACGCGCCGAGCTGCGAGCCGCGTGGCCGGTTGTTCCAGTAGCTCTCGGTGGCCTCGGGCTCGACCTTGGTAACCGGCCCGCGGATATGGAATTGCCTGTTCAGTAGGTACCACGGGAAGGTCGCCGACGCATACGGCGTCGCCGCCAACTCGTCGCCCTTGGCCGAGTCGTAGTTGGTGAAGAAGGTGATTCCGTCTTCGTCGACGCCCTTGCAAAGCACCGACCGGCTGACCGGTCTGCCCGCCTTGACGGTAGCCAACACCATCGCGTTGGGTTCGGCGACGCCCCCGCGCTCGGCTTCGCCAATCCATTTGCGCAACAAGGCAAGCCAGCCATCGTCGAGCCAATCGACATCGAGGTCGGGGCTGCCGTCGCGCTCCCGGGATCCGTACTCCTTGCGCATTGCCGCCAGGTGCTCGTTGTCTGGTCCCACCATCGCGCCAACGGTACCCGCGGTCGGCGATCGGACGCCCGGAATTTGTCGGAGGTGGCTGCGATGATGACGTCATGTCTTCGACCGCATCCGCTGGCGCCGTGCTGGTCAGTCCTCGCGAGCGCCTTGAGGTGTTGTTCGAGGAGCTGGCGGAATTGACCGGTCAGCGCAACGCAATCGATGGGCGCATCGTTGAGATCGTCGCCGAGATCGATCGCGACCAATTGTGGGGTGCCACCGGTGCGCGGTCGGTGCCTGCATTGGTGGCCTGGAAGACGGGTTGCTCGCCGGCAAACGCCCACACGATCACCACCATCGCGGGTCGGCTGCAGGAGTTCCCACGCTGCGCCCAAGGCATGCGAGAGGGCCGCCTGTCGCTGGATCAGGTGGGCGTTATCGCGGCGCGAGCAGGCCAGGGATCCGATGAGCACTACGCGCAGCTGGCGGCCTGCGCGTCGGTCAATCAGCTACGCACCGCGGTCACGATGGAACCGCGACCCGAACCCGAACCTCGGCAAGGGCCCGAGCGCTCGATCACTACGACTACTACCGAGCAGGGCAGCTGCTACCGGATCACGCTCGGTCGCCAGGACGCCGCGAAGTTCGACGCCGCCTTGGCTTCTCATCGTGATGCGTTGATCGCCGAGTGGAAGCACGATTACGGTGATGGCGCGGGCGGTTCCGATCGGCGGCCCTCGTTGCCTGGCACCGCCGAGGCATTTCTGCGTTTGATCGAGGCTGGATGGGACGCCGAGGCGGCCCGCCGTCCCCACGGGCAGCACACGACCGTGGTGGTGCACGTCGACGTTGAGCAGCGCGCTGCCGCCCTGCATCTGGGTCCACTGCTCACCGACGCCGAACGGCGATTCCTGACGTGTGACGCCACGTGTGAAGTTTGGTTCGAACGTCACGGCGAGCCCATTGGTGCGGGGCGGGCGACCCGCCTCATCAGCCGGCGGCTTCGTCGCGCGCTGGAGTATCGCGATCGCATGTGCGTCGTTCCTGGCTGTAGCGCCACCCGTGGCCTGCACGCCCACCACATCCGGCACTGGGAAGACGGCGGCTCCACTGAGCTGGCCAACCTGGTGCTGCTATGCCCCTATCATCACCGATTGCACCATCGTGGCGTGATCACAATCGCCGGACCCGCATCCGCCCTCGTCGTCACCGACGAAGCCGGCCGATCACTGAGCCGGGGACCGCTGGCGCACCCACCAACTCAACCCCCGCCCGCGGTGGCGCCCTGCCCAGGACCTACCGGCGAGCGCGCCAACTGGTGGTGGTATGAGCCCTTCCAGCCTCAACCACCACCGACGAACAACTAGCCTGTGTGTACCGGGGCCGGCCACGGTCGGGAATGTGTAGAAGCTCAATCACATTGTGGCATCGAGGATTTATTATCCGGCTGCCTGCCGCGTGGTGGACATCGGGACGACAACCGGGCGCCGCAACCCCTGGCGGCGCCGACGCGCACTCGCCGCGCGCGTCGTCAACTTCGAAACCATTCATATCCGGGCCATCCAACGCTTTTCGGCGTAGGTCCGGCCGGGCGGCGTGGACCTTAGTTACCGACCGGTAGCAACGGGCCCGCGCTCGCGTGGGAGAATTCGGTCATGACTGTCATCTCGGACAAGATCCCGGAGAATTTCGTTGCCGGACTCGAAGGCGTGGTGGCATTCACCACCGAAATCGCCGAGCCCGACAAGGACGGCGGTGCCCTGCGTTACCGCGGTGTCGACATCGAAGACCTGGTCGGCCAGCACGTCACTTTCGGCGACGTGTGGGCTTTGCTGGTGGACGGAAAATTCGGCCACGGACTGCCGCCGGCCGAGCCGTTCCCGCTGCCGATTCACAGCGGCGACGTGCGCGTCGACGTTCAAGCCGGTCTGGCGATGCTGGCACCGATTTGGGGATACCAGCCGCTGCTCGACATCGACGACAACTCCGCCCGCGACCAGTTGGCCCGCGCCTCGGTGATGGCGCTGTCCTACGTCGCACAATCGGCCCGGGGCATCTACCAGCCCGCGGTACCTCAGCGGGTTATCGACGAATGCTCAACGGTCACAGAGCGTTTCATGACGCGGTGGCAGGGCGAGCCGGATCCCAAGCACGTCGAGGCCGTCGACGCCTACTGGGTTTCGGCCGCCGAGCACGGCATGAACGCCTCGACGTTCACCGCGCGGGTGATCGCCTCCACCGGCGCCGACGTGGCGGCCTCGCTGTCGGGAGCAGTGGGCGCGATGAGCGGCCCGCTGCACGGCGGTGCGCCGGCCCGAGTGCTGCCGATGCTCGAAGAGGTCGAGCGCACCGATGACGCGCGCGGATTGGTCAAAGGCATCCTGGACCGGCACGAGAAGCTGATGGGCTTCGGTCACCGGGTGTACCGCGCCGAGGATCCGCGAGCACGCGTCCTGCGGGCCACCGCCAAGCGGTTGGGCGCGCCGCGCTACGAGGTGGCGGCGGCCGTCGAGCAGGCCGCGCTCGCCGAGCTGCGGGAGCGGCGGCCGGACCGGGCGATCGAGACGAACGTCGAGTTCTGGGCCGCGGTGATCCTGGACTTCGCACAGGTGCCGGCGCGGATGATGCCGGCGATGTTCACCTGCGGCCGTACCGCCGGGTGGTGCGCGCACATCCTCGAGCAGAAGCGGCTGGGCAAGCTGGTTCGTCCGGCGGCGATCTACGTCGGCCCCGGGCCGCGCAGCCCGGAATCCGTCGAGGGCTGGAACGAGGTCGTCACGGCCTGACAGCCGCAAACGCCTTCCTTGTCGGTGGGTGGTGATGAGATTGCATCGATGCTCGAGTCATACCCATAGGCCCGTCCCGGGCCACCCACCGACACCAAGGAGCCC
>NZ_DASXHW010000527.1:0-2507 GCF_036488105.1 Mycobacterium sp. | reverse complement strand
GACACCAAAAAGCCCGAACCCTCGAACAAGGGAAAGGCCCGATCGATCGCTCCGAACCCCGAAAGTCCGGACGATCAGGCGCCATCAGCCAGCGCCACAACCACCGCTGACCCGAAGCCAGTGCCCACAAGCACGGACAAGGGGAAGCAGCGCGAAGGAACCCCTGGCCCAGAAAGCCAGGGCAGTCAAGGGCAAGCCGAGGTCCCCAAACCTCAGCAACGCCCGAAAGCACGAAAGAAGTCGCAGCGCCGTCGTCGTCGTGGAAGCAATGAAACGACAGACACCGACAACTGGGACCCCCACGGTCCAGAAGACATCGTAGTCGACAATGACCTCTGGGAGATCCACCGGGACCAGACGGCTCAACGGCTAATCGCTGCCGTTGCCCTACAAGGCGATGCAGCCCCAGTGACGCCCACAGTCACTCACCCGGAGACTGGACCACACCAAGTGGCCAGCACTCCTAGTCAACACCTTCGACCACCGGAGAGGGACGACACCTCCTCCAGTGCATCCTCGAGAGGCATCAAGCGCTCTCGCGAACCTTCGCCACACCAGAGGCGAAAAGCGTCCCGCGGGTCAAACCGTGGACAGCACGTTGTGCACCACGGCACAACTGGTCGCCGGTCGCCACCACGGCTATACCGACAACCACCCAGACGATCACCGTCACCCACCAACAAGCGAGTACGGCAACTGGAAGAACAGCTTCGGCTAGCCAATGACCGCATCGATCGCCTCGACGCACGAGTCGAAAGCGAATACCAAGCCGGCCTCGAAGAAGGCCGCACCAGGGGATTCCACGACGCCATGCAGGCTGCAGGCTATGAACGGCGGGCAACACCGCCATCCCTGCCCATACGCATGCCCGCACGCGGACGCAGCCCCCGACCTTCACGACGCACGAACGACGACGACTCTGACAACGAGTTCTCTCGCGACATGCGACGTGCGATGGAGGAAAGTCGCCGTCCATCACGGCACGACCCCTCCCATAACTCAACCTCCGGAGCTGGCCCATCACGGCCCTCCACCTCTCGTCATCGATCTCCGCGTCGGACCTCACCAGGCCCTTCGCAACCTCATCACCGCTCTCCGCATCGGACCTCCCAAGGTCCCTCGCATCCGCCAAGTCGTCCTCGCGACGCACCACCACTGCCAACACCGGCAGCACCTCAGGGGCCCACCAGCCTCACCGTCACCGTGCGTGCACCAAACCACGGCAACTGGCCAGACCCCAGTACCGTCAAATACCCAGGACTCGCGTGCGTACCACTACCAGTCGAACGCCAGCCCACACGAGACCGCCGAGATGTAACAATCTCGTGCAGCAACGCACCTAGACAAACCGAGGCAGCGAACAGCTACCTTGAAGTCTGGGCGTCGTTCGCATTGGGAGCGACAGTGCCCGACGCACTCGTCCGCCTCTTCAAGGCTCGAGGGCAAAACCTCGACCCTACCCATGTACGACGTGCAGTGATGGGTTACTCCCTCCTGCGTCGTATCATCATAGCTAATGAAGGCTTCCTCCCCCGGAATGCCCTCCATAGCTTCCTCATCGTCCTGGCCACATACCAGCGACACCGCCCCCTTGCATCGGGCGTCTGGGCATCGATCTTAGGCACCACGCCTGATCGGCCTACCGACAACTGGTCTGAAGTCCGTCGCTTCATGACCCACCCCTCTGTCCTCCTACCGGACTTTGGGCTCACCTTCGTTCCACCAGCGAATGACAATTCGCCATGGGACGTCCGAACACAGTGGCGTGAGGACGAGTTCCTCCAACTGCTGATGGCTATCCGGCCGTCACAGCAATCCCTCACCCACCTCCTTTACTACGCCGACGCCTTCATACGCTCGCGACCGTGCGCTGTTCCGGCACCGGGAATTACCTTCCCACAATACACACGCGACGACATGTTCGCCGCATCATATATCTCCGCCCCCCGCGTCCCAAATTCATTTTTTGGTTCGCTCGACAACCCTTCCACCACCACCACCAGTGGACCCGCGCCAATGGAGGTCGATGACGGTAACACGTCACCTTCCCGCGAGCGCGAAGCGACACCCCTGTCGTCACCACCGTCGACGCCACCCTGAAGGTCGAAACTTCAGGGTCGTCAAAAGATCCTCGATCGATCGGCCGCATAGCGTAACGTGCGCATGCCCGATCCCTCTAATCCGACACACTCGCCACATGATGTAACGTGCACATGTCGGCCTCAAACATCCCCGTTCCATTTTTTTCTTTTGACACATCGCTCGGACTCCAAAACAGTCTGCACCGTGGCAAGCTTTCCCCAAGTGGGTTTTGATGCTACCCGGTCCAGTACGCTTTGTAGGAGTCCTCCCCACACTCCCTTCCTTTTCTTTTCATTCCCCTCACAACGGCTCGCTTTTCACGCAGCCATTAACATTCCTTAAGTCAGCAGAACTTATTACAATAGGCTCGCCTTGAAGGCGGCCTACAACAATCATTACTAATTCCCTCTTGAGTAATGCGCGCC
>NZ_DASXHW010000512.1:0-5795 GCF_036488105.1 Mycobacterium sp. | reverse complement strand
GGTGAGTAAGCACTGGCACATCGACGAGATTCGGCCGGCGTTCATCCACGCGTATATCCCACCGGCACCGGCAGATTCGGACATTCCGATGCCAGCGCACGACCGCGACGAGAAGGGCCGGATGAAGCTACCGGCCTACCTGCTCACCGCGCACAAGGCCGGCTGAGAGCTACGAGAGTAAGGTGGAAAAGGCCGACCCGAGAACCTCGAAGTTTCCAAAAGGTGTGATGAACAGATCCGAGATGCCGGAGTTGGCTCCGCTGGGAACATCGAGCCATTCGTTCTCGAAACCAAGGCCGAAGTTGGCGAGGTCGATCTGTGTACCGCTCGGGACTAGAAAGCTGCTGTTCGGACCAAGAACAATGAGACCCGCATTCGTCAGAAAATCGTCGTTGGTGAAGGACCCGATCGTCGTCTCAGTGTCTATGCCGGTGAAAGCATCCGGGAACCGCACCGTGTTTGTCGTAGCGTCTGAGATACCCCAATTCTCGGCTCCGGTCACTTCGTTGATGAGCGGCGGGTATCCCTCGACCTGAGTGGGAGCGAAGGTTGTGATGTCGGGCGTGAAGTCGTAGGTGTCGGCGAAGGCCACCGCCATCGGTAGGAACGCTGCCCCGAGCAGGCCTCCGGCAACGGCACCAATCGTGAGCATCGCACGGCGCTGACTGGTTGTCATTTCTTCCCTTACCTTTCGGGTGAACGGGGTAGCCGGACCCACTCCTTGCCTGTGAAAAAGCTGAGAAGCCTGACGTTAAGCAGCGCCGCAGCAAATGTCAATGCTGCGGTTTCGCCAGACCCCGAGCTTGGCTAAACCGCGGCCGTCGCCTCGACGAGCGCCGCCGCGAAGGTCTCCAGATCGTCGCTACTGGTGTCCACGTGCGGCGAAATCCGCAGCACCGGTGTCGTCAGCTCCAGCGGTGCCCGCTGGATTCCGACATAGGTGGTGAGGATTCGTCGTTCCGCGATCAGCCAGCCGCGGATCTTCGCCGGGTCGGCGCCGTCGAGGGGTGCCAAAGTCGTGATGGCGCTTGGCTCGTCGACCGCCTCGACCACCCGCCACCCGGACACGTCGGCGAGGACGGTCCGGCCGATCCGGCCCACTTCAGCCAGGCGAGCCCACACCGCAGCCGGGACCGACGCGACGTGTTCGCCGACCGCTACCGAAAAACCCACTCGCGCAGCGATATTGGCTTCACCCAGCTCAAGTCGTTGGGCGTTCGACAGCGACGCCGCCCACTCCGGCGGCGGCAGCCGCGGGCGCAGCCGCTGCATCAGCGCCGGGCGCACAGCGAGGACACCCACGCCACGTGGCCCAGCCAGCCATTTGCGTGAGGAGGCATAGACCGCGTCGGCGCCGACCGAGCAATCCACCTGACCGAGCGCCTGGGCGGCGTCGACGACAAGTGGAAGTCCTAAGTCGCGGCACAGCTGCGCCATCTCTTGCAGCGGTTGGACCACCCCGCGGTGACTGGCCACCGCCGTCAGATGCACCAGATCCGGCGGTTCGGCAGCCAGGCTGATCGCCGCCTCATGAATCGCGACCCGGCCGTCGGCGTCGGTCGGCAGCGTCCGGCGGGCGAAGCCGTGCACAGCCATCAGGGCCAGGTTGGGACCGTATTCGCCGGGGAGGCAGGCCAGCGTTCGGCCGCCGGGCGGCCAGCTGGACAACAGCAGATCCAGCGCGTGCTGCGATCCGGTGGTGAACACCACCTCGGCATCGGGCATGCCGGCAAGGGCGGCGACCGCAGCGCGTCCGGCGTTGAGGACGGGTGTGGCCGCCTCCGCCGCGACGTATCCGCCCACCTCGGCCTCGTGCCTGGCGTGCAAGGCCGTCGCGTCGAGCACCGCGAAGCTCTGCCGGGAACACGCGGCGCTGTCCAGGTGCAGCCCGGCGACCGACGGCCGGGCGTCCCGCCAGGCGTCGGCCAGGCCGGCGTTCACTTCGTTGACAGCGACAACCCGAAATCGCCGGCGGCGTCGGTCCACCACCCGGTGAGTCGCAGACCTGCCTGCGCCAGCTCCCCGGCCACCCCGTCGGCCCGGAATTTGCAGGACACTTCGGTGAGCACCTGTTCCCCGGAGTTGAAGTCAACGGTCAGGTTCAGCGCGGCGATGCGCACCCGCTGCGCCCGCTCGGACCGCAGCCACATTTCCATCCGCTCTTCTGCCGCGTTCCAGCTTGCGACATGGCGGAACGCATCGACATCGAAGTCCGCGTTGAGTTCTCGGTTGATCACGGCGAGCACATTGCGGTTGAACTGTGCCGTCACGCCGGCGCTGTCGTCGTAAGCCTGGACGAGCCTATTGGCGTCCTTGACCAGGTCGGTGCCCAACAGCAGGCTGTCACCGGGTTGCAGCACCTCAGCCAGCGCCGCGAGGAACTCGGCGCGTGCATCGGGGACGAGATTTCCGATCGTCGAGCCCAGGAACACGAACAGCCGGCGGCCGCCGTTCGGGATTTTGGCCAGGTGCTCTTCGAAATCGCCACAAACAGCGGCAATTTCGATGCCGGGATATTCGCGCTGGATCGCGCTTCCGGCGGCCGACAGCATGTTCGCATCGACGTCGAACGGCACGAACCTGCGCAACGCACCACCCTCACGCAGTGCGTCCAGCAACACCCGGGTCTTCTCCGAAGTCCCACTGCCCAATTCGACCAACGTGTCGGCACCGGTGGCCGATACGATCTCCGCGGCACGAGACCGCAGGATCTCCGCCTCGGCGCGGGTCGGGTAGTACTCGGGCAGCCGGGTTATCTGGTCGAACAGGTCACTACCTACTGAGTCATAGAACCACTTGGGCGGCAACGACTTCGGAGAACTCTGCAGTCCGTCCCTTACATCACGGCATAGTGCCTCGAATGCCGAATCCGCGGCCAGGTGGTTGGACAACGTCAGTGTCATCAATTTCCCTTCGTTGAGTTCAGCGCGGTCAACGTGACCTGGTCGGTGGTGACTTCGACGAGGTGTCGGTCGGGAACGTCTTCCCAGCCGGGTTGGTCGTCGTACGGCTCGCTGGCCAGCACGACACCGTCCTCGCGTCGCAGTATCGCCAGGGTGTCGCCCCAGGTGGTGGCAAGAAGTCGAGAACCGTTGCCCGCCAAGATATTCAGCCGCGCATTAGTATCGTCGCCGCCCACCTCAGCGATCGTCTGCCCCAACGCGTCCAACCCGCGGTCGAATATCAATGCAGCGAGAATCGCACTGTCGCAGATTGATTCGGCTGCGGCACTGGTGGGCAGCACGTCCCGGTCGACGACTCCGTTGTGCGACAGCAGCCACTGTCCGTCGGTGAACGGCGCCGTCGCGCTGGCTTCGATGGGCATACCGACGGTAGCCGAACGCACCGCAGCCACCACGCAGTGACTGCGCAGTGCCGGTGCGATGGAGTCGAAAGAAACATCTCCCCATAGCGGTGCCGCACTGCGCCATCGCCGCGGCGTCACCCCGTCGAAAAAGCCCACGCCCCAACCGTCGGCGTTCATCAACCCGTGCTTTTGCCGGCGCGGAGCGTACGACTGCACCCGCAAACCGTGCGGCGGGTCGAGCACCAGCGAGGAGACCGAGGCTTCGCGCCCCAGCCAGCCGAGGTGGCGGCACATCAGGGGCGTCCCCCTGCGTCGGTGTCGACGGACCACGCCAGCCGGACACCCGAGAAGATCTGCCGCCGGTAAGGATGGTCCCAGTTTCGGAAGCTGGGCCGCACAATGGCCGACTCGACTGCCCAGGCGCCGCCGCGCAGCACCTTATAGTCGGCGCCGAAGAACGGCTCGGAGTAACGCTGGTAGATCATCGGGGTGAATCCCGGCCACGGCTCCAGCTCCGAGCTGGTCCACTCCCACACGTCGCCGAGCATCTGCTCGACACCGTAGGCCGATGCGCCGGCGGGATACGCGCCGACGGCTGCCGGACGCAGCGCGTCGCCGCCGAGGTTCGCGTAAACCGGCGACGGGTTTGCGGCGCCCCAGGGATAGCGTCGGCGCGTGCCCTGCTGCGGGTCCCACGCGCACGCCTTCTCCCATTCGCGTTCGGTGGGCAACCGGGCCCCGGCCCATGCCGCGTAGGCCTCGGCCTCGAAATAGCTGACGTGCTGGACCGGTTCGTCGGCGGGGATGTCCTCGACATGGCCGAACCGGGTGCGGGTCTGCGCGTCGGTGTTCCAGAACTGCGGCGCGGTCAGGTCTGCGGTCTGGCGGTGGTGCCAGCCCCGCGCCGACCACCACCGGGGCTGCCGGTAGCCGCCATCGTCGACGAACTGCCGCCATTCGCCGTTGGTGACCGGGACGCGGCCGATGCGGAACGTCGGCACGTCCACCACGTGGGCCGGGCGTTCGTTGTCCAGCGAGAACGGCTCATCGGCGGCGTCGACACCCAGCACGAACGGGCCGCCGGGCACCTCGACCGACGTCCCGGCAAGTCCGGCCCGACCCGCCGGGAGGGCGCGGGCCTCCAGCAGCAGCGGTGGGCCGGTGCGCAGATTCAATGCCTGCAGCATCGTTTCGTCGTGCTGGTTCTCGTGGCTGACCACCATCCCGTACACGAAATTGTGGTCCGGTTCGTCGGGTAGCTGCTCGAGAGCGTCCAGCGACGCGGCCCGCACGGTACGACAGTATGTTCGCGCGTGATCGGGCGACAGCAACGGCAGGTCGACGCGGCTGGCGCGGGAGTGCACGAAGGCGTCGTAGAGGTTGTCGACCGCGCCGGACAGGATTCCCGGGCGGTCCGGGTCGCCGCCGCGCAACAGCCAAAGTTCCTCCTGTTGGCCGATATGCGCTAAATCCCAGACCAACGGGCTCATCAGCGGGTCGTACTGGCGGCGGAGCTCGGCATCGTCGAAATCCACCAGCCGCAAGGTTCTCATCCGCGCCCGGTGCAGATTGCGGACCAGCGCTTCGCGTGACGTCAATGTTCCCCTAGCGCCAGCTCGGTCACCGTCGCCGCGATGCCGTTTTCGATCACCCGGTCGGAGAAGTCGTCGGCCGGACAGCGGCCCCGCTCTACCGCCTCGACGAGGCGCCGCATCCCGTCGGCGAGCCCGGCGGGTGCGCGTTCGGCCGCGATGGCCACGCACTGGTTGGCCGCCGAGAAGATGCGCTGGTCATCGAGCCCGACCCGGGCTGCGGTGTCCCAGGCCGTGGCGACGGGTTCGACTACTTCGGCGGCCTGTGCAGCGGCGGCCGGGTCGTCGAGCAGCGTCACCAGCGTGAAGACCACCGCGGGCCAGACCTCGCCGGGCAGGCCATCCAGATAGCGGATCTCCAGCCACTGCCGTGGACGCACTGGCGGGAACAGCGTGGTCAGGTGGTATTCCAGGTCGTAGTGGGTTGGCCGGCGACCGCCGAGCAGCTCGCGGCCGTCGGCCCAGTCGGCAAACGGCACGCGACGGGTGACCGGTACCGCCTCGGGGCTGTGCACCAGCATCACCGGCGCCTTGAGCGCGTAGCGCGCCCAGTCGGTACCGGGATCCTCGCCACTGGCCGTGAGGATCGGCCCGCACCGAGCCGAGTCGAGCTGACTCCACACCCGCTGCCGGCTCGAACGCCAGCCGGTGAACTCTCCGCTCAACAGCGGCGAATTGGCGGCGATCGCCACCATGACGGGCCCGAGAGCGTGGGCCAGCCGCACCCGGTCGCCCCAGCCGGCTTGCGGACCGGCGTCGAGGTTCACCTGCACCGACGCCGTCGACGTCATCATGGCGGCGCCCGCAACACCGGTGTGGCTGGCCCTGAAGAACTGTTCCATCGCCGCATAGCGCGCGCCCGGATTGATGCGCTTGGCCGGCCGCAGCGGGTCCGC
>NZ_DASXHW010000511.1:0-9677 GCF_036488105.1 Mycobacterium sp. | reverse complement strand
GGTCGTGGGTGTAGTCGAGCCCGTGCAGGATGGGGCGTCCGTCTGCCCAGTCGTAGAGCGAGTCGCTGCCCAGCAGATACGTCGCCGACGGGGTGCCTGCCAGTAGGCGGCGTCGGTCGAGGTCGACGACGGCGTCGGTGAGCAGGCCGGTGTCGATGTGCAACGGCACCTGTGTCCGTCGCAGCAGTGCGGTGCCGAGTTGCCCCGGCCCGTACTGGATCCGGGCTCCCTCGGGCAGCATCCGCAGTACCGCGTCGGCGAGCGCGTCGTGAATCGGCTCGGGTTCGCGCTGCGGTACTCGCACCGGCCCGCTCCCCACCGTGCCGAGGACCTCGATGCCCGACAGGTCAAGGGGAGGCCCCGCATCCGCCGCGGGCGCCGAGGTGTCGATCACCGCGAGAGTCCTAGTGCCGCTTGCAATTACCGCGCGCTGCCAGGACACCTCGGAGCCGAACTGCAGCAAGCCACCGCGTCGGACCAGCCGGGTGAGCAGCACGTCGGGCTGCAGCACGTCAGCCAAGAGCGCGGGAATCGCCGCCAGCCGCGTCGGCAGGAACCGCGCCTTCGGGCTACGCAGTACCTCGCGCACGCCCCAACCGGGCATCAACGCAACCACTTCGGCAAACGCGTCGGCGTCTAGGCCGTCGATCGGGGCGGGCAGCCAGCCCAGCACCAGCCGCACCGAGCCGACCTCGCTGGCCGCGGCGCTCAGCGCCGCGCCGACCGATCCGCCGTCGTCGAGGCAGCGCAGCGCGCCCACGCCGTCGCCGAGGGCAATCGTCATTCCGGGGCGCAGCGCAGCGCGCAGCCCGGCGGTGAGGCCGGCCGCGGTCAAACCCCCTGTCATCGCGGTTCTTTGGGAAGCCCGAGCACCCGCTCGCCGAGGATGTTGCGCTGAATCTCGCTGGTGCCGCCGAGGATGGTCTGCGCCCGCCCAACCAACATCTGGTGCACCAGCTCGTCGTCCTCGGGGTCGGTGCATGCGTCGGTACCCAGCACCTCGGTGGCCATGTCGCCCAGGTCCTGATCGGTTTCGGAGGTCATCAGCTTGAGCACCGAAAACGCCGGCGACGTGAGGTCGCCGGAGTCGATGGCGCGCTGCCAGGTGTAGCGCAGTAGCCACATCCTTGCCCACAGCCGGGTCATCGACCGCGACAGCACCGGGTCGAGCAGGTCGTGGTCACGGGCAGCATCGACCATCCGTTCGTGCAGGCGGAACATCGACACCGCCTGCGAACCCAATGTCAGGCGCTCACGCCCCAGCGTCACCATCGCCACCGTCCAGCCCTGACCGACGTCGCCGATCAGCGCGTCTTCGTCGAGTTCGGCGCCGTCGAAGAAGACTTCGTTGAACTTGCTCTCACCATCCATCTGCGTCAGTGGGCGCACCGTGACTCCTGGTGTGTCCATGGGCACCACAAACATCGACAAGCCACGGTGCTTGTCCGGACCGGTGCGGGCGAGCAGCAGCCCAAAGCGCGCCGAGGCGGCCGCCGAACTCCATACCTTCTGGCCATCGATGCGCCAACCCGTCGTGGTGCGCTCGGCACGGGTGCGGACGCCGGCGAGATCTGATCCGGCGCCGGGCTCGGAGAAGAGCTGACACCAGACGTCGTCGCCCAGCCTGATCGGCTCCAGGTACCGGTCCTTCTGTCCTCGGCTGCCGAACTTGATCAGCACTGGACCGACCAGGTCCGGACCGGTGATGTTCAGCTGACGGGGCACACCGGCTCGTGCGCACTCCTCGGCGAAGACGGCCTGGTACGCCACTGTCGCTGCGGCACCGCCGAACTCGCGCGGCCAATGCAGGCAGGCGTAGCCGTGGTCGGCGAGGTAGCGGTGCCAGACCCGGCCGGGTTCGACGTCCTCCGCGGTGGGCGTAGGCCCGTAGTTGCGCAGACCGGCCGGCCTCGGTGCGTTGCCCAGGAACAAGCTGATCTCAGCGCGCAGCGCGTCGACGTCTTCCACGACGTCAGGAGAAGCCGACACCGGTCACTCCTTCCTCAGAGTCGACGGGCCCAACGCCGACAGCCGGTCCCAGTGCTGGCCAGGAGTGCCGAACACCACCTCGTCCGTGCGGGCGCGCCGGAAGTACAAGTGTGCGGAATCCTCCCAGGTGAAGCCGATGCCGCCGTGAATCTGGACGTTCGCTTTCGCCGCGTTGCGCAGCGCCTCGGAACACACCGCCTTGGCCATGCTCGCGCGCCAGTTCGATTCGCCGGCGGCAGCAGCATGTGAATCGTCGAGCGCCTCCAGGGCCGCCTGCGAGGCCGACCGTGCCCATTCGAGATCGACCAGCATGTCCGCGCACTTGTGTTTGATGGCTTGAAAGCTGCCGATCTGCCGACCGAACTGTTCGCGGGTGCGGGCGTAGTCGCTAGCGATCTCGAGCACCCGTTCGCACGCGCCGACCTGTTCGGCAGATAGCACCGCCAGCGCAATATCGACGTGGCGGTCGACGACGTCGCCAAGGGGACCGTCGCCGGACAGCCGCAGCGCGGGTGCCGAGCTCAGCGTGATGGTGGCCATCGGCCGGGTGCCGTCGAGCACGCGTTCAGCCTCGGTGACGACGCCGTCGACGTCGGGGTCAAGCACGAACAGCGCCGGCTCGCCATCATCTGCATCTGCCACCACAATGAGGTCGTCGGCGGTGGAACCGCCCAGCACGTGGCGCACGGTGCCGTCGACAGTCCAGCCGTCCCCGGTGCGGGCGGCGCGCAGCGACACTGCGGATGGACGCCACAGCCCGCCGTCACCGGTGAGAGCTGCGGCGGCAGTGCGGCGACCTTCGATGAGCCCCGTGAGTCGCTTGTCTGCATCGGGGTCGTGCGCGGTCAGGTCCAGCAGCAGGCCGGTGGCCAGCACCGTGGAGCTGATGAACGGCACCGGGGCTAGGGCGCGGCCGAGTTCGTGGGCGACCACACCCAACGCGGACGCGCCGTAACCTGCGCCGCCGAGACGCTCTGGCAGCGCGATGGCGGCCACCCCGACCTGGTTGCACAGCACGTCCCACAGCGCGGTGTCGAAACCGGAGTGTCCGTCTGCGACGTCGCGGTCTCCCGCGCCGTACGCGACGGCGCGCACTCGGTCCTGGGGTGACAGTCGCTCGCAGGCAGAGCGCACGGATTGCGCGAGTTCCTGACGTTCGTCGGCGGACAACGCCGTCATCGAATTCCTCCTGCGATCTGCCGGGCCAGCTCGGACTTGGCAACCTTGCCGAGCCCCGTCAGCGGGAACTCGTCGACGACGACGAGCCGCTCGGGCCACTTCTGCTTCATCAGCCCGCGTGAGTCGAGGAAGGTGCAGAGCTCATCGAGGGTGACGTCGCGATGGCGTGGCGAACGGCGCACGACAGCGCACACCAGCTCGCCGCGCAGTTCGTCGGGCTGGCCCAGCACGGCGATCTCGTCGACCAGGGGATGGGCCAGCAGTTCGTTCTCGATCTCATCCGGGGCCACGTTCTCGCCCTTGCGGATGATCAGATCCTTGGTGCGACCGGTGACCACGATGCGCCCGTCCGGGCGAAGGTGACCCCGGTCGCCGCTGCAGAACCACCCGTCCGCGGTGAGCGTGTTGGCCCACTGCTCATGCTCCAGGTATCCCGGTGTCAGGTTGGCGCCGCGCAACTCGATCTCGCCGTTCGCCGCGATTCGCACCTGCGATCCAGGGATGGGCCGGCCCGCGCTGTTGGCCAGTTGCTCGTCGGTGTCAGTGGCCTGGCTGACGCAGATCATCGGCGCCTCGGTCATTCCGTAGGCATGCACCACGGGTACGCGCAGGTGTTCCCTCACCTGTCTGTGCACCTCGGGCGGGCACGCGGCACCCCCGCCGATCAGCATCCGCAGCGACGGCACCAGCAAATCGGTTGTCGGCGCGGCCATCTGAGCAGCGAGAAGCATCTGATAGAACGCGGTGCTCGCTCCGGTCACGGTCACTTGGTGCTCGGCAAGTAACGGGGGCAGGTCGTCTGCGGAAACCTTCGGGATGAGCACCACCGGAAAGTCGCCGAGCAGCGCGGTGGCGAGATAGACCATGCCGCCGACGTGCGCGATGGGGAAGGCGATCGTGCCAACCTCCCGCGGATGGGTGCCCACGCCGAGATGGGCGGCGAAGCCGCTGGCCGCGCTGAGCAAGGTCGCGTCGGTGTGGCGGACCGCTTTCGGGCGGCCGGTGGTGCCCGAGGTGAAGTACACCCAGCGCGGCTCCGCAGGGGAGTGCGGTGCTTCGTGGCTCGCGCTTGCTGCCGCCGACGTCTGGAGCCTGCGGACGAAGTCGGAAGCCACCATGACAGTTGGTATCCCACGTGCGGCATTGGCAGCCGTCGACTCGTCGACCAGGAGGATGTCGGCGCGCGCGGCCTCGACTGCCGCGCACACCTCGCGAAGCCGATAGAGGTGCAGTACCGGGGCCTGCACAACGGGCATGCGGGTCAGCGCCAGCATCACCACCGCCGCGTTGACGTGTGATGGCAGCTGCCAAGCGACCGTCATGCCGGGACGCACACCGGCATCCGCCAGCCATTGCGCGGCAGCCGATGCCAGCCCGGCGACCTGCGACACGTTGAGTGTCTCGCCGGCGACATCACGCAGCAACGGACGATCCGGTCGGCCGGCGGCGCACTCATCCAGCAGCCCGGCGATGGTGCCAGCCGTCACCGCAGTTCTCCCGTCCCAACCGGCCGTCAGCCCACCCGCGGGCCGGGCGTGAAACTAACCGGCAATTCGCGCACGGCGTACACCTCGCCCGCATCTTCGAACAGTTTCGGCTCGCCGGTCAATGCGAAATCGGGCAGCCGCTTGAGTACCTGGGTGGTCATCACGTCGAACATCAACTTGGCATAGTGCGAACCCAGGCAGCGGTGCATACCCACGCCGAAAGCCATGTGCTTCTTGGCATTCGGGCGATCGAGGTCGAGTTCGTCGGGGTTGTCGAACATCGCGGGGTCGCGGTTGGCCGCCGCCCACATCAGGATCGCCCGGTCGCCCTGGCACAGCTGCTGGCCGTGGAAGTCGGCGTCCCGCGAGACGGTGCGCGCCAGGCCGAGCGTCGGCGTGTACAGGCGCAGCAGCTCGTCGGTGGACTTCTTCACCAGGCTCGGATCGGCTGTGAACTTTGCGCGCAACTCGGCGTCCTTGCACAGCCGCAACAGCACATTGCCGGTGAAGCCACTGGTGGTGTCCATTCCGCCGAGCATCATCAGCACCGTGTACATGGTGATCTGGCCGTCGTCGAGCGGTTCGCCATTCAGCGTTCCGCGCAGGATGTCGCTGAACAAGTCGTCGCCGAGTCCTTCGGCGCGGCGCTGCTCCATGTGTTTGCCGATCTCGCCGAACATCTCCATCCCGGCGATTGCGGCCTTTTCCGGATCATGCGCACGGTCGTGCACGGTGGTATGCACCCAGCCGACCCAGTCCATGAACCGCGACTCGTCGAAGTTCAACAGCCGCAGGATCAATCGCGCGGGCAGCGGTGTCGTCAGCTCACCGACGAGGTCACACTCGCCGCGCTCGATGAAGGCATCGATCGCTTCATTGGTCATCTCGATGGCGGACTTGCGGAATCGCTCCGCCGAACCCGGTGAGAAGCGCTTGAGGGTGACGTCACGCAATTCCTGGGTCTCCGGAGGATCCGACTCGATCGGCAGGATCGGCAACGGGAGCTCACTGGCCGGCACACCCACAGACGGATAGGAGTTGAACAGGTCGTCGTCGCGGGCCGCCTCGAACACCGACGCGTAGTCGACCAGCGCCCAGAAGCCCTCGTAATGCTCGGAATGTGCGACCGGACAGCCCGATTCGCGCATCTGACGGAACCGGCTATAGGGGTCCTCGCGGAATTCGGGCGAGTGGTGGTCGAGGTCGACCTCGGCGCGCGGGCGCGATTCCGCCTGGGTGTCGGTCATCGGCAGTACTCCCTTCGGTTGGCGGCTACTTGGAGAGGATGGCGACGGCTGCGGTTCCGGGTGCCCCGTACAGCTGGGCCAGCCCGACCTGTGGATCGTTGGGTACCTGACGGTCACCTGCGTGGCCGCGTAGTTGCTGGACCAGCTCGTAAATCTGACGGAGGCCGGATGCGCCGACCGGTTCGCCGTTGGCCAGCAGGCCACCGTCGGTGTTGACGGGCAGCCGCCCGCCGATCTTGGTGGCGCCGTCGGCGAGCAGCGCTTCCTGTTCGCCGTCCTTGCAGAGTCCCGTCTCGGCCATGTGGATGATCTCGGACCCGGAATCGGTGTCCTGCAGTTGAGCAACGTCGACGTCCTCGGGGCCGATGCCGGCCAACTCGTAGGCGGCGCGGGCGGCCTCGGCGGTGGTGCCGGGCACGATCGGCAGCTCGATCGAGGTGCGCAGCAGTTCGTAGGCGCCTTCGCGGCGGCTGCGCAGCGCAGTCGAGCGCAGGTAGATCGGAGTGTCGGTGTACTGCTTGGCTTTATCGGCCCGGCACACCACCACGGCGGCAGCGCCTTCGTTCGGGTTGCAGTACATGTATTGGCGCAGCGGGGCGTTCACGATCGGCGACTTCAGGATCGCGTCGACGCTCATCGGCTTGCGGCGCCATGCATGCGGCGCCAGCGCACCGTTGTCCAAGTTCTTGGCGGCCACGCGGGCCAGCGTCTCCTCGGTGATGCCGTGATCGTGCATGTAGCGCATGATCTTGGTGCCGAAGTAGTGCGTGGTCAGGAACATCCCCTGATCGCCGTACCACTGGGGCAACCCCGACACGGACGGGTCGGCGCCGAAGGCGCCGCGCGGATGCTTGTCCAGTCCGACGCCGACCGCAATATCGGCTTCGCCGAGTTGGACGTCTCGCGCGGCCAGGGTCAACAGTGAGTTACCGGTCGCGCAGCCGCTCAGCGTGGCCCGCGCCGGGACGCCGGTCATGCCGGCCAGTCCCGTCACCGCCTCGGGGTTAGCCACCTCGAGGCTGCCCGCGTACAGGCTGCCCACGTCCGACCAGTGCACCCCAGCGTCGCGCAGCGCCCTGCTGATCGCCACCGCGCCCATCTCCAGCGCCGACCGGTCCTCGTACCGCCCGAACGGATGAAGGCCGACCCCGATGATGGCGACGTCGGGCGTGCTGCTCATTGCGTTCCCTCCTGCATGCGTCACCGTCGAACCAGCCGCCGACAGGAGTGCGCGTTGACTCAGATCCCACTAAGCCTATAACTATATATCTGATTCGTTGGGCCCGGGTCTAGAATCGGATCGCCGCCCGGGGGACGGCGCCAGGGCACTAATTCGCAGGGTGAAGGCTGAGGGCTTTGAGCATTTCGTTGCTTCTGGAGATGGCGGTATCCGGTGATCCCGACCGGGTTGCCGTGGTGGACGGCGACATTCGGTTGACCACCGCGGGTCTCAGCGGGCTCGCCGACGGCGGCGCGGGCGTGATGACCGCATCCGGTGCGTCCCACGTCGTCTATGTCGGCACCGGGGGAGTGCTGCTCCCTCTGCTGTTGTTCTCGTCGGCCCGCGCGAACACGGCGTTCACGCCGCTGAACTATCGGCTGAGTCCGGATGGGCTGGGACAGCTCATCGATCGGCTATCCGATCCGCTAATCGTGGTCGACGTCGAGTACCGCGACGTCGTGACCGGTTCCGGTGATCGGGTGATGACCTCCGACGAGTTCATCGAGGCCGCGCGATCCGCCGAGCCCGTCTCGGCCTTCGCCGACCCCGACGACGTGGCGGTGGTGTTGTTCACCTCGGGTACCACGTCGCGGCCCAAAGCCGTTGAGCTGACTCACAACAACCTGACCAGTTATGTCACCGGCACCGTCGAGTTCGGTTCGGCTGATCCCGCCGACGCGGCGCTGGTGTGCGTGCCGCCCTATCACATCGCGGGGGTCGGGGCCGCATTGTCAAACCTGTACGCCGGGCGGGCGATCGTGTACCTGCGCCGGTTCGATCCCCAGGAATGGGTGCGGCTGGTCCGTGACGAGCGGGTCACCACCGCGACGGTGGTGCCGACCATGCTGTCCCGCATCGTCGCGGTCATCGAGGAGCAGTCCGCCGAGCTTCCGACGCTGCGCAACTTCGCCTACGGCGGATCGAAGGTGGCGCGGCCGTTGGTCCGTAGGGCGCTCGACCTGCTACCGCAGGTCGGCTTTGTCAACGCTTATGGGCTGACCGAGACCAGTTCGACCATTGCAGTGCTCACGCCGGAGGACCACCGCTTGGCCCAGGCGGCGCGAGACGACGCCGTCGCCCGGCGATTGGGCTCGGTCGGTCGCCCAGTCCCCGACATCGAGGTGCAGATCCGCGCGGAGGATGGCACCGTGCTCGGACCGGGTGAAACCGGTGAGCTGTTCGTGCGAGGCCCGCAGGTCTCGGGCCGTTACGCCGAGATCGGTTCGGTGCTCGATGCGCAGGGCTGGTTCCCGACTAGGGACGTTGCGACGCTGGATGAGGACGGCTACCTGTTCATCGGCGGTCGGTCCGACGACACCATCATCCGGGGCGGCGAGAACATCGCGCCGTCGGAAATCGAGGACGTGCTCGTCGAGCACCCCGACGTCCGCGAGGTCGTCGTCGTCGGACTGGATGACGCCGAGTGGGGCCAGATCATCGTGGCGGTGATCGTGCCCGAGGCCGGCGCCGCGCCGACACCCGAGCAGCTGCGCGACTTCACCCGCGCCACGTTGCGCGGCTCCCGCACACCGGACCGCATCGTGTTTCGAGAGGAGCTGCCGACCACGCCGACCGGCAAGGTGTTGCGTCGGGAGATCCTTGACGACCTCAAGCCGGCGGCTGCCGAGCACTGAATCTCCTCCCTCGAGACACCAAGGAGTCCGACATGATCAAGAACGGCACGCGCCTGCAGAGTCAGGTGTGTGACACCCAGGTGATCGTCGTCAAAGCCGCTGAGAGCCTGGACGATCTGCGTTGCGGGGGCCGGCCGATGCTGCCACTGGACGCCGACCGTCCCACGGACGCCGCGCCTGACCCGGCCTTCGCTGACGGCAGCACGATGGGCAAGCGCTACGTCGACGACGGCGACGCCGAAGTGCTGGTCACCAAAGCCGGCGCCGGCTCACTCAGCGTCGGCTCGACGCCGCTGGTGTTGAAGGAAGCCAAGCCGCTGCCGGCGAGCGACTGATATGACACCTATGAGCGACAGCGTGCTTGCCGCTGGAGATCTGCCCCCATCCAACGCCCCCTGGCTGATGGAGGTTGGCGGTTGGATCGTCTTCGGTCTGGTGGCCGCGTACCTGCTCTACCGCTGGCGCAAGAATGGCCGGCCCGACACCGCCGCGCTGCTCTTCATCGGGTGCTTCACCATGTGGTGGCAGGAGTTCTACGCCGACTGGGGTGCCTACCTTTACTACAACCCGGATCTGGCCCTGCTGCCCTGGGGCAAGACCCCGTACACCACCCCGAACAAACCGGTGTACGTGTTGGCCGGCTACGGCTGGTTCTATGCCGGCGGATTCGCGGCCGTGTTGAACCTGTTCCAGTGGTTCCGGCGGCGCCATCCTTCAGTGAATTACCCTGCCGCTCTGTTGATCACCGTGTTCGTTCCGTTCATCCTGTGGAACTTCCTGACGGCCGACGCGGTGTCCTACGTGACGAACTGGTTCCAATATCTGCAGTCGATCGGGCCGACCATCCACACCAACAAGGGTGGGCTTCAGCTCATTTATCAAGGTATTCCGTTGGCCTTCTTCGCCGTCGCCACGGTTG
>NZ_DASXHW010000462.1:0-7013 GCF_036488105.1 Mycobacterium sp. | reverse complement strand
TGGTTTTGTATGCGACCTGCTCGCCGCATCTGGCCGAGACGGTCGGGGTAGTCGGCGACGCTTTGCGCCGTCATCCGGTGACCGCGCTTGATACCAGGCCGTTGTTCGAGCCGGTGGCCGATCTGGGGGACGGTCCCTACGTTCAGTTGTGGCCGCATCGGCACGGCACTGACGCCATGTTCGCCGCGGCCCTTATAAAGCTGGATGGTTAGGCTCCTCCGCGCGCATCGTCGCTAAACTAGGCCCCCAGTAAGCTCTCGTTCATGTCAGGCAAGACCAATCGGCCGCTGATCGCGCCGTCGATATTGGCCGCCGATTTCGCCCGGCTGGCCGACCAGGCCGCCGCCGTCGAAGGCGCCGACTGGCTGCACGTCGACGTCATGGATGCGCACTTCGTGCCGAACCTCACGATCGGCCTGCCAGTGGTGGAGAGCTTGCTGGCCGCCAGTGACATTCCGATGGATTGCCACCTAATGATCGAGAATCCCGAGCGCTGGGCGCCGCCGTACGCCGAAGCGGGCGCGTACAACGTGACTTTTCACGCCGAGGCCACCGACAATCCGGTCAGCGTGGCCCGCGACATCCGCGCTGCCGGCGCCAAGGCGGGATTGAGCATCAAACCGGGCACCGAGCTGGACCCGTACCTGGAGATCCTCAAGGACTTCGACACCTTCCTGGTGATGTCGGTCGAGCCCGGCTTCGGCGGACAGCAATTTATCCCCGAGGTGCTGAGCAAGGTGCGCGAGGTACGCAAGCTCGTCGACTCCGGCGAGTTGACGATCCTGGTCGAGATCGACGGCGGCATCAACGCCGACACGATCGAGCAGGCCGCCGAGGCAGGTGTCGACTGCTTCGTCGCCGGATCGGCCGTCTACGGCGCCGATGACCCGGGGGCCGCAGTCGAGGCATTACGGCGGCAGGCCGGTGCCGTGTCACCGCACCTCCGCCGGTGAGCAGCCGGTGAGCACCGAGGCGGCCGTCAGCTACGACGCCGCCATGCACCTGGCCGTTGAGCAAGCCGATCTGGTCAAAGGCAAGACGTATCCGAATCCGCCTGTCGGCGCGGTCATCCTCGATCGCGGCGGCCAAGTCGCCGGCGTCGGTGGCACCCAGCGGACGGGCAGCGCTCATGCCGAGGTGGTGGCGCTGCGCCGGGCGGGTCGGCTGGCCGCCGGCGGCACCGCGGTGGTCACCCTGGAACCCTGCAACCACCATGGCAAAACGCCGCCGTGCGTGGATGCGCTGCTCGAGGCCGGCATCGCGACGGTGATCTACGCGGTGAGCGACCCGAACCCCAAGGCCGCAGGCGGCGCGGCGCGGCTGGCGGCGGCCGGGGTTCGCGTCGTCGGCGATATCCAGGCCGATCTGGTCACGGCCGGACCACTGCGGGAATGGCTGCACAAGCAGCGCACCGGTCTACCCCACGTGACGTGGAAATACGCCACCAGCATCGACGGCCGAAGCGCGGCCGCCGACGGCTCAAGTCAATGGATCACCAGCGAAGCCGCCCGTGCCGATGTGCACCGCCGTCGGGCTACCGCCGACGCGATCGTGGTCGGCACCGGCACGGTGCTCGCCGACGACCCGGCGTTGACGGCACGCCTGGCCGACGGCAGCCTCGCCGATCGGCAGCCGTTGCGGGTGGTGGTCGGTATGCGTGACATCCATTCGGAGGCAAAGGTTCTCAATGACGACTCACGCACCATGGTGATTCGGACGCACGAGCCGGCCGAGGTGCTGCAGGCGCTGGCCGATCGCACCGACGTGCTGCTCGAAGGCGGCCCCACGCTGGCCGGGGCATTCCTGCGGGCCGGGGCGATTGACCGCATCCTGGCCTACGTCGCGCCGATCCTGCTCGGCGGGCCGATCGCCGCGGTCGACGACGTCGGAGTGCCGAGTATCGCCCGGGCGTTGCGCTGGCGCTACGACGGCGTCGAACGGGTGGGGCCGGACCTGGTGCTGAGCTTGGTGCCGCGCGAGCCCACGCCAGGGATCAGCATCGGAACGCGGCGACGGTAGTCGCGGTACTGCTCCCCGAACACGCGGGTAAGGTCGCGCTCCTCGAATCGAACCGCGACCAGGATGTAGCCGGTCATGGCGGCCGCAAAGAGCAAGTGGCCCAGCGTCATTGCCGGCGTGAACCAGAATGCGATCAGAAAACCCAGATATAGCGGGTGTCGAACCGCCCGGTAGAAAAGCGGCGTCGTGAACGGGTGATCGGCAAGCTGCCGGCCGCGAAGCCGGGCGAACACCTGCCGCAGGCCGAACAGATCGAAATGATCGATCAGAAGAGTGCTCAGCAACACAATCGCCCACCCGACCAGACCGGTGGCTGTCAGTAGAATCCGCCAGGGCTGGGCCGTGATCCGCCAAACGTCGTGAGTGATCGGGTACCAGCCCGCGAGGAGAGCGATTAGACAGATGTTGGACGCCAGGACGTACGTCGACCGCTCCGCGCTGGCGGGCACGATGCGGGTCAACCAGCGTTTGAAGCCTGCCCTGGCCATGATGCTGTGCTGGACCGCGAACAGCGCGAGCAACGCCGCGTCGATGACCACCGCCGTGACGGTCAGAGTGCCGTCGCCGAGGCCGCCGCGATCGATGCTTTTGCCCACAACGTGCACGTTGCCGACCATGAAGTCGGCGTCGGCGACAAATCCGATCAGGTACAGAAAAGCGAGCAGAAACATCACGTACGCAGATATGCCGTAGGCCGCAATTAGGACACCGCCGGCCGAACTGCCGGCCGGCTGCGATGAAAAGCCATCGCCCCGCGCCACATCAAGATTGTGCTCCGCTTTTCGGCACAAATACAGGATCTCGGCGAAACGTCTAGGCCCGAGGCGCGACGGGCTGCTCCTCCAACACTTCGGGCTCGTCGGCGTGCACGCTCCGGCTGCCGATCAACAGGCCCAACAGTGCACCCACCACGCAGACGACCACAGTGACCTTGAAGATTCCGCCGTACATCTCAGCGAACGCCTCGCGATACATGGTCGCCTGATGCAGGACGCGCTCCGCGAGGCTGGCGTTCGCGGGCACCTCCGATGCCAATTTCGCGACGAGCTGCGGCAGTTGGTAAAAGCCCCACGCGCTCAGCGAGGCGACACCGATCAGCATGCCCGTCATCCGCGCCACCACCACCGCCGCCGAAGCAATACCGTGCTGTGCCGACGGCACCACCCGCAGGCTGGCCGATGTCAGCGGGGCGATCACCAGACCCAACCCGATTCCGGCGATTGCCAGATCGGTATCCATCGCGGGCAGCGACAGTCCAAAGATGTTGTGGCGGACGTTCAATAGGTCAACCGACCACTTCGAGATGAACCAGTAGCCGCCGGCGGCGATCAGCAGCCCCGCAAAAGCCACCGCTCGGTCGCCGATTCTTGTCGCGATCCCGCCGCCCACGAGCGCGCCGATCGGCAGCGCTGCCAGGAACCACAGCAGCATCATGGCGGCGTGGTCCTGATCTTTGCCGAGCACGCCCTGGGCGAATAGTTCGACGTCGACAAGGGTCACCATCAGGGCCGCACCGGCGCACAGCGACGAGCCGAGCGCGGAGAGGAACGGCCGGAAGTGCACCCCGGTGGGTTCGATCAGCTTGGTGCGGGAGAACCGTTCCCACACAAAGAAAATCACCGCGAAGACGACGGCCGCAACGATCAGCGGTGGGCCATAGCTGGGCAGCGCGTGCTTGCCGTCGGGGTTGGCGTTGTACAGACCGATGACCGCCAAACCCAGCGTGATCGCCAGCAGCAGGCCGCCGATGATGTCGATCTTTTCGGGCTCGCCGCTGCGGTCTCGGGACGGCAGGCTGAAGTGGATCATCACCATCGCGGCCAGCGCCAACGGCACGTTGATCCAGAACACGTCCTGCCAGCGACTGGTCAGCCAGACGATGAAGATTCCGTAGAGCGGGCCGAGCACGCTGCCCAGCTCTTGCGCCGCGCCGATGCCGCCGAGGACTCCGGCGCGGTTGCGCTGAGCCCATAGGTCAGCGCCCAGTGCGAGCGTCACCGGCAACAGCGCGCCACTGGCCACGCCCTGGATGGTGCGGCCAACCACCAGCACATCCAAGTTGGTGGACAGCGCCGTGATCACCGACCCGATCAGGAAGGTGGCCAGGCTGACTTGCAGAAGCAGTTTGCGCCCGAACCGGTCGGATGCCCGGCCCAGCAGCGGCATCGCAGCGATGTAGCCCAGCAGATACCAGGTGATGATCGGGGTGATGCGTTGCAGATGGTTGACCGGAATGCCGATGGTGCTGATGATGTCGCGCATGATGGTCACCACGACATAGGTGTCGAGTGCACCGAGGAGTACGGCCAGGCTGCCGGCGCCGATCGCGACGCCGCGCCCCGCGTGCCGGGGTGCCGTCACGGGGCGACCGGAGGCTTGGTGACCTGCACCGGCGCATTCCAGTTCGACAGCGTCATCCGGACCGAGTTGCCCTGACTCGGATCCAGCTGGACTTGGGCCAACTGGTGGTCACCGTTTTCCTCGATCCACGCGGTCGTCGGCGTGGGCTGGGTTGCCTTCAGTTGCGGCGCAAGGCCATTCACCGCGTCCGCTGAGGCGGTGCCGGTGATCTTGATGGTGCTCTGCCCATTGATCGTTTCGCGAGACTCGGCCTTCGGATTGCTCAGGTTGGTCAACAGGTTGGCCAGACCGGTGTTCGGGTTGAGGATCTCGGACGGGTCATAGATGGCGGACGCCGGACCAAAGCTTTCCCATTGGCCTGGGCTGAGCGCCGCGTAGAGGGTTCCGTTGTTGACCACGAACTGGGCATCGATGTCGGAACCGCCGAGCGTGATGTCGGCGTTGCCCTGGGCGGCGGTGTCAGGTGTCGTGGTCAGGTCGCCGGTCAGGGTCTTAACAGGCAGATGCTTGATCTTGCCGGTCACCGACAGCACCAGGTGCACGCTCTTGACATTTCTGGTAGTCAGGTTGGACTTGCTGAGCAGGGTGGCCGCATCGGGCAGCGAACCGCCGGATTGTTTGGAGGACGACGAGCAGCCGCTGACCAGAGCGGCGGCGATCGAGAGGGCGGCAACAACGGCGAGGATTGGGCGGCGCGTCTGCATAGGTTGCATCGTAGAGGGTGCGGTTGACCCGACGCGAAGCCTGAGGTGACGGCGGCGTCGCGCTGGGCAACGACAATCACTAGCCTGAGACGGTGTTCACCGGAATCGTTGAGGAATTGGGTGAGGTCGTCGGTAAGGATGACCTGGGCGATTCCGCTCGCTTCACCATTCAGGGTCCGGTGGTCACTGCCGACGCCGGTCACGGCGACTCGATCGCCGTCAACGGCGTATGCCTGACGGTTGTCGAAGTGCTGCCCGGAGGTCAGTTCACCGCCGACGTGATGGGGGAGACGTTGAGCCGGTCCAGCTTGGGTCGGCTGGCCGCAGGTAGCCGGGTCAACCTCGAACGCGCCGCCGCGGTGAACAGTCGGCTCGGCGGTCACATCGTCCAAGGTCACGTCGACGGCACCGGAAAGATCTTGTCCCGCTCACCTTCCGAGAACTGGGAGGTGGTCCGCATCGGCATGCCCGCCGAACTGGCCCGCTACGTCGTCGAAAAAGGTTCGATAACCGTCGACGGCATTTCGCTAACGGTTTCCGCGCTCGGCGACGACTGGTTTGAGGTGTCGCTGATTCCGACCACTCGCGAGCTGACCACATTGGGTCCGGCTCAAGCCGGAGATCGGGTGAACCTCGAGGTCGATGTCATTGCGAAATACGTCGAACGGCTCCTAGCGGCAAAATAGGATTGCCGTCAAGCTTTCCCACGATCACTCCATCGAGCGATCACCTGGCCGGCGAAGTCAAGCATCTGGTCAAGGCTAGGGAACATTGCGAAGGCATCCACGATTGCCTCGTCAGCACCGGACCCGGCGAGGCGCTCGAGCTTGCCGGCAATCGTGTCAACGGACGTGCCCGGTTCGAGGTTGATGCGCATGGCCGTCTTCAGCGCGTCAGGATCGCGGCCGGCGTCCAGTGCCGCACGGCGCGCAACCGACCACAAGTGGTCGGTGACCTCGTCCTGCAGCCCTTCGACCCCGAGCCAGCCGGTGCCGCTGCGGCCGACCCGGCGCATCGCGGCCTCACTGGCACCCCCGATCCAGATGGGCGGACCGCCAGCCTGGACCGGGCGCAGGTCGGCATGGACCGGCGGGAGGGAGAAGAACTCGCTCTCCCAGGACACCGGGGTGGTCGTCCACCATTCGTGCAGGAACGCCAGCAGGTCATCGAGCATCCGCCCGCGCCGGCGCCAGTCCGCGCCGCGGGCGATGTCGTGTTCGTCCTTCATCCACCCGATTCCCACGCCAACGTCAAGGCGGCCGTCGCTCAGCACGTCGAGCGTGGTCAGCAGCCGGGCCAGGTGCGGCGGCTCGTAGTAGAACGTGCTGAGCGTGCTGGCGTTCAGCCGCACCCGGTTGGTCGCCGTCGCGGCGACGGTCCACAGCAGCACCGGATCGAGGTAACGGGTCATCTGCGGCGGGTACGGCTGGTCTTTGCCCGGATAGGTGCTATGCATATCAACCGGCGTGACCAGGCGATCCCCCACCCACAGGGTGTCGTAGCCAAGGTCCTCGAGTCCGCGGCAGAACGCGCTCAGGCCTGCGGCGCTGCTGATAGCGGGCCCGACTATGGGAAGTGCGAAACCAAGCTTCATCGGGAGAGTCCTCTCATTTCGGTGATTCATCAACCACCATCTGGGCGCACGGCGCCCCGGTTCGTTACTGCCTGGACCGGCCGCGGTGCGGCTCAGCCGGGAGCGGTGGCGCCGAGGGCGAAGTCGTAGTTCCCGACGCCATTGCTAGCGAGACCCATCATGACCAGGCCCGTTCCTTCCAGCCAGTGCGCCATGTTCAAGCCGCCGACGTCTAGCGGGCGCAGCCCGAGGCTCTCGATGAACTGTCCGACGCCCGCCTTGGCGTGCGCGTCGTCGCCGGCAATGAAGACGTCGAGTGGCCGGCCCTGGGCCAGCACCACGCCGAAGATGGTGTT
>NZ_DASXHW010000426.1:0-10452 GCF_036488105.1 Mycobacterium sp. | reverse complement strand
AGCCCGACCAGACGGCCGAACGCGCCTTCCACATCTTGGCTCAGGAGCTGGACGTCAGCAGCGGCGAATGCCGCCTCGATGTCGTCGGGCGCGGCATCGGCGACGGCCACCGCATCCGGCGCATGCGCCATCGCCCGCATCAGAAACGCGATTTGGCGCACTGCGCCCTTTGCTTCGGCGTGGTTCGGGTCGGCGTCCAGGATCGCCTGATACGAGTCGAGCGCCGCCCCGAGGTCGTTGTCCTCGAGCTGCTGGCGGGCCTGCGCGAGAGCCGGATCCACTTCCTCTGGCTCGTCGGAATCGGCTGCCCCGCCGAGCTTTCCAGCAGTGGCCGACAGCAGCGAGTCGATCCAGCGGCGTAACTGCTCCGGCGGCTGCATGCCCTGAAAGCTGGAAAGCGGTTGTCCGGCACCCAATGCCACGACGGTGGGGACCACCTCGACGCCGAAGATCTGCGCCACCCGGGGAGCCACGTCGACGTTGACGCTGGCTAGCGACCATTTACCGCCGTCGGCGGCGGCCAGACCGGACAAGATGTCTGCCAGCTGGAGGCAGACATCACTGCGCGGCGACCACAGCAGCACGACCACGGGCACCTGGTTGGAGCGCAGCAGTACTTCTTGCTCGAAGTTGGCCTCGTTGACCTCGACGCCGGCGGCGGCCGTCGAGCCGTCACCGTGCGTCTCGCCGGCGGAGGGTGGGGGTTGCTTGAGGGCAGACAGATCGACTGCGCCGCCGGTCAATGCGGGCCCAATCGGAGGTCGAGGACGGCTCACGCGGTCAAGTCTGGCACGCAGCCGTCCATCGCGTTTCATCCGGTTCAGCGGGCCGTATGACCAACGTCACATCCACCATGGACGCGCCAACGCGGTCGCAACGACAGCAAACTTCATGGCGTGGCCGTCGATCGGTCGGCGAGAGACCGTACTGGCCGGTAACTAGCGAGCGCGCAGAACCAGCGCGTCTCCCTGGCCACCCGCTCCACACAACGCAGCAACGCCGTAGCCGGAGCCCCGGCGGGCCAGCTCGAGAGCCGCGTGCAGGGTGATCCGGGCGCCCGACATGCCGATCGGATGCCCGATGGCGATGGCGCCGCCGTTGACGTTGACGATCTCGGGATCGATACTGAGTTCCCGCGTCGAGGCCAGGGCCACCGCGGAGAACGCCTCGTTGATCTCCACCACGTCGAGTTGGTCGACGGAGATACCTTCGCGGGCGATCGCCTTCTTGATGGCGTTGGCGGGCTGCGACTGCAGCGTCGAATCCGGGCCCGCCACCACGCCGTGCGCGCCGATCTCGACCAGCCAGGTCAATCCCAGCTCGGTGGCCTTGTCCTTGTTCATCACGACCACCGCGGCCGCGCCGTCGGAGATCTGCGATGCCGAACCGGCCGTGATGGTGCCGTCCTTGCGGAACGCCGGCTTGAGAGCGGCCAGTGACTCGGCGGTGGTGTTGGCCCGGATGCCCTCGTCCTCGGTGAACTGCAGCGGATCGCCCTTGCGCTGCGGGATGCTGACCGGCACGACCTCGTCGGCGTAGACGCCGTCCTTCCAGGCCGCGGCGGCCTTCTGGTGCGACTGTGCGGCGAATTCGTCCTGCTCGAGGCGGGTGAACTTGTCGACGTCGTTGCGCTGCTCGGTGAGCGCACCCATCGGCTGGTCGGTGAACACGTCGTGCAGGCCGTCGTAGGCCATGTGGTCCAGGACCGTGACGTCGCCGTACTTGTAGCCCGAGCGGCTGTCGATCAGCAGGTGCGGGGCCTTGGTCATGGACTCCTGGCCGCCGGCCACCACGACGTCGAACTCGCCGGCCCGAATGAGCTGGTCAGCCAGCGCGATGGCGTCGATGCCGGACAGACACATCTTGTTGATGGTCAGCGCCGGCACATCCCAGCCGATGCCGGCCGCGACGGCAGACTGCCGCGCCGGCATCTGGCCGGCCCCCGCGGTCAGTACCTGGCCCATGATCACGTACTCGACCAGCGAGGCCGGCACGTTCGCCTTCTGCAGGGCGCCTTTGATCGCGATGGCACCCAGATCGCTGGCGTGCAAGTCCTTCAGCGAGCCCATCAGCTTGCCGACCGGCGTCCGAGCTCCAGCAACGATCACCGATGTCGTCATGACTACCTCCACAGCGGGGTTCAACAGCCGATCCGACGGACCGGAAGAAGCGGATTCGTTCCCGTCAGGTTACCGTTACGTGATGACCACCGATCAAGTTGACACCCGTCGAGTCCTCAGCACCGCTCTGGTGACGGCAGTCGACCACATCGGCATCGCGGTCCCCGACCTCGACGCCGCGATCGCGTGGTACCACGACAACCTCGGCATGATCGTTCTGCACGAGGAAGTGAACGACGATCAGGGAATTCGCGAGGCAATGCTGTCGGTGCGCGGCGCTGCGGTCGGTAGCGCGCAAGTTCAGCTGATGGCCCCGATCGACGACTCGTCGGCGATTGCGAAGTTCCTCGACAAGCGTGGTCCCGGGATCCAACAGCTGGCCTATCGGGTCAGCGACCTGGACACCCTCAGCGAGCGTATGCGCGAGCAGGGAATCCGGCTGCTTTACGACGTGCCCCGCCGGGGGACAGCGAACTCGCGGATCAACTTCATCCACCCCAAGGACGCCGGCGGCGTCCTGATCGAGTTGGTCGAACCGGCCAGCGATTCAGACTCCGCGCACTGACGCCTCAACTCCACTTTCTCGTCGGCCCGCGCGTTGCCCGATTAGCCCAGCACGGCGTGTGCCAGTGCCGCCGGTCGTCCACGGCCACCTCGCCGAAATCGGCTAGCCATACCACCACATGAGCTGTGCCCGAGCGTATTTCGTGATCGCAGCCCGGGCAACGATACGTCTTGAGCGCTCGCGCGGCGGCTACCGGCCGAACCTCGTAGTCGTGTCCGTCTGGCCCGGTCTCTACCCGACGTGCAGCGGGCAGCGGCCCAAACGACTGCTGCCGACGCGGTGAACTGCGGCGTCGCGCCATGACAACAGTCTAGTGAGGCAGCTCAGAACAACCGGAACTCGTCGGAATCCATGCCCCGCATCTTGTCGTAATCCAATGTCAGACAACGAATTCCACGGTCAGTGGCTAAAGTTTTCGCCTGCGGCTTAATCTGCTGCGCGGCGAAGACCCCGCTCACGGGCGCCAACAGGCTGTCCCGGTTGAGCAGCTCCAGGTAGCGGGTGAGCTGCTCGACCCCGTCGATTTCGCCGCGGCGCTTGATCTCCACCGCGACCGAACGTCCCTGTTCGTCGCGACACAACAGGTCGACCGGCCCGATCGGCGTCATGTACTCGCGCCGCACCAGCGTGTAGCCCGCCCCGAGCAGCTCGACGTGCTCGGCGAGCAGCACCTGCAAGTGGGCTTCGACGCCGTCTTTGACCAGCCCGGGATCAAGCCCGAGCTCATGGCTGGAATCGTGCTCGATGTGCTCGACGGTGATGCGTAGTTGCTCGCCGGCCTTGTTCTGCACCACCCAGACCGGCACCTCGCCGTCGGCCTCCTCGGAGAACCAGCACGGCGGGCTCATCCAGTTCAGCGGCTTGTAGGCCCGGTCGTCGGCGTGCACGCTCACCGAGCCGTCGGCCTTGAAGAGGAGCAGCCTGCGCGCCGAGGGCAGATGAGCGGTGAGGCGTCCGACGTAGTCCACGGTGCAGCGGGCGATGACGAGGCGCACGCAACACACCTTAAGCGTGGGCGGCGGCGGCAATTAGGCTGACGCCACCATGATGGCTAAGCGATCGACCGCGCAACGGCTGGGGCGAGTGCTGGAGCGGGTGACTCGGCAGAGCGGTCGACTGCCAGAAACGCCGGCCTACGGTTCCTGGCTGCTCGGGCGGGTGTCGGAGAGCCAGTCCCGCCGGCGAGTACGCATCCAGCTCATTCTGACCGTGTTCATCGTCGGGGCGAACCTGATCGGAATCGCCGTTGCGGGGCTGCTGTTGACCGTCGCGTTCCCCACTCCGAGCATTTTCAGCGACGCACCACTGTGGATCACCTTCGGCGTCACGCCGGCTTACTGCGTCGTCGCGCTGGCACTCGGCACCTATCTGATCACCCACCGGACCATCGCCGCCCTGCGATGGGCCATCGAGGAGCACGAACCGACCCCTGCCGACGAGCGCGCCACCTTTACCGCTCCGTTCCGGCTGGCGTTCGGTGTCCTCGTGCTGTGGGTGCTCGGCACCGGCTTGCTGACGACGCTCTACGGGTTGGCCGACAGCACCTTCGTTCCGATCGTGGGCTTCTGCGTCAGCGTCTGCGGCATTCTGGTGTCTACCGCGTGTTATCTGTTCACCGAGTTCGCGTTGCGGCCGGTGGCCGCTCAGGCACTCGAGGCGGGCCGGGCACCGCGCCGGTTGGCCCCCGGAATCATGGGCCGGACATTGACGGTGTGGCTGCTCGGGTCTGGCGTTCCGGTGCTGGGCATCATGGTTACCGCGCTGTTGGGTGGCGTGCTGCTCGACAACCTGAGCAAGACCCAATTGGCGATCGCCATCCTGGTGATATCGACCGCGGCGCTGATCTTCGGCTTCGTGTTGATGTGGATTCTGGCCTGGCTGACGGCGACGCCGGTGCGGGTGGTTCGGGCGGCGCTCAAGCGGGTCGAAGACGGCGATCTGCGTGGCGACCTGGTGGTGTTCGACGGCACCGAACTCGGTGAGCTGCAACGCGGATTCAACTCCATGGTCGACGGCTTGCGCGAGCGCGAGCGGGTGCGCGATCTGTTCGGCCGCCATGTCGGACGCGAGGTCGCCCTTGCCGCCGAAAGAGACAAGCCCGAGCTCGGTGGCGAAGAGCGCCATGTCGCAGTGGTTTTCATCGATATCATCGGCTCGACACAGCTGGTGACGAGTCGCCCGGCGGCTGACGTCGTGCAGCTGCTGAACCGGTTCTTTGCGGTGATCGTCGAGGAGGTCGACCGTCACCAAGGCCTGGTCAACAAATTCGAGGGCGATGCCGTGCTGGCGGTTTTCGGCGCGCCCAACCATCTCGACCGACCGGAAGACCAGGCCCTCGGCGCCGCGCGGGCCATCGCCCATCGTCTCGACAGCGAGGTGCCCGAGTGCAAGGCCGGCATCGGGGTCACGGCCGGCAACGCCGTCGCCGGAAATGTCGGCGCTAAGGAGCGGTTCGAATACACGGTCATCGGCGAACCGGTCAACGAAGCGGCCCGGCTGTGCGAGTTGGCCAAGGACGTGCCGAGCCGATTGTTGGCATCCGCGGACACCGTCAACGCCGCGAGCGACGACGAACGGGCCCACTGGTCGTTGGGTGAGACCGTCACGCTGCGCGGCCACGATCAACCGACGCAATTGGCGACGCTGAACTAGTCGGGAACGCCGTGGATGAATACGGACCGGCTGAGCCGGAGCCACGCGTCTCGGAAGCGGTCGGGGTCCATGTCACGGGCGCGCGACCAAGCAGAACTTGCATGATGGGCATGTATCTCAGAGCGGCCAACAACACTGCGCTGATCGCCTCGGGGTCGTCGATCTCGCTGCCGGCGTCTTGTGCGCTCGCCTGCAACGCCTGCCCCATGATCTGGTGCGCGACCGCGAAGTTGCGTACCCGCAATTCCTCCTGGGGTCCCACAGACGACCTACAGATTAGGTACGCGATACTGCGCAAATGGTCGACGATCTTCGTGCCAAGTTTCCCGGATTCACCAGCGCTGACACGAGCGTGACGTGTTGGTTGCACGTACCCGCGTCGCGGGCCGCGGGCTCGTGAGCACGCGACTGGCCGACTTCGTCGTCGATCGACGAATGCTGCTGATGTCAGCGCTCGCAGCGCCCATCGGTGCGCTGGCAGCGGCCGCGGCCTGGTGCCTACTGCGGCTGATCGGGCTGGTCACCAACCTGGTCTTCTACCAACGGTGGGCGGTCGATCTGATTGCCCCGGGAGCTCAACATCATCCGTGGTGGCTGGTGCTGGGTGCGCCCGTCGCCGGCGGTCTGGTCGTCGGCGTGATGGCGCGGCTTGGGTCGGAGAAGATCCGGGGTCACGGTATGCCCGAGGCGATCGAGGCCATCCTGACCCAAGGCAGTAGAGTCGAGCCGAAAGTTGCTGTGCTGAAGCCTATTTCGGCGGCAATCAGCATCGGTACCGGCGGGCCGTTCGGCGCGGAGGGCCCGATCATCATGACCGGCGGGGCGCTCGGTTCGATTCTTGCCCAGCATCTGCACCTGACCGCCGACGAGCGCAAGATCCTGCTGGTTTCGGGCGCCGCCGGCGGAATGGCAGCGACATTCAATTCCCCGCTGGCATCCATCTTGCTGGCCGTCGAGCTGTTGCTGTTCGAATGGCGGCCTCGCAGTACCGTGCCCGTCACCGCGGCAGTCGCGGTCGCGACGATCGTGCGTTCATTCATCCTGGGCAGCGACCCGATATTCCCCGTGGCCCAACACGCCACCCAAATTCCTTGGAACATCGACCTGTTGGCGTTCATCACTGGTGTGTGCGGTGCTGCGATCGCTATCGTCGCCACCCGGCTGGTGTACGCGTCCGAAGATGCGTTCTCGCGTCTGCCGTTTCACTGGATGTGGTGGCCCGCCATCGGTGGCCTGGTGATCGGGATCGGTGGACTTATCCAGCCGCGCGCCCTCGGTGTCGGCTACGACGTGATCGGCGCGCTGTTGACTGGCCATGCCACGCTGTCGCTCGTCGTCGGGATACTCATCGTGAAAACGGCGATCTGGTCGTTGTCGCTGGGGTCGGGCACGTCGGGTGGTGTGCTGGCGCCGCTGTTCATGATCGGCGGCGCGCTGGGAGCCCTTGTCGGACACTGGTTCCCGGTCGTGTTCGCGGGATTCTGGGCGCTTCTGGGGTTGGCCGCCGTAGTCGGGGCCGCGATGCGCGCGCCGCTGACCGGCATCGTGTTCACCCTCGAACTGACCCACGCCTGGCCTGCACTCTTCCCTCTGACCATCGCCTCGTTCACGGCTTACGCGGCGTCGGTGCTGATACTCGACCGCTCGGTTCTGACGGAGAAGATCGCCCGGCGCGGTCTGCATCTGACGTGCGACTACACCACCGATCCACTGGAGGCCTTCTTCGTCGAGGAGGTGATGCATCCTGAGCCGCCGCTCGTTCCCGTCGGAGGCACAATCGGCATCCGCGACACATTGCGGCATGCGGCCAACGTCCTGGCTGAGGCCGGCGGCCGTCCGGTGCAGGTGGTGTCGCCGGAGGGCCGCGCACTGGGGCACGTGACGATGGACGATCTCCTGGTCGCCCGGCTGCACGACCTGAACGAAGACACCCTGCGCACCCGTCACTTTGTTGCCTTTGGACGTCCTCGGCCGGTAGCCGACGGCGCAGCGTCAGAGCCACCGCCACCGGGCTGACGCCCTAGAGCGGGTCCGGCAAGCCGTCGACCACCACGATGTCGCTTTCTCGCTAGAAATGTCAGTGACCCGGTGTAATTGTCGAACCGTGCACGAAGACTTCGACCGCTGCTACCGAGCCGTCCAATCCAAGGACACTCGCTTCGACGGCTGGTTCGTCACCGCCGTGCGAACTACCCGGATATATTGCCGACCCAGCTGTCCCGTCCGGCCGCCGTTCGCTCGCAATGTGCAGTTCTTTCCCACTGCGGCAGCTGCGCAACGCGCCGGCTTTCGCGCGTGCAAGCGCTGCCGCCCGGACGCGTCGCCGGGCTCACCGGAATGGAACATTCGCGACGACCTCGTCGCGCGGGCCATGCGCCTGATCGCCGACGGCCTTGTGGACCGCGAGGGTGTCGGGGGCCTGGCCGCCCGGCTCGGCTACACCACCCGACAGCTTCAGCGATTACTGCAGACAGAAACCGGCGCCGGCCCGCTCGCACTGGCCCGCGCACAGCGCGCCCAGACTGCGAGGGTACTGATCGAGACAACAGATTTGCTGTTCGGTGACATCGCTTTTGCCGCAGGTTTTTCCAGCATCCGGCAATTCAACGACACGCTGCGCTTGGTGTGCGACAGCACTCCGACCCAATTGCGTAAGCGTGCGACCTATCGATTAGGTTGCGCCGCAACAGATGTAGGCTCACCTGGAACGGTGTCGCTGCGTTTGCCGGTGCGAGTTCCGTTCGCCTACGAAGGAGTATTCGGCCACCTTGCCGCCAGCGTGGTCCCCGGCTGCGAGGAAGTGCGCGACGGCGCCTATCGGCGGACGTTGCGGCTGCCGTTCGGCAACGGAATCGCCAGCCTGACACCGGCGCCCGATCATGTCCGGTGCGTGCTGGTGCTCGATGACTTTCGCGATCTGACGGCCGCGATCTCGCGCTGCCGACGACTTCTCGACCTCGACGCCGACCCGGACGCCGTAATCGAGGTGTTGAGTGCCGATGTCGCCGTGGCCCCGGTGGTAGCCAAGGCACCTGGGCAGCGCATACCGCGCACCGTCGACGCGGCCGAACTGTCAGTGCGAGCGGTGCTGGGTCAGCAGGTATCGATCAAGGCCGCGCGGACCCACGCCAGCCGATTGGTCGCCGCCTACGGCGATCCGATCGACGACGCCAACGGCGCACTGACGCATACGTTTCCGTCGATCGAGCAACTCGGCGACATCGATCCGGCCCACCTGGCCGTTCCGAACTCGCGCCGGCGGACCGTCACCGGCCTCGTCGCCGCGCTGGCCGATGGCAGAGTTGTACTCAACGCCGGCTGCGATTGGAACGAGGCTCGTACCCAATTGCTGGCGGTGCCCGGAATCGGACCGTGGACCGCAGAGGTGATCGCGATGCGCGGCCTGGGCAACCCTGATGCCTTTCCGGCCAGCGATCTCGGATTGCGTTTGGCCGCTGAGCAGTTGGGCTTGCCGAGCGACCACCGCGAGTTGAGCGTGTTGAGCCGCCGCTGGCGGCCCTGGCGTTCCTACGCCACCCAATATCTGTGGACGACGCTGGAGCATCCAGTGAACCATTGGCCAGCAGAGGAGATCGCATGACGCACTACCGCACTATTGACAGCCCGATCGGATTATTGACGCTGGCCGGCCACGACCAAGTGCTCACCAATGTGCGAATGGTCGATCAGACCTATGAACCGAGTCGCAATGGCTGGTCTCCAAATCCCAAGGCGTTCAACGACGCAGTGGATCAACTGAACGCATATTTTGCCGGTGAGCTCACCACGTTCGACCTCGAGCTCGATCTGCGGGGCACCGAGTTTCAGCGGCGAGTCTGGCAGGCGCTGCTGACAATCCCGTTCGGGGAGACCCGGTCGTATGGTGAGATCGCAGAACAGGTCGGCGCTCCGGGTGCCGCTCGTGCCGTCGGCTTGGCCAACGGCCACAACCCGATCGCCATCATTGTTCCGTGCCACCGGGTCATCGGTGCCAGCGGAAGCCTCACCGGGTACGGCGGTGGTCTCGATCGGAAACGTTCGCTGCTCGCACTGGAGATGAGACACACCTCGGCGACATTGCCGCTGTTCGACTGAGCGTCGATCAGGTGAGTACGCGCCTAGAACCCTGGGGAAGGAGCTGGTTGTCGACCGGCAAGGTTGAGCCCAGGCAGCAGCGGCTGTGGAGCCGGTGCTGGCGCCCCAGGTAGGCCGAGCGGCAACCCGGGCCCGCCGGCGCCGGGGATGGGGAACGGCATGTTGCCGTTGGCGACCGATGTCATGAATCCCGGGCATTCCGCCTGGATGGCCATGCTGGCCAGGAAGCCGGCCACGGGTGGAGCCAGCCCTCCTTGACCGCTGATTTGAGCCGCATTGCTGGCCAGGCCGCCACCGGGTTTCACCAACATGGGACAGATGGACTGTCCCATCTGTGCGATGGCGCCGCTGACCGGGCCGTTGTTGCCGATACCGACTCCGTTGAGCGCCGGGGTCATCGCGTCGCCAACCGAATCCGCATGCGCAGCAGGAATCGATGCGAAGGCAGCGGCACATACACCCGCGGTAACGATGACCGGTCGCAGAACCGCTGTCACCAGGATTTCCGCGGTGTCCCATTTCGACCGCTTGGTCTCACGCCTCGTCCGCCCCTTTGACAGTGGCCGGCGCAGAAAGCCGGCCCTCTTCGTCGCAGTCATGTTGAGCTCCCCTCCGTCAGCACTCCATGCACATGGAGCACAGATTTCACTTTGATAACGTTAGGGTAATTTTGTCACATTTACAACACGATCGGATAACCGTTTGCAACCGCAGCGTTGCGCTACCGCGACCTGTGAGACCTGAATGCAATAATTCCGGATTTTCCGACGGACGTTTGCTGAGTGTTGAGGTCACACGGCGGCACCGCGGAGCGGCCGGCCCGGGTGGTTGCGGTTGTGTTGGGCGGCTAGATATGCAAATGCCCGTGCCCCCCAGGGTTTTTGGGGGGCACGGGGCTTGTTGTGTGTGTTCGGCGGTGTCCTACTTTTCCACCCGGGTGGGTAGTATCATCGGCGCTGGCAGGCTTAGCTTCCGGGTTCGGGATGGGTCCGGGCGTTTCCCTGTCGCTGTGGCCGCCGT
>NZ_DASXHW010000414.1:0-2458 GCF_036488105.1 Mycobacterium sp. | reverse complement strand
TGCAGAAACAGCACGCGGGTGCCCGCCCACGGCGGTTCCCCGACTCGGTCGACGTCGACGGGATCGATGGCTTCGGAGAACCGCACGGTTCGACCGCCGTCGTAGCGCGGCTGCACTTCGGTGGAGCCCGGATCGCGCCGCACGAGCAGCGCATGCCACAGCGAGCTCTCCTGCGGCGGCCCGACCCAGAGCACCGCGTCGAAGCCCATCCGGCCAATGTCGGGCAGCCACCCGAACGCGGCCTGGCCGGCCATCGACCCCAGGCTCTCGCCGTAGAGCATTAACTTCGGCCGGTGGTCTGACGGCAGTTTCTCCCAGCGGTCGTGGACGGCGTTGATCAGCATCCGGCCGGAGTCCATCGACTTCTGCCGGTCGGCCAGAAACGAAATCCAGCTCGGCAGATAGGAGTACTGAAGACCGACGATCGCGGTGTCACCGTCGTACATCATCTCGAGCGAATTCGCGGCCACCGGGTCGATCCAGCCGGTGCCGGTGGTTGGTGCGATCACCAGGACCTTGCGGCGCAACGCGCCCGTGCGCTCGAGCTCGTTGACGATGACGTCCAATCGTCCTAGGTCATCCGGGGCAGTGTGCAGCCCGGCGTACACTCGGATCGGCTCCTTGGCCGGCCTGCCGTTGAGCTTGCTCAGTTCGGCCGCGTGCGGGCCGGCGCCGACGAACGTGCGGCCCTGGTACCCCAGGGTGCTCCACGGCGCCAATGATGAAGGGCTGCCTGATTTTTCCGCCAATTGTGGTTGCGATACACCGGCGGGGGTGGCGCTGTCCCGTGGCTGGAAGACCGCGTTGGCGCCGGCGAAGAAGCCGCGTACCAGCACGCCGTCGAACAACGTGATCAGCAGTGCCACAACGATTGCCGTGCCGATGAACATCGCCACTTCGTCGTGCACGTGCCAACGCCGGATCAGCATTCGGGCGAGCAGCCTGACAGCGTCGATGAGCACCCGGAACCCCGACACCAACAGCGCGCCGACAATGGCCGCGACGATCAGCGTGCGCAGGTAGCCCGGGTTCGTCGGCCCCTCGATACCCATCAGCGCGGACAATTGCCGTTGCCAGGACGCCGCCGGAATCAGCATCAGCACGCATGCCGTCGGTGCGACCACCACGACGGCCGCCTTCGTCCAGAACAGTACCCGCACCGAAGGCGGCCACCAGCGGGCACCTCGTAGCACGACGCGGTTGACGACCTTGCCGAGCAGCACACCCAGGCCGTAGCCGAACGCGGCGTTCACGCCACCAATGAGGCCTTGGAACAACCACTCTCGCGGCACCAGCGACGGCGTCAACGACAAACAGAAGAACAGCGCGCCGAACGCCACCCCGGCGAAGTTCAGCCGCAGCAGGCTCCACGCCCACACCAGTAGCGGATGCCGTCCACGTGCCTGCGCCTCGGGGCTCATCGCAGCAGCGCGGCCAGCACCCCTTCGGATGTGCTGCGCAACTCCGCCAGTGGCACGGTGAATTGGCCCTGCACCTCCACCGCGTCCGAACCTTGGTCGACGACCCCGATACGGGTGGCCGGCAGGCCGCGCGCCGCGCACATCGAGGTGAAGCGGCTCTCCTCGGTACGCGGCACCGCCACCAGTACTCGACCCGCAGATTCGGAGAACAATGTCACGAACGGTTCAGCGCCTTCGGGAAGCACGATGCGACAACCGGTTTCGCCGGCAAGCGCTGATTCGACGATGGCCTGCGCCAGACCGCCCTCGGACAAGTCGTGGGCTGCGGACACCAGCCCGTCGCGGGAGGCCGCACTCAGCACGTCGGCCAATAGCCTTTCCCGGGCCAGGTCCACCGCGGGGGGCACGCCGCCGAGATGGTCGGCGGTGACCTGTGCCCAGATCGAGCCGTCGAATTCATCGCGGGTGTCGCCGAGCAGGATCAGCGTCTCGCCGAGTTCGGTGCCCATGGCGGTCGGAATGCGGCGGGTGACGTCGTCGATCACACCCAGGACGCCGACGACCGGGGTGGGCATGATCGCCGTCGTTCCGGTCTGGTTGTAGAAGCTGACGTTGCCGCCGGTCACCGGGATGCCCAGTGCCGCACAGCCATCCGCCAAACCGCGGACCGCCTGGGAGAACTGCCACATCACGCCCGGATCCTCCGGCGAACCGAAGTTGAGGCAGTTGGTCACCGCGACCGGGGTGGCGCCGGTGACGGCGACGTTGCGGTACGCCTCGGCCAGTGCGAGCTGGGCACCGGTGTAGGGGTCGAGCTGCGTGTAGCGGCCCGACGCGTCGGTCGACACCGCGATACCGCGGCCAGTGGCCTCGTCGACGCGCAACACTCCGCCGTCGGCATGCTCGGCCAGCACGGTGTTGCCGCGCACGTAGCGGTCGTACTGCTCGGTGATGAACGCACGGCTGCACAAGTGCGGACTACCCAGCAGCGCAAGCAAAGTCGCGCGCAGTTCGTCGCCGGTGGCCGGTCGCTTCAG
>NZ_DASXHW010000395.1:0-5595 GCF_036488105.1 Mycobacterium sp. | reverse complement strand
CGGCACCGTAAGATCACCGCGGCGGTGCACGATGCCGGTGGCAAAATCCTGCTACAGATCCTGCACGCCGGACGCTATGCCTACCACCCCCTTTCGGTCAGCGCGTCGTCGATCAAGGCGCCGATCACCCCGTTTCGTCCGCGCCGGCTCTCGTCGAGCGGTGTGCAGAGCACGATCGACGACTTCACCCGCTGCGCGCAACTGGCCCGCGAGGCGGGGTACGACGGCGTCGAAATCATGGGCAGCGAAGGGTATTTGATCAACCAGTTCTTGGCGCCGCGAACCAACAAGCGCAACGACGGGTGGGGCGGCAGCGCGGAGAAACGCCGCCGGTTCCCGGTCGAGATCGTACGGCGCGCACGCGCGGCAGCCGGATCCGATTTCATCATCTGCTACCGGATGTCGATGGCCGACTTCGTCGAGGGCGGTCAGAGCTGGGACGACATCCTCACGCTGGCAACCGAAGTCGAAGCCGCGGGCGCGACGATGATCAACTCCGGCTTCGGCTGGCACGAGGCGCGGGTACCCACCATAGTCACGTCGGTGCCCAACAACGCGTTCGTCGACATCAGCCATGCCGTCGCCGGCCACGTCAACATCCCGGTGGCGGCGTCCAATCGAATCAACATGCCGCAGGCGGCCGAACAGATCCTGGCCGACACCCACGTGCAGCTGATCTCCATGGCGCGGCCGCTGCTGGCGGACCCCGAGTGGGTGCTCAAGGCACAGGCCGCCCGCGACGACGAGATCAACACCTGCATCGCCTGCAATCAGGCCTGCCTGGACCGCGCTTTCGTGAAGAAGACGGTGTCGTGTCTGCTCAACCCGCGAGCCGGCCGCGAGACGCAACTGGTGCTGTCGCCGACCCGGCGCGCACGCTCGATCGCGGTCGTCGGGGCCGGCCCGGCCGGGCTGGCCGCAGCGGTGAACGCCGCCGCCCGAGGCCACCACGTCACGCTGTTCGAGGCCAACAACTACATCGGCGGCCAGTTCGACCTGGCACGCCGCATACCCGGTAAAGAGGAATTCAACGAAACCATCCGGTATTTCACGACGATGCTCACAACCCACGGCGTGGTGGTGCGGCTGGGCACTCGAGCGTCGGCCACCGAACTCGCCGGCTATGACCATGTGGTGCTGGCCACCGGCGTGGCGCCACGAATCCCCAGCATCGCCGGAATCGATCATCCGATGGTGCTGACCTATGCCGAGGCCATCACCGGGGTCGAGCCGGTCGGCAACAGCGTCGCCGTGATCGGAGCCGGCGGCATCGGTTTCGACGTAAGCGAGTTCCTGGTCACCGACTCCTCGCCAACGCATGAACCGCTAAGCCTGAAAGATTGGAAGGCCGAATGGGGTGTGGCCGATCCGTGGGAGGCGCCGGGTGCGCTGATCACTCCGATTCCCGCGCCGCCGGCCCGCGAGGTCTACCTGCTGCAGCGCACGAACGGGGTCCAGGGAAAGCGGCTGGGCAAGACCAGCGGGTGGGTGCACCGGGCTTCGCTGAAAGCCAAAGGCGTCCATCAGCTTTCCGGGGTCAACTACGAGCGGGTGACCGACGAGGGGCTGCACATCAGCTTCGGCCCGAAGCGCGAGCGAGCGCAGCTGCTCGAAGTGGACAACATTGTGGTCTGCGCCGGTCAGGAGCCGGTGCGCGAACTGGAAGACGAGCTGCGCCGCGGCGGTGTCAACCCGCACGTAATCGGCGGCGCGGCAATCGCGGCAGAGCTGGACGCCAAGCGTGCCATCGAGCAGGGCACCGAGCTCGCGGCCCGGCTGTAGGGCTCAGTAGCCGGACAGCAGGGCACGCACCCGGCCCAGGGCTTCCGGACCGACCCGGCTGCGGATGCGCGACGGGTCGGCGGGACGGCGGCCCCACAGCAGTAAAACCCTTGCGGCGGAATCGGTTTCCAAGGTAGCCGGGCCGTCCGGGTCGGCGAGCTCGATGGTGGTGGTTTCGGAGTCCGCGGTCACCACCACGTCGTCGGCGCCGTCGACCCGCAGCCGGGCCTCGATGCGTTCACCGGGCCGCAGTTGCTTGGCACCCTTGACCAGTAGCGGCTTGCCCACCGCCGACACGCTGTGGGTCGTCATCCAGGGCTGCGCCATCCGGGCCTGCGCCGCTGCGTCGTCGCCGGTGATGTCCCACCCGTGCAGCACCAGCTCTTCCCGCATGTGCTCGGCGAACGACGGCACCTTCATGGTTCGCCCGGTCCACGCAACGTCGGTATCGGCGGGTACGTCGTCGGCGGCCTCGGCGACCTCGTTCAGCCGCATCATGTTTCGGTGCAGGGCCGCCCACAGGTCGGTCTCGTTCATCGCCCGCAGCGGCGCCTCGCGCTCTTCGAACTTTCGGGTCGCCACCGGCTCACCCGCCAGGTGGGCACCCAGGACCCGGGCCAGCTCCTCGGCGTTGCCGGCCTGATGGATGACGATGTCGCGCACCGTCCACGCCTCACACCAGGTGCCGGAGTCCGGGCCACGGTGTTGCACGGCGTCGACGAATGGCTGCCACTCTGGGAATCGGTCGTCGTCGATCTTTGAACTCACCCGCTACCTCCGTTCATGTCGTCAGTCGGCGTCGCTGGGGCTGGCGTCAAGGCGGTGCTGACGCCGAGCGACAGGAAGAACACGATGAACAGCGCGCCGCCGAGAAACATATTCATCGGGCCGCCAGGAGAAATGAACAAGCCGGGGCCACCGATGATTGTCACCGTCTCGACGAATTGCTCAAGGGCGAATATCGCCGCGAGGAAACCCAGCCAACGCGGGAAGTGACCGGCCTTGGCTGCAAGTGCTATCGGAACGGCGACGATGACGTCGGCCACGGTCAGGACTGGTCCAAACATCAAAGCAAGGTCCGCCGCGGTGCGGGCAACGGCGGGATCAAGGGTGTTGGCGTGCAGGGCCAGGCCGCTGGTAAACCACAGCTCGACGCTGAACTCCGCAATGATCAGCGCCGAGCCAATGGTTAACGCGTATCCGGATGGCCCGTCCAGCCGTGAGCGCGCATAGGCAAGGACGATCACCAGCGCCAGAAAGCCCACTGTTAGCAAAAGGGCTTGCAGCCGTATGGCGTCGGCATGCTCACGAAAGTGGGAGACGACGGCACTGGCTGGCTGGTCAGTGCCGGGCAACGTTGGAACCATTAGCAGGGCGAACGTGAAGAGCACGGCGAACACGATCCCTGCGACAAGCGGAATGCGACGACTCATTCGACCTAGTCTGCGCTCCGGGTGTGACACCGGTGTCGCTTTCGCTACGCGGCCAGTGGGGTGTAATCGGTGGTGCGCTGCCGGGCCGGACGCCCGATGCCCTCGGCGATCGCCCTCAGCTCGGAGACGGTTTTAGCGGAGCCGAATTCGGAACCGGCCATCCGCGAGATGGTCTCCTCCATCAACGTGCCACCCAAATCGTTGGCACCGCCGTTGAGCATCACCTGGGTGCGCTCGATGCCGAGCTTGACCCAGCTGGTCTGGATGTGAGAAATCCGGCCGTGCAACATGATCCGCGCCAACGCATGCACGGCACGGTTGTCACGGTGGGTGGGTCCCGGCCGCGAGGCACCGGCGAGGTACAGCGGCGAGTTCTGATGGACGAACGGCAGCGGGACGAACTCGGTGAAACCGCCGGTGCGATCTTGGATGTCACGCAACACGTTGAGGTGGCCGACCCAATGCCGCGGCTCGTCGACGTGGCCGTACATCATCGTCGACGACGACCGCAGGCCCACCTCGTGCGCGGTGGTCACCACCTCGATCCACATCGACGTGGGCAACTTGCCCTTGGTGAGTACCCAGCGGACTTCGTCGTCAAGAATTTCGGCGGCCGTGCCGGGGATGGTGTCCAGGCCGGCTTCGCGCAGGCTGGTCAGCCACTCGCGAATACTCAAGCCACTCTTGGTCACCCCGTTGGCGATCTCCATCGGCGAAAACGCGTGCACATGCATCGACGGCACCCGCGCCTTGACCGCGCGAACCAAGTCGGCGTAACCGGTGACCGGCAACTCGGGATCGATGCCGCCCTGCATGCAGACCTCGGTGGCACCGGCGACATGCGCCTCCCACGCCCGTTGAGCGACCTCGTCGGACGACAGCGAGTAGGCGTCGGCGTCGTCCTTGCGCTGCGCGAAGGCACAGAACCGGCAGCCGGTGTAGCAGATGTTGGTGAAGTTGATGTTGCGGTTCACCACAAACGTCACGTCGTCACCGACCACGTCGCGGCGCAGCGAATCCGCCAGCGCGGCAACGGCGTCCAGCGCGGGTCCGTCGGCGGTGGCCAACGCGAGATACTCCGTGTCGGTGCAGCTGCCGGGGTCACGTTCGGCCGAGCGCAGTGCGGCGAGCACGTCGGTGTCGATGCGCTCCGGCGCGCGGGCCGCCAAGTCGTGCACCTGCGCGCGGATCGACTCCCAGTCACCGAAGGCGCTGTCCAGATCGCTGCGAGTCTCGGTTCGGCGGCCTTCGGTGTCGATCGCCGCGTTCAGATCGATCCGGCCGGACGATGCCACCTCGTCGGGCTCCTGCCACGGCATGCCCACCGGCTTCACGTCGCGGGCCAGTCCGGTGGCCGGATCGGCCAGCGCGGCAACGTGCCCGCGCACCCGCGGGTCGATCCAGGCCGCTCCCGCCTGCACGTACTTGGGCTGCGCGGTCAGCCGCTCCACCAGGTCGTATCCCGCCTCGGCGGTGACGGCAGCAAGATCGTCGAGTGCGGGCCACGGCCGCTCGGGGTTCACATGGTCGGGCGTGAGCGGCGAGACGCCGCCCCAGTCGTCGACTCCGGCGGCGATCAACGCCAGACATTCCTGGGCTGACACCAGGTTCGGCGGTGCCTGGATGCGCATCGCCGGGCCGAGGACCAACCGCGCAACCGCAACAGTGGCCAGGAATTCGTCGATGCCGGCGTCCGGCGTAGCGGCCATCGCGGTGTGCTGCTTGGCCCGGAAATTCTGCACGATGACTTCCTGGACGTGACCGAACGCCTTGTGCGACTTGCGAATCGCGTGCAGTGTTTCGGCACGCTCGGTCAGCGTCTCGCCGATGCCGACCAGCAGGCCGGTGGTGAACGGAATGGACAGCCGGCCCGCGTCGGTCAGCGTGCGCAGCCGGACCTCGGGATCTTTGTCCGGACTGCCGTAGTGCGCAAGGCCTTTGGTCTCGAACAGCCGCCGCGACGTCGTCTCCAACATCATGCCCATCGACGGGGCCACCGGCTTCAACCTCGACAGCTCCGACCAGCTCATCACGCCGGGATTCAGGTGCGGCAGCAGCCCGGTCTCCTCGAGCACCCGGATCGCCATCGCCCGCAGATACGACAGCGTGGAGTCGTAGCCGCGCGCCTCCAGCCACTCGCGCGCCTCGGGCCACCGGTCCTCGGGCCGGTCGCCGAGGGTGAATAGCGCTTCCTTGCAACCGAGTTCGGCTCCGCGACGGGCGATATCGAGGATCTCGTCGGGCTCGAGGTACATGCCGGCGCCCTGGGCGCGCAACTTGCCGGGCACCGTGACGAACGTGCAGTAGTGGCAGGAGTCCCGGCAGAGATGGGTCACCGGAATGAACACCTTGCGGGAGTAGCTGACCGGCAGTCGTCCGG
>NZ_DASXHW010000317.1:0-15129 GCF_036488105.1 Mycobacterium sp. | reverse complement strand
GGCTCGACCTCGTGGAAGACGATGCGCCGAACTTCATGACGAAGCTGATGCCGAAGATTCTTCCCCCCGATCAGTGCGACGAGGTTGGCATGTGGCTGTACGTCGAGACAGCCGGGGAGATAGCGGCATGAGCACCTCGGTCACCCGCGAGTACACCGCCTACGCATATCCGAGCGGCGCACCTCCGGGGGTGATGCGGCTCCGACTGACCTGGGTGGCCGACGACCCGTACGCAGTCGTGATCGCATTCCCCGCCTACCCAGACTTTCCCCTCTGGGCGTTCTCTCGGGAACTACTTGAGCAGGGACTGGACGGACCGGTTGGGATGGGCGATGTGCGCTGCTCGGCGGACCCGCGCGGCTACACGGTCACACTCCTGGGTTCGCGCCACGAGGCTGGCATCTCTGTCGACCTCGTTTTGGAGCGTTCCTGGGTGACCGAATTCCTGGCGGCCACCACTCTTGCGCCCGGTTCGGAACCGTACGGGGATGCCCTTGACTCGGCACTCGCGGAACTGCTCGGCGAAGAGGCGGCATGATCCTAGATCTGTTCGCGGGCCCCGGCGGATGGGACGAGGGGGCCCGACTGGCTGGCTACTCAGGGCCCCTCGTCGGCATTGAGCACAACCGGGACGCCTGCCTCACCGCTACCTGTGCGGGGCACTGGCGGATCCAAGCCGACGTGGCCACCTATCCGACCGCGCCGTTCGCCGGGAAGATCAACGGCCTGATCGCGTCACCGCCCTGCCCCTCCTTCTCTACCGCCGGGTCAGGCGCAGGGAAAGACGACGTTACCAACGTGCTGCGCTTGATCGCCGACTACACCACCGGTCGTGAACCAGGTGACTACGCCTGGGTAGACGAACGCTCTGCTTTGACTGCGCAGCCGATGCGCTACATCGCCGCCCTACGTCCACGGTGGGTTGCGTTGGAGCAGGTGCCGCCGGTGTTGCCGATCTGGCAGTACATGGTCGATCAGTTGTGGGGCATGGGATACCGGGCGTGGTGCGGCATCCTGTCCGCCGAGGAGTACGGGGTGCCTCAGACTCGGAAGCGCGCCATCCTCGTCGCCTCACTCGACGGCCCCGTTGGGCCGCCGCCCCCGACGCGCCAGTCATACAGGTCCGGTCAAGACCCTCAGGTCGACGACGACCTATTCGGGTCACCACTGCCACTTCCGGTGTCGATGGCGGAAGCTCTCGGGTGGGGGTTGAACGACCGACCGTCCTGGACCGTCTCAAGTGGGGGTACGGAGACCGGCGGCGCGGAGGTGTTCGCCAACGCGGCCAACCGAGAGAAGCTCCGCCAGATAGTGGCCATGGCCCCCGCCGGCGCGACATCAACGATGGTTGAGCCACGGCCCGACTCCGATCCGGCGCACACCATCACCGGCAAGGGCACTGCGGCGTGGGTGCTACGTAACGGCACCCAGGACAACGCCTGCGTCCGTGAACTCGACGAACCTGCCGGAACCCTGTTCTTCGGTGGCCGTGGTAACGCCGTCGACTGGGTAGCGGAGCGGCCCGCGACAACGGTATGTGGTGATGCCCGCATCGGGGCGCCGGGGCACAAGGACCGTGCTGGTGGAGAGGCACAGTTCAGTGGCGATTCGGTGCGCGTCACCGTCCAAGAGGCCGGCGTGCTGCAGTCGTTCCCCGTCGACTACCCGTGGTTCGGTACGAAGACCTCCCAGTACCAACAGGTGGGTAACGCTGTTCCCCCGTTGCTGGCTGCCGCCGTCTTGGCGCAGTTCGTCTCTGTCGGACTGGAGGCGGTGGCGTGACGCGCTCAGTGGTGCCCAAGAAGCTGCGGGAGATGGTTGTCGCCAGGGCCGAGTACAGCTGCGACCGATGCGCCCGGCAGCTGATCGGGCAGGTGTACTCACTACAGCACAGGAGGGCCCGCGGCGCCGGCGGCCGCGCAGGGGCGCACACCCCGGCGAACTTGATCGTTTTGTGTGGCACGGCGAACACCCCCGGCTCTTGCCACAACTTTGCGGAAAATACCGGTGAGGGTAGGGCCGAGGCGTACGCCCTGGGCTTCGCGATTCGCGGTGAGGCTCGGGCCCCGGAGGATGTGCCGATCTTCCGCCATCTTCGGGAGTGGGTGATTCCGGGTGATGGGGTGTGGATCCCGTCGTCTGATCCGGACGAACAGGCCGCCGCCTGAGTTTCTAATTAGCCCAAAGTGTTGTATGATTTAGTTCTACAGCACGCGCGACTACCACCCCAGGAGCGCACCAAGTGAGCACCACAGACACACCTGAACCTGCCCATGACCCGCGCGTACCGCTGTTCGCCGAGGCGGAGCCGCCACGCTGTCCCGCATGTCAGGCCGAGTACTTCGCCTGCGAGACAGACTGGCGCGGATGCTGCGTTGAGATGAGGGCCGCGTGAAGGAGTGCATCTGCATAGACCTCGAGACCGCGGGGTTGAACCCGACTCTCCACGAGGTTGTTGAGGTCTCTTGGTGGTGTTTGGACACGGGTGAGAGGGACACCTTCGTTCCGTCCCACTCTCTGGAGCACTTCGAAGGTGCAGCTCTAGATTTGAACGGCTACTACGAGCGCGGCTTATGGCAGCAGTCCCAGTGGGACGAGGACGGTGAGGCGCTCCGTCGCTTCCACGCCGCACTAACAGGACGCCTGATCGTCGGGTCGAACCCGGGGTTCGACGTTTCGTTCCTGAAGCCGCTGTTTACCCGGAACGGGCTAGGCCTTGCGCCTCTGGCGTATCACCCGCTTGACGTGCCCACGTATGCCTGTGGCGTGCTTGGGCGGCCAATCGCCGACAGAGTGGGGCTCACCCAGTTGGCCCGGATCCTGGGTGTAGCCCCCGGCGATCATTCCGCCGCAGAAGACGTTCGGGCCTGTGGCGAGTGTCTGATCGAACTCCAGAATCGCGCCAACTACCTGAGGACGGGCCAGTGAAAACGATCTACACGGATGAGGGTGACCCCGCCAAGAGTCGGGCTGAAGGATTTAATGAGGGTTACGACCAGGGCTTCAACGAAGGCAGGGAAGAGGGCTACGACCAGGGCTACGACTCCGGCTATAGGGCTGGGCGCGCAGACGAGCGCGCCGAGGTCCCAGAGGAGGTTGCGGCGTCGTGAGAATCTTCGTCGACAACGAAAGTCAAACCGTGACTGTGCAGTGGGAGTCGCGGGGGGCCTTCACGGTGCTCCACGATGACAACACGGTGTCCGGCAGGTTCAGTCCGCCGTGGGGTGCCCCGGTGTACGACTCGGACGCACCGTCTCAGGCCGCACGGGAGCACGGGATCTGGCTGGAGGCCCACGAGAAAGGTGCGGAAGCCGGAGCGAAGCACGCGCTGGCCGAGGCTAAGCGGGCGCTGGAGGTAGACAAGAAGGACTCCGGCACTGTTCATGAGGCGATGCGTGAAGCTGGGCGCAGCCACGGACTCGCGGAGAAGGCCTCATGACCGCATTCACTGTAACCGCCGGCGTGCTCCATGAAGCTGCTGAGTGGGCAGCACGGGCGACTCCGGCGAAGTCTCCGATCCCGATCCTGATGGGCTTGCTGATTGATGCGGCGGACGGGCAGCTGGTGTTGTCGGGGTTCGACCTGGAGCGCCGTGCCACAGCCACGATTGATGCGGCGGTTACGAAGCCGGGCCGGATGTTGGTCCCGGCGCGTTTGTTAGTGGATGTGGCGAAGGTGGCCGGTAAGGCCGAGCTCCGTGTCGACGACTCAAGCGGCTCGGTGACGGTGTTGGCGGATCGGGCCAGGTGGACGTTGCCGTCGCTGCAACACGACGAGTACCCGAAACTCCCCGACCAGGGCGACCCTGTCGGCACGGTCAACGCGGGTGATTTGCGCATGGCAGTCCGCAGAGTCATCCATGCTGCTTCAACGGATCCGACGTTGCCGATGCTCACCGGCATCCGCCTGGAGGGGGATGCAACAGAGTTGACGTTGGCGGCGACGAACCGTTTTCAGATGGCCGCCGCAGTCATCCCCTGGTCCCCCACCAAACCCGACGAACCGTTCGAAATGTTGGTTCCGGCTGATCTGTTGGGTGTGGCCACACGGGCCGCTGGGAGCGACGCAGACACCCTCACATTGACCACCGCTGGTGGCCACTTGCTCGGCTTGGAAACCCCCGGACACTTGACCACAGGGCGCGTGTTGGACTGCGAGTTTCCCCGGTGGCGGCCGTTGATGGACCGGGCCGCACCAACTGGCCGTCACATCAGCCTCGTCACCGCCGACATGTTGCGGGCCATCACCCAAGCGTCAACCACAGCCACCGACCGCACCGACCAGTTGACGTTGACCGTCACCAAAGACCTTGTGCAGGTCACCGTAACCGGCGACGACCGATCCTCCGTCATCGAATTCCCCGCTGACACTGAGGGGGAGGACATCGTCATTGCGTTCAACAGTCGGTACCTCAAGGACGCGTTGGATGCGTGCGCTTCGGAGCGCGCGACCATCCACTTCGGGGAGTCCAACACCCGGCCCGCCCTCGCCGTGGGAGACGACCCAGGCTCGTACCGTCACTTGGTGATGCCCGTCAAACTCCCGGGGGCAGCTGCATGACCGGCGAGCCGTACGAATCGTGGCTGAAGAACCCACCACTCGGGCACAGCCAAATCCTGAGCATCAAGTACTCCCCGGGTCGTGACGCTGCCCGGGAGCGGGCAGCGAAGGCTGATCGGGAACGTGAGGCGGCGGAGTTCGAGGAGAAGAAACGGGCTGTGGCGGCTGAACACGCCGCCAACCTTGAGGGCCCGAACGATCTTCGCCGTGCCGTCCTCGCTCTGCACTACCCGGAGGTGGTGAGCAGCTACACCCACCGGCATGTGTGCATGGAGTGCCGGCCGGAGGGTTACGAGTTCGAAGAGGTGTATTGGCCGTGCGACACCTACATCCTGGCCCGCGACTGGGCGGACACGCCTTGAGTCGGGAGCAGTTGAGCAGGGAGCAGGAGCTACGCCGCCGCGGTGTCCGCTACGGACGCACCAAACCCGACCTGGACTTGGACAGTGTCAAACGCCGTGTCGGGAACGCCATACGGGAGCTGCGCTTGCAGGCGGGCATCACGCAGAAGGAGTTGGCCGAGGCCATGGTCAACGCCGGTCACACCACCTGGACCAACGACACCGTCAGCCGCATCCAGCGCGGCAGGAACCGCACGCCGCACTTGGATGAGCTGCTGGCGTTGTCCCGGATCTTCGGGGTCACCGCCGACGACCTTTTGGTCAGCGCACTCGGCGAACCAAATTTGCACCCCACCCTGCACCCTCCTCCCCTGCAAACCCGCCCAAGGAGGGCGACGACGCCGGGTTGGGCTTGGGTTCTTCGCGGGGAGGTAACGGCACTGCGGGCCAAGGTCGCAGCGTGCCGTTGTCAAGAGTGCCATGAGGGGGAGACACCGTGAGGAAGAGTTGGGCGCCGGAACTTCCCGCGCCGGCCCACTACCCCGGCGTTGTGCTTGAGGTCCACGACAACGACCGCGCGGACATTCTCCTGTTCAGCGGTCAACAGCCGGTCACGCTGCCGAACATTCCGCATCTGCCGTGGATGGAACTCAAACACGGCTACCAGGTGGTGGTGTCAACGTTTGGGCATGAATGCTGCGTGACGGCGGTGATCGGGTTCATGACTGATGAGCAGATCGCCGGCACCTACAAACTGGCTGATGAGGAGACGTCGTGACCGAGGAAGAGGCGTTCCCGCACGGCCCAGACGACCCGTGCACGTGCGACGGCTGCTGGGCGTGCAATGGCCGCATTGTCGGGTGTACGTGTGACATCACCTGGGATTGGAAACACTGATGGCCGCCGCAGGAGACACCGTGACCGAAACAGGTGCCGATCCCTGTCCTCGCTGTGGTGGGCCGCGCACGATGGATGACGACCAAATGACCATCCGCTGCGCTCACTGCGCCACTGACCCTTCGGCGTTGTGGGAGTTCAACATCAAACGTTCCCCGGAGGTGTGGGGGATCGTGTTCAAGCTGGTCGAGCACTGGGACGCAATTAAAATCCCGGCGGACGAGTTGGTTTGGACCGAGGCGGAGCAGCTGATGGAGAAACTCACCACCGCCGTGAAGAGGCCGACGTGAACACCGAGAGGGTGCGTGGTGTCGATTACTCCCCGGGTTGTGGCGACCCTGAGTGCCCGTGTGGGCGCCAGGGTTTGGTGTGTGAGGAGTTCATGGGCATCCCCGGGGAGTACCGGTTGTCTATCCCGTTCTGCCCCCGCTGCGGGTGGCATCTGAAGCACCATCCGGCCGCCGAGGAGACACCGTGACTGACTTTCCCGGCGGAACGCCAGAATCGATGCGGATCAGCGGGTTCACAACGGAGCGGCCGAAGGTAACGGTTGCGGTTGCCGATGAGGGGGGGATGCCAGCCGGGCAGCAGTGGGTGTGCAAGGGCGGCGACTACCCGTGTGTCGCGCATGTGCCCACCGACAAGTGGGTTGTGATCCACAACCCAGGGGATCCGACACCACAACTGGACGAGGAGGCGCCGTGACTGATCACGCATACGCGCATGTTCCTCTGGGGGAGTTGGCACGGCAGATCGCCTACAACGCCACCGTGATCGCCTCTACTTCCCCGGAGCGGCTCGTCGCCGTCCACGAAGACCTGCTAGAGGCCGCCGATCTGATCATCGCGGCGGCGGAGTATCTGGAGGAGGAGGGTGCGGCGCGGGCACCTTCTGTCGCACCTGATGGCGGTGCGGCGTTTTTGGCGTTGCCCCCAGTTAGGCATTGACCGTACCTAAGGTGCGGGCTATAGTACGTTCCATACCCGGTCAACCACCCCGACCGGCCACCAAACGAGGCACCATGCAGGCAATCTGCGAACGCTGCTACAGCCCGATCGGCACCGAGAAATTCATCCGGCTCGGACACATCGTCAGCGTGCGCCCAGACGGTGAACCCCTCTACACCTGGTCCTACCTGCACACATACGACCCCACCACGGGCGGCTGCGTAAGCATCGACGCCCCCGCCGACGCCGCATAGAAGGGTCCCAACATGCCATGGTTTCGCCTCCTGGCCGGCTCCGTAGCCCTAGCAATCCTCGCCGCCGTCTACATGCGCTTCAGCCTGGGCTGGTTCATCTTCGTGGCCGTCTGGTACCTGATCTGCGCCCTGATCGGCGAGTACATCCGGCGACACCCACAGAAGTTCGGCGCATGACCACAACCCTGACCGGCCTACGGAAGTGGCTGCAAAGCCTCCGCGACCAACGCCAACCCGACCACACCGTCATCTGCCAGTACCCCGGGTGCCGGCAACACTTCGACACCTACCCCGATATGTGGCGCCACCAAGAACGGGAACACTGACCATGACCACCACGAAGCGCGTCGGACTGCTCGTCGCCTGCGCCATCGCCACAACGCTGCTCACCGGTTGTGCCGCGTACCGCCCGACCGGCGCCTTCGGCATCTACTTCGAGAACTCGTTCCTATACAGCTGCGAACTGCGGGCGCGGGCCGCGTACTGCGGCTGCGTGTTGGGCTACATGGAACAGAACCTGTCCGAGCAGCAGGTCGAGGCCGACTTCCAGACCGGCGGGGTCACGCCCGATATTCAACCCGGTGTCAACGCATGCCAACTGGCGTACTTCTAAGGAGGTCAGCGATGGGTGACTGGTTCACCGCCGCGCAACGCGACTACGACAACGCCACACCCGCCTATCTCGAAGCCGACGACCGCCCCTGCGAAGAGTGCGGGGTGCCGGGCGAAGACCACTGCGAAGACTGCGGCGACTGCGACTGCACCTGCGACGACGAGGAGGACGCCTGATGCCCTGGGTGAAGCTGGTCCACGACTGCACCATGCCGCGAATCAGCCATGAGCAGGTCGGATCGGTCTGGGAATGCGACCAACCCGGCTGTGGGCGCCACTGGGAGTTCGCCGGCTGGACACCCGGCGAGGAGCCCGACTGGCAACGGGCCGACTGGACGACACAAACCGAACGGACCTGCCCCCTGACGGACCCTAACGAGAGGCACCACGAATGACGCATGCGATCCGGAGCGCGACATGGGCGGCGGTCCTGCTCGTCATCTTCGTCGTGGTCGAGGCGAAGATTCACAACGGCGACCCGGCGTGGATCGTTAACACACTCCGCCCCGCCTGGGTCTGGGCCGTGGACGTCACCCAGCAAATCGCCGCACCAGTCCAGTGAGCGTCAGCCGCCCCCGCTGGTCACCCCGCAAACGCATCCGCCTCTTCGGCGGCCGGGCCTTCGGTGTTGTCCTCAACCTCAGCCGAGGCAAACAAGACGGCCCCGGACCGTCCGGTCTCATCCGGGGGTTCCTCCACAGCGGATGGTCCCTGTCGTTCAACCTCCTCGGCGCAACGTTCAACACCCGCGGCCGGTACAGCATCGACGGTCCCGGGGTCGCCGACTTCCGAGGAACCTGGAAAAACCCGAGCGTGAAAACCCGGCGTGATTCACGCGGGCCAAGAGTGAATGCCAACGGCGAGATTCACGGCCGCGCCCCACGCCGAGCTCGCGGCACCAACCCGCACCTGTGCGGCATGAGATGGCACGGCGGCGCACCGTGCATCCTGCCCGCTGACCACGAGGACGAGTGGCACTTCCCTGGCCCAGCCTCAGGTGAGCCAGCATGGAAGTTCACAGCTGACACGAGCCGCCCGTGGTGGCGGCGCTGACCACGCGCACACCTGACAGCACACAGCCCGGCCGAGAACATCGGCCGGGCTGTTGTCGCTGTGGGTGACCATCGCACTGGCCCGCTACCGTCAGGGCTTAGGCACTGCGTGCGGCTGTGCGGTGCGGATCTGCCTCGCGCGTAACGCGCGCCGGTGCGCGTGCGCACGCGCGAGGCTGCCAGCATAACACGCCCTACGGAGACCACCACTCTCCGTCACCATTCGGGGCCACCTTGCCAGCCTTCTGAAGCCGCCCCAACGACCGATTCACCTTGTCCCGAGTCACATCCAACTGCGCCGCGATAGCCGACGCACCGATGCTGCCCTGATGTGACGGGGGCACCTCGTGAAGCACCTTCGCGTCCAGAACGGCCAAGGATTCACGGCGCGACATCCCCACAGGCTTCGGGGGAATCACAGGGTCCGGCGCTGGGGGAATCACGCGCTGAGCTGCGTGATTTTCACGCACAACACGGAGGCGCGGGAACGCCCCCTCAGGGGGTGAAACTTCCTGGTAAGCCCCCGTGCGCGCGGTATCACCGAGCGGGACAGCCGCAGTGTTTCCCGCGAGAATCACGGCCGACTGGTGATCAAGCGGCTGGCGTTTGGCCGACGCCGCACGGATCAAATCAAGGCGCTGGCGGGCCGGCACGTACAAGCCCTTCGCCACCCTCGGGGTTTGGTGTGTGGCGTCCCGGTCGCGCAACAGGTAGGTGCCGATGGTGAGCGGTGTGGAGTCCCACCCCTCAGCCCGATCTGACCCCCACAGCGTTTTCGACTGCTGCTGTGACAGGCCCAGCCCGATGGTTCCCGTGAGGGCGCCGCGCAGCTCCGTCGACCCCACATCTGTGACGGTGGGGTTCTGCGCACCCAAGATCAACCACACACCGACCTTGCGACCCTTGTTCGCCAACCGCTCCAACACCGTGATCACATCCAGCTTGTCCTGCTTCGCCGCCTTGATCAGATCCGGGAACTCATCAATGATGAAAAACAGCCACGGCATGTCCGGGGACGGCTCGAGCACGTCGATCAGCTGGCCCTCCCGCTTCATCTGCGACAGAAGACCCTCGCGGTACTCGATGACCCGGAAGACCCGCCAAACCAGATCGAGCGCGGCACGCACATCCGTGGCCAACGGGGCGGCGAACACGGACTCCCAGATCCCGAAAGTTGCGCCGGACGCCAAGTCGGCTGCGATGACCCGGGCGTCCGCGTAGGCCAAAATCCAGGCGAGCAAAGATTCAAGGAAGGCAGATTTCCCGGAGCCGGTGGCACCAACCGCCAGGAGGTGCTGCCCAATCTTGAGGCGATCCTCGGAGGCATCCTCATACTTGCCGACTATCGGCGTGGGCGTCTTAGACAGCAGCATCGACCCGACCGGTGGCAACGGGTGGATCAGTGCACCGTTCCACGGGTCGCGCGGCACGACCCGCACCAAAACCCGCCGGGCGGCGGCCTTGTCAACCGCAACCGTGACCGCCCCAGGGCGCAGGCCGAGAGTCGACGCCACCCGCACAGCATCGCTACCGACCTGTCCAACCGTCAGCGACGGCCGCAACCGGACCTCCAAGGTGGTGGCCTTACGGTTCCCCGTTACCTCCGTGACGCGGCTCCCGTGCCACGGCTTTAAGTCTTCGCAGCCCTCCACGCGCTTCCACCGCCGCGCCCACACATTCACAGGCTTACGGCGGCGGAAACCCCGGTGCCACCACCACGGCACACCAAGCGCCGCGAGCAGGGCAAGCAATCCCATCTGAACGTCCGGGGTCCAGCCGTACTGCATCCGCGCCGACAACCAACTACCGCCACCGAGGAACAGCAGGCACAGGTACCCGCGCTCGGTGGGGCGGTCCAACACGCCCTGTTTGCCGTCATCCAACGACGACGGCACTAGGTGCAGCCACAAGTACTGGGCGTGCGGTGACAGCTTCTCCCCCACGAACCACAGGACGGATGCCACGACCAGGCCCAGGCTGATCGGGACAGCCCAGTATTGCGACCACCCCGACCCCGCCCACCCGACCACCAGGAACGCCACACACCACCACAGCGGCATCAGCCCGGCACGGAACCGCCACGCAGCTTTGACCGCGTGCCGCAACGCCAACCCCAGGCCCAAGCCGAACAGTTCAACCGCACCCATCTTCGACAACTTCGACAACGACGGCGACTTCTTACGCGCCTTGACTCGGGTCACCACTAGCGCCACCCCCAACGTTGCGCCTCAACCCGCTCATCATCGTCGTGACCAGTGCAGCAAGCTATGCAAAACCCACACGCCTGGGGGCAAAACGAAATCCGCTTACCGCACGCATCACAACGAGGGGGCGGACGCCCACCCGCAGCGCCCACCCCCACACCCCGCAAAAAGTCAGCGAGTACGCCCATCGGCCTTCCTCAACCGGCGCTGCCGCTTCTGCACCTTCGCAACCTGCTCAACCAACAGGCTCGCCACGATGAGCAGCACCATCAGCGCCACGGCGGAGTACAGAAGCGCCGACCAATCACCGTCCCGGATCACATGATTCAGCACCAACCCGATCGGGGTGCCGATGAACGGCACTGCCAGCGGCCATCCGTCGCTCAACCCCGCCGTCCGGTATGTGCCCAGTCGTTCGGACCAGTGCGCACCCTCAACAACGGTGAGTCCGGTGCCCGCGGCGTCCCTGCCGGCCAAGGGGGACGCCGCGGGCGTTGGGGTGGGGGCGGTCTGTGCGGCGGTCAGACTCATCAGTGCAGCTCCTACGAGGAGGTCGGTGGTTGCTCAGAGTCGCCAGGGCTTCCACCGGGGAGGGAGATCCCGGGTCCTAGGCCAGCTGGCGACCCCGAGCTGCCCACAGTGTTGCATTGTCAGATCGCAATCCGCAAGCTATTGTTTGACGAGATCGGTACGCAGCGGGAACACTGGCTGAGGCGCATCCGGTTCGGGAGGGAGACCCCGATGAACAAGGTCTTGAGGAACGTGTTCTGCGGTACGGGCCCTAGCTGCCCCACGATCGAACGTTCGGACGAGGGGGGGATAGAGATGATCGGCGAGGTCGTCGAAGACCCAACCCTGCCCGAAAACGAGGCCCGGATCCACTGGACCGAGAGCGAAGCCCGGCGGATCGCCCCCGAGTTCGTTGGCTCAGACATCCCAGACCTCGGCGACTACCTGGGCGAGCGGCACCGCGCGGACCTCCTGCGCGTCCAGACCCTGGAGTACTACGGGGTGCCATCTGACGACGAGGACTACCTGCGGTACGTCAACGGAGACGCCACACCCATTTCGCCGTACCGGGAACCCTGGTACCGGCAACTCCGTGACGACCGGGCCGCTGGCAAGATCTGGCGGAATGTCCACATCGTGAACCTGCCGCTCAACGACTACCTGCGGTACCAGTTCGAGTGGTGCTACGCCTACAACGTGCGCGCAGGAATGGACGTACGGATTCTTGACACCACCGCCTACCCGGAGGCCGCACGGTTCTTCACCGCCCGCGACTTCTACGTGATCGACGGCCTGGAGGCTGTCGAGATGCGTTACACCGAGGACGGCACCTACGTGGGCGCCGTATCCGCGCCCAGCGCATCAACCAACCCCTACGCGACTGTCGCGGAACTCGCCTGGGCCATGGCCACCCCGTTCGACCAGTGGTGGGCCAAGCACCCGGAGTTTCACCGCGACGGACGCATGGCCGCCTGATCAGGAGCACGATGGCGAACGGACAGACCGGCGGCCGCGACGCGCTCTCGCAAAGCCTGCGAGATGCGCAAGCGGCTGCTGGCCTGTCCGGCAAGGAGACAGCGGCTAAGACCGGGCTCCTTGCATCGAAGGTGTCCCGACTCCTCGCCGGTAAGCAGGTGCCAACCGAGGCCGACGTTGTCGCCCTGGCTGAGGCGTTCAATGTTCCCGCCGCCGAGCGGCGCCGAATCCTAAGCATGGCACGAGACGTCAAGGCGGAAAACAAGCGCGTCGTCGCCTACCGTGACCCGGCCGCGATCCAGGCACGCATCGGCCGCGTCGAGCGGAACTCCGCGCTCATTCGCGAGTTCTCCCCCAATATCATTCCCGGCCTACTCCAGTCCCCCGGCTACGCCCGGACGCTCATGGAGTCCGCAGGCTGGGGCGCCGAGGACACGGAGCGCGCGATCGCCGGGCGCCTTGAGCGGCAGCTCCTCCTAGACAAGGACACTGAGCCTCGGCGGTGGCTGATCCTCCTCACCGAGGGTGCGCTGGGCTGGGCACTTGGGCCGCCGGCCGTGATGCTGGAGCAGATCGACCGCATTTCTGTGGCCACTTACCGCGTCAATGCGAGGGTGGGCATCGTCCCGTTCGGACAGCCCGCCAAGGTGGCCCCACTGCACTCCTGGGACCTCTACGACGAGCGGTTCGTCGTGGTCGGCACCCTGACGAACACTGCGTTCCTGGAGGAGGCGCGCGACATTCGGCAGTACGTCGAGCTGACCAATGAACTGGAAGCTCTCGCCAAATATGGACCCGAGGCCCGCGAGATCCTCACTAAGGTCGCCGACCGCTACCGCAGTCTGTGATTGCGGCGTGTCGGCTACGGCGATAGCCCCAAAGCTGACCGACCAACTGGAGCAGGAGTCTCTGATGCCTAAACTCCCCGAACGCGCCATGGGCCCCCTGAACGAGGAGCCGGTGAGCATCCGGCCGCCGTTCGAGCAGCGGCCACCAGCTGCACCGTTCGACCCAGACGCCAAGCGGCGGCGGGCCTCGATCCGTGCCGACCGGATCGCCGCCATCTCCGAAGCCCTGGCCGGGGTGGAACTGGGCGAGTACGACCGAAAGATGATCGAGTGGATGGCCGGGTGGGACGAACCGACCATCGGGACATGGGTGTCACTGCTGTACCGGACCCGCCGCGCTGGTGAAGCCCGATGACTGCGGCGTGTCGGCTATAGCGATAGCCCACACCGCCATACGCTGTCCGGCATACCCCGACACCGAAGGGCGCCGAACTGTGGCCTCACTCCCCCGCGCTAAAGGCACCCCCGACGCCGCAGCCGCCAAAATCGTCGAAGCAATCCGCAACTACGCCCGCCAAACCCCATCCCACGAGCGCGACGCGAACATCGAACGCATCCGCGGGCTACACCACATCTTCGACGCCGCTAGGGACAGCCTCGACGTCGGCCTGGCCGTGGTGAACGCCCCCGGCCCCGGGAAGGTCAGCTACCGGAAAGCCGACGCCGAAATCGGCATCCACTGGGACACCGTGAAGTACCACGTTGATCACGGCAAAGCGCTCCTAGCCGAGGAGAAAGCCGCATGAGCCACGCGTTGGCCGAGCCCCCAGCGGAGCGCACCAGGTGGCTGCGCCGCTTAGTGCTCCAGGGCATCACCGTCGTCATCCTGGGCTGGGTGTCCTACGGCTCCCACGAAGTACTCACGTGGATCGGGATGCCGTGGTGGCCGGCGTGGCTGTACCCCGCCATCGTCGACCTTGCCGTCCTGTATGTGACCCCGTTCGCGGTGGACGCCGAGCTCCCCGACAGCCAGCAGTGGCCGCTGCGGCGGCACGCAAAGGGCACCCGCCGGATGATCCTGCCGGTGGTGACCTTGTTCAACATCCTGCACATGCTGCTGTTCGTGCAACAACACCAGCCGTCCGTCCCCGAACCAGGCATGGAAGTTGCCACCAATGTGGTCGCCTACGTCATCGCCATCATCGCCGGCTGTATCCCTGTTGCGGTGTACGCCCGGGTCACCACCCTGGAAACCATGGACAAGGCACTGGAGGTGCATCTCAGCGCGGAAGCCCGACGCGCTGTGGCGCAGAACATGGAGCAGAAACGTCTAAACGACGAGCAGTTCGCGCGTCAGCAGGAAGCGGACCAGGCGGCCCACGACCGGAAGATGGAGCAACTCCAGGCCGAGACCGACGCCAATTTGGCGGCACAGGAACAGGCGCGGATCGCGCGGGAATCCCGCCGTGAATCCCGCAGTGAAACCCGCGCAACCCCCGCGGCAGTGCGGAGTGAATCTCCCCGCGTGAACAACGGGAACCCGCAGGTCACAGAGCTACTGGCGGCCAACCCCAAGCTCGAGGATCTCGTCGCGGCACTCCCCCCGGGGAAGAAGGGCGACCGGGTGAAGGCGCTGCTACAGAACGCCTGGAACGCGGGCATCGACCTGAACGGCACCGACGCGGCCCGCCTGGTGGGGTGCGAGGCGACGACCGGTCGGAAGGCTGCGATCGCGTTGAAGGCGGAGGGGTGGTCCCCGTCGGAACGCCCCCACCTGGTTGCGCTGGGTCGCAGCTAAAGTTATGCGACCCTAACGTGGATAGAAACACAAAAAGAGCCCGGCGAGTCCGCTTATCAAACGGACGCGCCGGGCTTCTTGTTTCAAAGTGAGACAAATTCGGGTCAGCCCGTTAAGGCGGCCAGAAAGATATGTGCTAGCTGTCAAGAACTTAAGCGTGAGATAACGAAGAGGCCCCTACGCTGGGGAGA
>NZ_DASXHW010000300.1:0-8106 GCF_036488105.1 Mycobacterium sp. | reverse complement strand
GTGGCGCCGCATCCGTACTTCCCGCGGCTGCGGCTCGAGCTGGACAAGGGGCTGGGCTGGAAGGCCGAAGTCGAGGCGGCCCTGGAGCGGCTGCTGGAGAGTGCGGCGTTGCAACAGCCGGTAGCGGCGGGAGCGTCGGCGGCGTCGTCGGCTAGGAGCCGCTGACCCGACCGGCCTGCTCCACCGCCAACTCGTGAGCGAGCAGTTCCGCGAAGGTGAAGGTGCCGGTGGGCCGGTCGTTCTTGCCGAGCAGGTAAAGCCGCTTGACCGCCGCCAGGATTCCTTCGGCGATCGCGTCGCGGGTCTGCGTGGTGACCAGCAGCTCGCGGTCATGCGGATTGGTGATGTAGCCGACGTCGACCTGGACGGTGGGCATCCGGGTCAGCCGGAGCAGATCCCAGGTCCGGCCATGGGTGCGGCAATCCCGTAAACCGGTGCGCGCCACCACTTCTCGCTGAATGAAGTCGGCGAGATTCCGGCCGATGGTCGACACCGAACCGTGCGAGTTCCCGAAGTGGAACGATGCGACTCCGTTGGCCGACGGGCTGGCCTGGGTCTCGCAGCGCAGGCTGAGCATCAGGTCGGCGCCCACGGCGTTGGCGGTCGCGGCGCGCTCGTGATCCGACGGGCTGCGGTTGGTCGGCCGGGACAGGAATGTCTCCATGCCGATTGCCGTCATCCGGCCTTCGAGGCGACTTGCCAAGTCCCACAAGATGTCTGACTCGCTGATTGGTCCTGCGGAGCCGCGTGCGATCAACCCGTGGTCGGTGCCGCCGCGACCCGGATCGATAATGATCCGCTTGCCCGACAACTTCGGGCCCGATCGGCGCACCAGCTCCTCTTCGCGAATGGCGTGCAGCGAGCCGCCGGTCACCCTTGAGGAGAGAAAGTACAAGGAGCGCAACGTTTCCGGGCCACAGATGCCGTCGGCGTAGAGGCCGTAGTCGCGTTGGTAGGACATCAAGCCGTTGTGGGTCTGCAAGCCGAAATAGCCGTCGACCAACCCCGTGTAGAACCCGAGATCCTGCAGCCTGGCCTGCAAGGTGGCGACGTCGTCACCGTACATCGGCGCACCGAACTGATGGTGCAGGGTGCGCGCACCCAACCGGTAGGACGCTTCCCGCAGCGCCCGGTTGGTGGCTTCGCCGACGATACCGTCAACGAGCAGGCCGCGGTGCTGCTGAAACGCCCGTACCGCGTGGTCGAGCTCCTCGTCGAATACGTCGATCGCGATGTGCTTTCCGGTGCTCAAGTCCGCATCCGCGCCATCCAGATGGCCCAGCGCGGTCAGCGCAGCCCGGATGTCGGTGACCGCGGCGTTACGGTCACCACGGCGCAGCGCCTCGCCGTCGCCGCGATGCGGTCTCGACATTCCAAGGGCCTCCGGTGAGCCGGTGATAGAAAGCTCTGCCGACTGTTTGACAGGCCTGGCGGTATTGTCTCAGACGCTTAAGGTTTTCGGGAAAACGCCAGGCAAGGCGCGTCGATCTCTGGGCAGCTAGCCGACGTTGGGAACGGCGTCGGAAAGCTCGCGCAGCAACGCCGCCTTGCCCTTGGCGCCGACGATCCGCTTGACCGGTTCGCCGTCCTTGAACAGGATGAGCGTCGGGATCGAGACCACGTCAAAGTTGCGTGCGGTCTCGGGGTTTGCGTCGACGTCGAGTTTGGCGACGGTCAACTGGCCGGCGGTTTCGGCGGCGATCTCCGCCAGCACCGGCGCGACCATCTTGCACGGTCCACACCAGGTTGCCCAAAAGTCAACCAGCACAGGCGTATTGCTGGCCAACACGTCGGTTTGGAACGACGCGTCGGAAACATCTACAGGTGCGCCTGCGGATTCGGTGTGTGTCATCGTCTGTACTCCAATCAAAGGGACGCTGTCGCCGGTGCTCCGGCGGATTTGGTTTGTGTGCGCTTGCCCGCCTCGGCGTGCTCGGCCAGCCAGCGCTCGGCGTCGATGGCCGCCGAACAACCGGTGCCCGCGGCGGTGACCGCCTGTCGGTAGGTGTGATCGACCAAGTCGCCCGCGGCAAACACGCCGTCGACCGAGGTATAGGTCGAGTTGCCTTTGACCAGCACGTAGCCGTCCGAGTCGAGATCGACCGCACCGCGCACCAGCGCGGAGCGTGGGTCGTGGCCGATCGCGACGAACACCCCGGTCACCGGCAAAGTGGATTCGTTGCCGGTCACGGTGTCGCGCAGCCGCAAGCCGGTCACCGTGGACTCGCCTTCGACGGAGACCACGACGCTGTTGGTGACGAACCTGATCTTGTCGTTGGCGCGGGCCCGGTCGAGCATGATCTTGGAGGCCCGGAACTCGTCGCGGCGGTGCACCAGGGTCACGCTGCGGGCGAACTTCGTCAGGAAGGTGGCCTCTTCCATCGCCGAGTCGCCGCCACCGATCACGGCGATGTCTTGGTCGCGGAAGAAGAAGCCATCGCAAGTGGCGCACGAGCTCACACCGCGGCCGAGCAACTCCTGCTCACCGGGCACGTGCAGGTACCGTGCCGCGGCCCCCATCGCCAGAATGACGGCGCGGGCGTGCAGGGTCTCGCCTTCGGAGGTGGTGACGGATTTGACCGGGCCGTCGAGCGACACCGATTCGACGTCCTCCATGCGCAGATCGGCGCCGAAACGCAGCGCCTGCTCCCGCATCTCGTCCATCAATATGGGACCCATAATCCCGTCACGGAATCCGGGATAGTTCTCCACTTCGGTCGTGGTCATCAGGGCCCCACCGAACGAGACTCCCTCGAAGACCACCGGTGCCAGTTGTGCGCGCGCCGCATAGAGCGCCGCGGTGTAGCCGGCCGGTCCGGAACCGATGACGATCACGTCGTGAACGGCGCTGGTTGAGGAACTCATACCAACCTTTCGGGTACTGGGAACCACTTCAAAGCACTGGAACGCCAGCGTAGGCGGTGCTGTTCCCGCGAACACTACGGCCGGGTGACGATCCTGTCAGCCGACAGGCCGGTGTTGGCTGCACTGCAGGTCGGCGCCACCGCAAGTGCTTGGACATCGCCGGGCCCGTCGCCGGGCAGCACCAGAAGAACGGCCGGATGCCCGGCGATGTCGATCGGCCGGGCGCCCAGCACTCGGGCGTTCGTCGGGTAGCCCAGACCGGACAGGCATGACGCGCGGCGACGCGGATCGGTCAGCGGGCCGAAATCCGGCTCGTGGTCGACCAGGGCGAGGATCTGCTGATCCGACAGCGGAATGGATAGCGGCGGCCGCGAGACGGTGATGTGTTCGATGGTGGTTGGCCTGCTCGTTATCGACGCGGGTGCGGTGATCAGCGCCCGGGTTCCCAGCCAGGCGGCGACTGCGACGGCAATCAACCCGGCCGCGGCGACGGCCAGCCGTCCCGAGCGGGGGAGGCCGCCCCGCCGGATGGCGTGCTGCGCGCGCAGCGCGGCCCCAATCCGGTTGACGACTGCGGGGTCGACCTCGGGTGCCGACGCCCCGTCGCTGCTCAGCGCGGCGACGTCACCGCGGACCCGGTTCAGCGCATCCACGGTCTGCTGGGCATCGGGATCGGTGCGGACCTTCTTGCGCAGCCGGGCGGCAGTGTCGTCGTCGTGCAGCCCGGCCTGCAGGTCGGCGAGGGAATCGACGGTCAGCGGCGGATCGTCGCGCTCGTCGTCAGCCATCCCCGCCAGTCTCCGTCATCGTCAACCCGAATGCCATATGAGATTGGTCCACTCGGGTGACGTAAACCGGCCGATGAGACTGCGACGAGCAGCGATCGAAACCGCTTCTGCGCGAAGGCGCCGCAGACAGCCCTCCCGGCGTGCCGCTCATCCGGTTCGGACGTGAATGGCTGCTAGCCGGCCGGCCGCTGGGTGTCGCAGTGCAGGTAGCCGAGGATAAGGGCCAACCGGGCCCGAGCCCGCGCGCAGCGACTCTTGACGGTGCCTTCGGCGACCCCGAGCAGCCGGGCGGTGTCGGCGACCGAATAGCCGTGCATGTCAACGGCAACCACCGCGGCGCGCTGCTCGACAGGCAACCGCATCAGTGCCCGCTGCACGGCGATCGCCGTGTCGACCTGCGCCGTCCGATCCGGCACCGGATAGCGGTCGTCGAGGACAGTGGTCGGGTGAGCCTTGTTGCGGCGCAGCCGATCCAGGCAAGCATTGACCACGATACGGTGCAGCCAACTGCTCACCGCGGCGTGTTGCCGAAACGATGCGGCGCCGCGGTGCGCCGAGACCATCGCCTCCTGCAGCGCGTCTTCGGCATCCTCGGCGCTGCGGCTGGTCAGCCGGGCGACCCGGTGCAGTTGGCGGTGGTGGCGGAGGAACAACTCCTCGAAGGCATAGCGGTCGCCCGCGACGTGAGCCGCCAACAGTTCGGCGTCGCTACGTTGTCCGCGACGTTGCTGCCGAACCTGCGTGGGGCCCATCGCCGGACAGTAACCAATGACCCGATGCCCGGCACTTCACTCGCTGAGGCCTGTCAGGACTTGGCCTGAACCGTGACCTCGGAGAGTCCGGTGCGGCTGGCGCCGTTCGTGTTGCCCATCGTCGAAATCCACACCAGCACATACGATGTGGGCGATGACGCGTTGACCGGAATGCTGTTGTGGCCCGGGTGCACCGAGACCGGCGGCGTCAGCGCGGTGGTGTCCTCGAGCTTGCCCGGTGTCGCCGTCGCCGATGAGCGGATCTGGATCTTCGTCCCGGTGCTGGGGACGTCGACGTTGACCGCACCGACCACGGTGGGTTGCGGTAGCTGCAGCAGTAGGCCGATACCGCTCTTGAAACCGGGGAACGGGACCGCGTCATGGTAGGTGTCGGTGTCCCACGACGTGGCAGGGTTGCCGTCAATCGCCTGGCCGGCCTGCCCGGGGTTGTCGGCTTCACCGCCGGGGGAGTACACCGTGGCCTTCACCGGTTTGACGATGCTGCCCGCCGCCGCGCCGGCGCTGGAGCTGGTCGAGGGGCCGTTGAGGCCGAGCTGGTCTTTGTCGAGACCAGCAACGTCGCCGAACATCCGGGTGATCACCGAGGCCAAGACCAGCAGCGCGACCAGGAGCACCGCGGCGCCGGCGCCAACCCAGATCGTGATGGCGCGGCGTCGGCGGATGCGAGCGTGCGCGTCGTCGATGTCGGGTGTGGGGGCCCGGCTCGGACGCGGCGGCGACGGCGGGGGAGCGCCGTCACCGATGGGGGCGAGTAGCTCGGTACGGTCGGCCACCACCGTCGCCTGCTGGAGCAGATTCAAAAGCGTTGCTGCACTACGTATCCCACCATCGCCCTGCAGCGAGTGGGCGGCCGCCGCGGAGATCTGGAACGGGATCTCGGCGTCGATGGCGCTGGGCTCGAGCGGTTGGCCGGCGGAATCCCGCGGTGCCGGCGCCATCCCGCTGGGTGCGCCGGACTCGGGCAGCGGCCACCGGTTGACCAGCAACGCATACAACGCGGCGCCGATGCCGCGGATGTCGTCTTCGGGGCTGATGTCCGGCATCGTCGCCGGGAAGGCCAGCACGACATCGCCTTCGATGCTGACCCGAACCCGGCTGGGATGGTCGATCGACAGCGCGACGCCGGCGTGGTGGGCCGCCTCGGCCGCCGCGGCCAGGGTTTGCATCGCACGCGATGCGCCCGCGGCCGACGGCGAGGTGTCGGCCACCTCCTGCAGCGAACCGCCCCGCACCCATTCGCTGACCACCAGGCCGCCGGTGCCGGTGTGAACGACATCGAGAATTCGGGCGATGCCGATTTTGTCGATGCGGCTCAGCCGCATGGTGCGAGCCAGGATCTCGCGGAGCTGCTCGTCGGGAAGCGATGCGTCCGGATCGACGAAAGTCAGTGCCACCTGCCGATTCAGCGCGGTGTCCAGTGCCTGCCAGAACTGGGTGTGCGGCGCCCCGCCATGGAAGACCAGCAGCCGGTAACGACCGCGGGCGATGCTGGCACCGGGGACCAGCTGCTGTTCGTCTAACGGGGCAGCCGAGTCGGATCTAGGCGAGCTCGGCGCGTCGAACTCGATCGGGTTGGCGGCGCCGAACGCGGTGGTCTCGAGATCGGGGTTGGACGACTCGCCGCTGGTCGGCGGCGAGGCTTTCGGCGCCGCGACGGTGCCGACCTGGAGATCGGTGGGGACGTCGGGCTGGAAATCGTCGGCCGCGGGTGACGATGCGGAGCCCGTGACAGCATTGGCTGAAGCCCTGTCCGATGATCCGTCAGTCATCCCCGGTCCTCTCTCCGTCCCCTCCTCGGTCGGTCGCTCCGGACGCCCGCGCTGGATGGGTTCCCCTCCCGGAAATCCGGCCCGTGCTGACGAATTCCTCTGCTCAGGGTACGTGACGATGCCGGAGCGTAACAGTTGATCGCCGCCTTCGGGTTGGGGAGCGACGACGCGGGCTGACCTGCTCGAAGGGGGTACCGCAGCGCCGACGGGAGGCACTCGGGCGGGTGCCGGCGGTGCGGCATTCCCACGGGCCGGTGTCGCACCGATCCACCCGCGGAACACCGCCAGCGCCGCGACGGCCTCGGGCACCTGCGCGCGCAGCATGACCACCGCCACGATCGGCGCCATGATCACCGCGAGCACGATCAGCCGCAGCAATGAGCCGGCACCGCCGCCGTAGGCGGTGAGCCGCTCCATGCCGGTCAGCACGTCCACCAGGTACGCGACCAGACCTGCCAGCAGCGACGCGGTGGCCGTGACCAGGATGGTCCGCACCTCCCCGACGCCGAGCAGGTGACCGCCGCGAGGCCGCAGCGCGTTGCGGAGCAAGAAGTAGCCGGCGATCGCGCCGGCCACGAAGCCCAGGCCGTTGGCCAACCCCAGATAGCCCGCGACGAGGTCGGGGTTGTCGGCGAGGTGTGGCGCGACCAGCGAACCGGCGATCTTGACGACCGTGATGACCACGATGATCGCGATCGGTATCCACGGCTGCTCGCGGGCGTAAAAGACCCGCAGCTGCAGCAGCACGACGGCGTAGGGGAGCAGGGTGAACGCCGACATCGCGATCGCCGCACCCAGGTGACCGGCGTCGACGTCGCCGAAATGTCCGTAGGCGAACAGCGCGCTGCCCATCGCCGACCCACCGACGGTCATGACCGCCACCGTCGGGATCAGAGTGATCATCGTCAGCCGGGTGGCCAGCGACAGGTCGGCAAGCACCGCGTCGGTGTCGTCGGCGGCGGCGTTGCGGCTCAGCCGCGGCATGACCACCGTCAGCACGGTGACGCCGATCATGCCGTAGGGCAGCATCAGCACCAGCCAGGTGTAGTTGTAGATGGCCGGGCCGGAAGCGGCTGCGGTGCTGGCGATTTGGTTGGTGACGATCAGACCGATCTGGCTGATCAGCACGTAGAACACCATCGCGGCGGCCATCGCGCCGAAGCGCTTGAGCCGGTCGTCGATTCCCCACAGCGGGCGAAGGCTGATCCGCCGGCGCCGGATGGCGACCAGGAGCACCGCGGTCTGCGCGAACACCCCCAACGTGGTGCCGATGCCGAGCACCAGCAGCTTGGCGTTGCCCATCTGCACCGGGTCGACCGACAGCTGGCCCGGTGCGGCTAGGTAGGCGCCCAGCGTGCCGATCGCGACGACGTTGTTGACCACCGGCGCCCACGCCGGCGGCCCGAACACGTTGCGGGTATTGAGGATTGCCATGAACACCGAGGACAGGCCGTAGAAGATCACCTGCGGCAATAGCAGGTAGGCGAACGCGATGGTCAGCGACTCGTTCACCTGTGGACTGCGGCCCAGCATCAGCTGAACCAGCAGGGGCGCCGCGGCCACCGACAGCAGGGTGGCGCCCAACAGCACGGTGGTGGCCAGGGTCACCAGGCGCCGCACGAACGCCGTGCCGCCGTCGGCGTCGTCCTTCTCGGCGCGGGCCAGCACCGGCACGAAGATGGCGGTGAACGTCGCCTCCAGCACCAGCGCGGCGACCAGGTTCGGCAGCTGGTTGGCCACCGTGAACGCGCTGGACAGTGCCGCACCCAGGATTGCGGCCAACAGCACGATCCGGGCGAAGCCGGTGATCCGGCTGACCAGGGTCGCCAGCGCCATCCCCCACGATCGTGACACCAGCGCAGAGTCGGAGAGCTCCGGGCGCGGCTGCGGCGACGTGCTCAGCGAGGGCAC